>JAESQN010000031.1 GCA_016765135.1 Robiginitomaculum sp.
TGGATGATTACTCGCGCTACATTATTGCCTGGAGACTGTGCACGACCATGAAGACTTCGGACGTGACAGAAACTCTGGATATGGCCTTGCAAGCTTCTGGCTGCGACCAAGTGCATGTGGTTCACAAGCCGCGTTTGCTATCTGACAACGGAGCTAGTTACATCTCCGGCGAACTGGCGGATTATATCAAAGATCAAGGTATGAGCCATGTGCGCGGCGCTCCATATCATCCGCAAACACAAGGCAAGATCGAACGCTGGCATCAAACCTTGAAAAATAGAATATTGTTGGAGCATTACTTCTTGCCCGGCGACCTTGAACGGCAGATCGAAAACTTCGTCGAGCACTAGTGCGAAGCCTGCCCTTTTGGTACAACCACAAGCGTTACCACGAGAGCCTGAAAAATGTCACACCTGCTGACGCATACTTCGGGCGAGCACAATCAATTTTAAACAGAAGGGAGAGGATTAAAAAACAGACTATCGAACATCGGCGCTTGCACCCCAAGGGCATTCCCTCGCTTCGCTCACAGCACAATACCGCAAAGCCGTAGCTTAGTATCAATCAACAAAGGTGAGAAAACTCTCTCTTAGCACAGGCTTAAATCTGTGCCATAGGCGCTGACGTCAGACACTGTCATAGGTTAAAAGCACCGATGCCACTCAATTCTTGAAACTCTGCAAATTGCTGGAGATCATTTCGGCGGCTTGCTGTAGGGAACTTTCTGTGAGGTGGGCGTAGCGAGCGGTTGTTGATGGTTGGGTGTGACCTAGCTATGAAGCCCCCTCCGCTAAACACCTCAAAAAAGAAATGAAGGCATTTCTGAAATGGCTCAGCGGTAATGGTGACATGGATTTGGTCGTCAAATCTGCGGTTGCCCATTTATGGTTTATCACTCTTCATCCATTTGATGATGGAAATGGTCGTATCGCTCGCGCCATATCTGACCAAACCCTCGCCCGCTCCGAACAAAGTCCCAGCCGCTTCTACAGCATGTCGAGCCAAATTCGAGAAGACCGCAAGGACTATTACAACATTCTTGAAAGCACCCAAAAAGGCGGGCTTGATATAACGCACTGGCTGGAATGGTACCTGGGCTGCCTTGACCGCGCATTTGACGGCGCAGAAATTATCCTCAGTAAAGTCCTGCAAAAAGCCGGTTTCTGGCAGAGCAACAGAGGCCGCACATTCAACGACCGTCAAACCAAAGTCCTTAACCGCTTGCTTGATGGTTTCGAAGGCAAACTAACCTCATCCAAATGGGCCAAACTAACCAAATGCTCCCAAGACACAGCCCTGCGCGATATAAATGATTTGCTAACGCAAGGTGTTCTGGTGAAAGAAATAGGCGGCGGGCGTAGCACGAGTTATGCTTTGGCGGGCTAAACTCTAGAGAGATTTTTAATCATCTATTTAGAGTGAAAATCTACAAAAATATTGCGATAATCACACAGCAATATATTTACGGGATTTTGCTGCATTTTACGGCAAACACAGCCCTCACAAATCTTAAAACTCACCAAATCAGGATTCCCAAAAAGTGCGAAATACAGGGACGTAGCGGGACATGTAGGGGGTACGTGGGGACGTGGCCCAGCAGTTTTCCTATATGGCAGTGGGGTTTGCGCGGAACCGCTGGCCCACCCAAAAATGGCTCTGGCCCAGAAAAAACGATGTGCAGACAATGGCTTAGCCCATTTTGGGCCAAGCCCTTTATCTTGCCCTGACCCCGTGACTTAAAATCAGTCCTTTTTCTCACCCTTCCGAAAATGCCCTCATTTTGAATTTTACTCTAAAATGAGCAAAAAAACGCTTCGTATATTGGTGGCTGGATATGAGTTCGCTTATGTCCCGTCATGTCCCGCTATTGCCCAATTTACTCACATTGATTGCGCGACAAATCTGCCAAAATATTTTATGCTCAAAGCATGAGAAATGATGAAGACATACCGACACATGAAATTGAACACGCCGCCGCAATAGCCGCTATGGTTGTCAAAGACTTTGGCGAAATATACTGGCCAATCTTTGAAAGGCTGGAGCGAGAGATTGAGCAAAGGCAGTCTCGCCAAAACAAATTAAACGCTCGCCTAAAACAATTTCAATAATCGGGCAATGAAACCGTAACTTCCCAAAGCTTTCGTTCTAACTGACCGGTCTGAATTTCAACATCTAAAAATCTTTTTATGATCTCTATGTTTGTTCGAGTATGCTTTGTAATATCAGACGTTGTAAACACACCGCCGCCAAACAACGCCATCGGCAATAAAAGCTGATCTGCCATATATGCATCAACGGCTGCATCGCTTGTGAAATACTTCCGCGCTTCGTCCACGACGCCGTTGCCAACGGCTTCGGCGCGCACACCATGCTGGCCAAGGCCTACGAAAATTTCAGTGACGTTCTCATACTCAATGGCAAGCGTAACCACATTCCCCGGGCCTGGGCCATCCACTTGCAAAATCTTTGCTTGGGATTTGTCCATATTCATACGCTGCATGATCGATTTTATTTCTCGGTTAGCAATATCACGTTTTAAGTTGGCAAGTACGATAACAATGCTCGCGCCGGTCTTTTCGCCGCGCTTTGTGAGTGCAAGAGCGCGCGTCTCGTTTGATGGTTTTACCGACACGGTTATTTCTCCGCCGCCCGCCGGGTAAAATCCATGCCTAACCAGTTCTATATTTGCCTGTCCGCCCATTTGATTAAACAATGGCAAAAAGGCACGGTCTAAATAATCAAATGTAGGTGCCCACAGATTATGGGTGCCGCCTGTAATCGAAACTTTCGACGCAGTTTTAGCATGACTAAGTATTGGAATGATGGTTTGCGCCACAAGGCATGTGCCGCCGGCGGAGCCGATTTCAAAACGGTAATCACCGCCTTCAATAGTATTTGGCGCAAAACTTATCTCCTCAGCACCAAGCACCAAACTTTCGGTCTTGGCACTGCAAATTTCTGCCGCCGCTTTGATAGAGGTTAAATGCTGCCGCATAAGCCCCGGTTTTCTGCGCCCTGCCCGAATGTTGTCTATACGCACAGGTATGCCCGTGATCGCAGACAAACTTATAGACGTGCGCAAAACTTGTCCGCCGCCCTCTCCTTCACTGCCATCAATACTGATGATACGTTTATTCATTGTATTCTCTATTTTGGTTAGGCGGCATCCGCCGCCTAACCTTTCACACAAACAACTTGCCTTAAAGTGTAGACGATTTCAACGAGGTCTTTCTGCGCTTCCATGACATCGTCAATGGATTTGTAGGCGGACGGGGTTTCGTCGATTACACCTGCGTCTTTGCGGCACTCGACATGTTTTACCGCGCCCAGATGTTCTTCAAGGCTTACTTCTTTCTTGGCTTGGGTACGGGACATTACCCGCCCCGCGCCGTGTGAGCACGACATAAAGCTTTCCTCGTTTCCAAGACCGCGCACAATGTAAGAACGCGTTCCCATGGAACCTGGGATAATACCCATGTCGCCCTTGCGAGCGCGCACGGCGCCTTTGCGGGTGACAAAGATATTTTCACCGAAATGGTTTTCCCGCGACACATAGTTATGGTGACAATTAACCGCCTCCACTTCTGCATCGAACGGAACACTGAGCACTTCCCGCGCCGCCTTGATGACATTACGCATCATTACGGTGCGGTTGGAAAACGCAAAGTCCTGCGCCCATTCCACCGCCTGCACATAATCATCGAAATGATCCGTGCCTTGCGGAAAATAAGCCAAGTCCCGATCCGAGATATTGATGAACCATTTTTCCATATCGCGCTTGGCAAGCTCAATAAAGTAGCGCCCGATTTTATTGCCAACACCCCGGGATCCGGAGTGCAACATAAACCAAACACGGTCTTCCTGGTCTAAGCACACTTCGATAAAGTGGTTACCCGTCCCGAGCGTCCCGAGATGTTTGAGGTTATTGCTCTTGCCGATTGACTTGTGCTTATCGACAATCAAATCAAACCGTTCGGCCAATCCAGACCAGGCCACCAGCGCCGTATCGGGCGCATCATGCCAAGAGCCCTTATCGCGCCTGCGACCAGATGTTCGTCCATGGGGCACAGCCCTCTCGATCGCAGAGCGCAAATGTCCAAGGCTATCTGGCAAATCTGTAGCCGTCAAACTTGTACGGCACGCCATCATACCACAGCCAATATCCACGCCAACTGCAGCAGGAATAATCGCATTTTTAGTCGGGATAACAGAGCCAATTGTTGCGCCAAGTCCAATATGTACATCGGGCATGACGGCAACATGCTTAAAAATAAACGGCATTTGTGCAGCTCGTAACAATTGACGCTTAGCGCCATCATCAACGGGAACGCCCTGCGTCCACATTTTTACTGGTGCTCCACCTTCACCCATCATCACTTCATAGCCATGCTCTGTTGCATGTTGCATTATTGTTTCTATATCTTGTTCCATTTTCGTCTCCTTATTTCTCTTGCGTACACTTTGGTACATTTTATTTTGGCACATCGGAAAGGACTTGAACCTTTAACCTTCTGATTCGTAATCAGGCGCTCTATCCAATTGAGCTACCGATGTATTGGCTCGCGCGGCAGTATTCGAAACTGCAGCTACCAGATTAACAGTCCGGCTTCCCTACCAATAGGAACCCACGCGAATATTTGGTCAGGGCAGCGGGATTTGAACCCGCGCCGCCCCAGCCTATTTAAAGGAACCGGGGACTCTTCCTAACTGAGCTACACCCTGTGACCTTTATTGGTTGACCCTGCTGGTTTCGAACCCGCATTTCCAGATCCAAAACCTGACGTCCTACCATTAGACGTAGGGTCAGTTTATTCCTGTGTTGCCCTGCCGTGTATGTGCGGCAGGGCAACCATTCCGCCGTCTTGTTGAACGCAAGTGCCTATTCACTTGCTTAATCTTTCATCATTCAACATTTGTAATCTGCGATCCGGCGAACATGATGGGAAATGCTTTTTTACATAAACATCACAACTCGTTGTTTTTATTGAATATTTATCTATTATTGCGCAAAATTTGGTAGAAAAAATACAATTTATCCATATTATTTATATTTATTTATAGGTTGTTATATAATATAATAGTTACATGAAAAAAAATATTGCCATAGGGTTCCTAGGAATCAACTTAGATAGCGGCAGAGGGCCGAAGCGGTGGGAGCGCTGGCGGCCTAGCGTTGATTTGTGCAATCAGGCGGATTTAGTCATTGATCGCTTTGAGCTTATCCTCGACAGCAAGCACCTAAGCATTGCCCAGCAAGTTAAAGCCGACATAGAGCTCATCTCGCCAGAAACCAAAGTTGTTCTCAATGAAGTCGACATAGACAACCCTTGGGACTTAGGCGAAGTGTATGAGGCCTTGTTTGATTTTGCCAACCTTTACCGCTTTGATACCCATAAGGAAAATTATTTTCTACACATCACAACAGGTACGCATGTGGCACAAATTTGTTTGTTCTTACTCAATGAAGCCCATTATCTTCCGGGCAAAATACTGCAACTTTCGCCGCCAAAGCGCAGCAAGGCACAAAGCACAGGAACCGTATCTATTATAGATTTGGATTTATCTAAATATGATGCCATTGCAGATCGGTTTGAACGCGAGCGCAAATCCGATACCGCTTTTTTAAAGTCAGGCATTCAAACGCGCAATGCACATTTCAACGCACTGATTGATGAGATTGAGCACATCGCCGTCCGTACACAATCCCCTGTTTTGCTGATGGGGCCAACGGGCGCAGGGAAATCTCATTTGGCCCGGCGTATTTATGAACTAAAAAAACGCCGCCGCCAAATAGAGGGCGAGTTTGTCGAGATTAACTGCGCAACACTGCGCGGGGAAACGGCAATGTCTTCCCTGTTTGGGCACAAACGCGGCGCATATGCGGGGGCAACGAAAGATCGCGCAGGCCTATTGCGCATCGCCAATAAAGGCATGCTCTTCCTTGACGAAATAGAAGAGCTTGGCCCTGATGAACAGGCTATGATTTTGCGCGCCCTGGAGGAGCAAAAATTTTACCCCGTAGGCGGGGATGCTCAAGTGAAAAGCGCGTTTCAACTCATTGCAGGAACCACTGCCGACTTGGTAGAATTGGTTGCCGCTGGAAAATTTCGCGAAGACCTGCTCGCGCGTATCAATATGTGGAGCTACGAACTCCCGGGCCTAAAAGATCGCCGTGAAGACATAGCGCCTAATTTGGACTTTGAGCTGAACAAGTACAGCACCGCCAACCACCGCAAAATGAGCTTCAATAAGGAATCCCGCACGGCTTACTTGAAATTTGCACTCTCTGGTGAGGCTAAGTGGACAGCAAATTTTCGAGACCTGACCGCTTCGGTGACACGCCTTTGTACTTTTGCAGAAGGGTCTCGCATCGGACTGCCAAGTGTGGAAAAAGAAATAACGCGGTTAAAGCAAACATGGCGCTTGAGTGGAGACAACCATTTTGATGACATTTTACTTGGCCTTATGTCACAAGAGAAATTGGAAACAATAGACCCATTTGACAGGCCCGCGCTTGCTCATGTCATCAAGGTTTGCAAAAATTCTCATTCTTTAAGCGAAGCTGGCCGCACTCTTTATGCCGTATCTCGTCAAGAACGAAAAACAAAAAACGATGCCGACCGCCTTAAAAAATACCTGACTAAATTCAAACTCACTTGGGCTACATTGAAGAGTGGATAACCGCAAACATATTTACGAAGCTTATTGCAAGCTATCTTCAAAGCCTTTGGGCACGGGATGGGCGATTTTCAGGAGTTCTTTTTGGCGGTATTCCATTGAGCCGCCATCTCCGTATTGCGGTCTTGTGTTGTGGTGGCCCATAAGCAAACAGCGCAAGCCGTAATCTAGTCCCGCCTCTAACATACGCTTTTCGAACGAATGTCTGAACGAGTAAATTCTATGTGCCTCGGTTGGGAATAAATTTCGCACCCTAAACGCTTTCATGAACAGTGCTGACATGGCTTGGCTCTTATCGTTGTAACGAGGGAAACCTTTTGATGAGTTTTGGAAGGCAAGTAAGGAAACGCCGACAAGGGGAATGTCGCGCATAGAGGAATGGGTTTTAAGCTCTCTACCCACTCTTGGCTTGATAGAGATGTATGGGACGGGTGCGTCTAGCTTTATGCTTTCTGGCAAAATGTTCGCAACTTCGCTTGGGCGGCAACCTGTTTCTATCAAGCCATAAATGAGACATACGGCTTGTTTGTTCATCCCTGCAAAAATATTGGGCTGAATAATTTTGCCTCTTACCCAATCATTTTCAAAGACAGGCGTCTCGGCGATGTAGGTATGTTTGAACCGTAAATTACGAAACGGGTTTTCGCGGTTCTCTTGTCCCTCATGTATCCAAAACTCGCGGAACAATTTATTCAGTGTGCCAAGGTCACGGTTGGCTGTATTGGCTTTTAGGGGCTGCTGCCCGCCTTTTGGCTGTAGGCGTAGCGCCCACCAGTCATAAAACTTTTGCGCGTGAAACCTTTGTATCTGGTGCATATGCAAATCACCGACAAGCTTGACGAAATTGGTAATGGCGCGGTATTTGGCTTTCTTCCATGCTTTGACTTGGGCGGGGGATTTATTGGCAAGCTCGCCAACTTCGGCGCGGCTGCAATAGAGTTCAAACGCTTTGGAGAGTTTTATACGCGGGACTTTAGCCCCGCCAAGAACGGCCTCTGCATTTTGCTTCCGCTCGCCCGTATCTTTCATCATAAAGGCAAGACGGCTTAGAATATCGTCAAGCTGTGAATTGGCCGCAAGGTCTACGGCGGGTGCGTACATAAACCCCTTAGCCATCGCTCTGGCGCAGGCGGCTCTATAGCGCTCCAAGATTACCGCTTCTACCTTATCGGTGTTCTCATGGCCCATTGTAGCACATAATGATGCCCAATAATGATCGTCGGCCTCGGCCAATAAATCACGGCGAGCGCGGGCAACTTCTAGCGATGATGTGCCAAGAGAACAGCGCACCAAACGGCGGCCATCCAGCAATCTATACAGTTTTGGAACCCGCCGCGAATAATAGTAGCGGTCTTTGCGCATTGCCAAATATTGGTCTAATTTCGTAATCATGGCCATCAATGTACCCCATTTTGTATCCCAATTTGTGACACAAATCTGAGTAAACTGGGTAATGCCGGGACATAGCGGGACAAAACCTAATGAATTCAGGTACTTATATCATAATGAGAGGAGTATAATGGCGCACTGGGGAGGATTCGAACCCCCGACCCCTTGATTCGTAGTCAAGTACTCTATCCAACTGAGCTACCAGTGCGTTTGGGTGAGCGAGAAGCGGGTTAAAGCTGATTTACGCGCCTTTAGCAAGTCTCTTTTACGTTTATCAGGAATTTCTTCACAGGAATTTCACAGGCGGCATATAAAGTGCGCCCGTGTTTTATAGCGGTTTTTCGTAATACCGCACAGCTTTGACCCCGGGTTTATAAATTTGCTCTCCGCAAGGGCGAAAGCCCATGCGTTCATGAAAACTGTGCGAACCGGGATTGTCGGGAATAATACTGACCTCGCATGTCAAACGCGGATAGCCGGATGCACGGGCGAAATTTTCAATGTCCGCATACAGCAACCTGCCATAACCGCGCCCCAACGCGCTTTCGTCAATAATAATCCGGTCGATATAAAAGTACAGGTCAAACATGCGCGAAAACCATTGCATATTTTCATGACCTGGGTAGTTGGCGTCATGCCCATAACCGATTAGGACGCCTTGCGCCTGGTTAATTTGCCGCGAATAGCTGGCAATGCCCAACACATGTTTTAGTTCATCTCTATCCAGTGGCGCGAGCCAATGCACGAAGCGTTCGTTGATCCGTAATATCTGATCATAATGCGTCTCGGAGATGGCACCTATCACCGGCCCGCCTCATAGATGCCAATACTAAGAGCGCGAGCGACACACCTTGCGGCGGCGGCGCCAAGCTCGGACACTATAATAGTACGCGGTTCAGCGACCGGCTTAGTTTCTGTGCTGAGCGCGAACAGGGTATCGCCGTCCATGGGGGTGTGGGACGGGCGCACGGCCAGGGCGATGCCGTCTTGGGCCATGATGGCAAGGCGGCGGAGTTCTGCGTGGGTCAATTTAGCATCCGTGGCAACGACACCAATCACCGTGGATGCGCCCGCCTTGCGCAGGAATTCCAGTTTGGTGTCGCGGGCCGGGGCAGGAGTATAGTCGGCGGGCGGCTTGCGGCCGCCATATTCGTCGTCTATTTCACAGTCCCAGGCCCAGAAGCATTCCGTATTCGGCATATAAGGCGAACCCACCGGGTTGGCGGCAATTAGAGCGCTGACCGTGATATCGCCAACCTGCTCGCTGGCCGAACCAAGTCCGCCGGGGTAAAGCCCCGCCGTGGCCCCATAACCTGCACCCGCTTTACCGAGGTCGAAATTCGTGGCGGCATTATTAAAGGCTTGCTTGCCAAGCGCCGCAAACGGCGGGGTCTCGCCCCAATCTTTGTTGCCGCCATTGGCATTATCAAACAAGATGGCTGCCGGAACTATGGGAGACACAGGCACGGGCGCGGACGCAACTTCATAGCCAATACGTTTGGCCCCCAGTATATTGGTAACTCTGGACGCCGCCTCCAACCCGTAAACCGAGCCCCCCGCCAGCACTACCGCATGAACATGGGTCACAGATCCATCCGCGCCCAGCGCATCCGTCTCCCGTGTCCCCGGCCCCCCGCCGCGCACATCCACGGCGCAAAGTACGGGCGCGTCCGGCAGGACAATTGTAACCCCGGTGCGCACATCCGCGTCATGGGCATTGCCGATTTTCAGGCCTGCAATATCTGTGATCAGGTTTTTCATATCTCTAGCTTAGGCCGCCGCGCCGAACAGGCAAAGCACAATCTATCAATTAAATTTCCTCTACCCCACTTCGCTCAGGGCGCACCCCAAAATCCGCCGCATCCTTTCGGACTGGCGTTTTGCGATTAATTCACTCGCTGTCCTAAAAAGGTGGACGGCCCGTGTGGTTTCGCCTTCACCGGGGTACCGAAGAAAGCTAAAAATGTTTCGTGAGGGTTAGGCCACACGGCGGTACGTGTTTAAGGCGGCCGAGCTAGCCAGTCATCTCGGAACAGCAGGAAACATTTGTCCAAAACTTTCCCAAGCCCGCGTTCACACGCGGCAGGGCTAAACAGCTCTCGCCAGACAGGCCGACAACACGAACATCACTCGCTGCCAACACCTGCATACCGTCTCCTGCTCCGGTAAGTTGATATCAAACCTGTCCAACAAGCAGAAGAACATTCGTAAAATATGCCTGATGTGCAGAGCATGGATGCGATTTTGCGTTTATTTTTTAAAAAGCAATGAATACAGGCGTTTAGAGAGTTCCTAACCTCGATAAATCAAGGGTACACTTCTTTATTGGTGCGGACGATTACCGCAAGCAGTGTCTATAACTATAGTTCACCTTAGTTTCGGTTCCCCCAAGGAAGTATTCTCGTTAGTCTCTGTTGTCATAATTAATAGTTCCGGTTACTGTCAGCATAATAATTTGGACAAAAGAACCAGTTGAAATAACGGGGTTTTCTCGCACTCTTATTTGTAGATTAGAGAAAATGGTAAGTTTCCTCGCCGCGTTAGCCTTACTACGGTTAGTATGGCATGGAGATGGCGTGAGGTCAGCGAGCGGATAAAACAAAGATAGAAAAGTAGCAAGGGAGATATAATAAATGCCAACTCAATCCACATCGAGTAGGGTAGAATTAGATATTGGAACAGTAAGAATACCTGCTAGCGATTTAATTGCCCGTCTCGAAAAAATTAAAGATGCATCACTAGAAATCAAAGCAAGCAATAATGGTTTGACGTTCCATGACCTCAAAGATATAAAGGATCACCCAGAACTATTTTTCGGCGCACCGACATTAAACATTGGGGAAATATCAATCCATTTTGGAACGTTTGGAACCAGTCTTAATATTTGGAACACAAAAGATGTTGATAAAAACACACTAGATTTGGCTCATAATTTAGCTGAGTTTCTTAAAAACTATCGTAGTAGATTATTCGACTTTTTTACTCACAAATCTTGGGTGTTTCTCTTTTTGGGGCCAATATATTATGCGCTTTTAAAGCTATCGGACAATAACCTTTATCAAGTAATTTTGGCCTTGGGAATTCTCCTTCCATTGATATTGTACATGGCTTTTTGTGCGTACTATTATTATCAAAAACCAGTATCACATGTTGTTAGGGAAACATTTTGGCAAAAAAATAGACGTGCGATACTGGTCGGCGTTCTAATAGCTACTATTTCAGGTCTATTGGGGTATTTCATCAAACAAATAATAGCTCAAGTCATGTAAAATTACGGGAACAGTAACCGTATCTCTTCCAGCAATCCCTCTATCGTCTTTACTGTGGTCAGCGGATTCATGACGGATAGGCGGAGATATCTTACCCCTGCAATTTCGGCTGTTGTGATATAGAAATTTCCGCGGGCTAGGATTTTTTCTCGCAGGGCCAGTTGTGTTTTATTGCCGTTCACACCGTCATATTTGAAGCACAGGATGTTGGCTTCGGGTTTATAGGGGCAGGTGAAATCTGGTTGGGCGTTTATCAGGTCGTGGAATTTGCGCGTGTCTGCGTATTGTTTTTCCACGAACTTGGCCAAGCCTTGTTCGCCCTCCATGGCCAGCACCCAGAACAGTTTTGCGCCTAGGGCGGATTTGGTGCATTCGACTGCATAAGGGCCGACATCAAAACCTATTTGGTCTTCACCGTAAAATATATAGCTGGCGTCTTGATGGAAGGTTCCTGCCATAGATTTTTGATCTTTGAACAGTATGGCGGCGCATAGGGCCGAGGTGCGTAGCATTTTATGGGCGTCCCAGGTTAAGCTGTCGGCGCGGGCGATGCCTTTCATCAAATGCCGTTCTTTGTCAGACAGTAGAGCTGATGCCCCGTGGGCACCGTCCACATGGAGCCAGAGATTGCGGCTTTCGCAAAACTCCGCTACCTCGTCGATGGGGTCGTATAATCCGGTGGCTGTGGTGCAAGCATTTGCGGATACCATGAACACTTTCTGGCCGTCGTCATTCGCTTGTTTATATGTTTGCTCCAGCATTTCAGGGCGCAACACATCCAGATCGTTGACAGGCGCATAGCGGATGGCGTCTTGGCCAAACCCGGCAATGGAGACGGCGCGAGCCAAGGAGTAATGCGTTGCTGCGGGCGCTATGATGGCCAAATCTTGCGGCGTACCGCTTGTCCACGCATCTGGCGCAACATGGGCGCGGGCGGCAAGAACAGCGGTTAAATTAGCTAGAGAGCCGCCGTGGGTCAGCACGCCAGCGCCATTGCTGGGACTAGGTTCAAAACTATCTATATCGCCCGTGAACCAGCCACATTTTTCAAGCATCCAGTTGACCACCACTCGTTCAACCACGCTGGCGGTGGGGCCCATTTCGTAGACCGCCATGGGGTTGTTGATCACCCCGTGTATCATGTCGGCAATGGCCGCACCTTCGTGAGGCACCGCAACCTGATGGCCGATAAACCCCGGATGGTGCATGTGCTGGGAATGTTCAAGATAGGGGGCAAAAAAATCGTCGTAATTATCTACGTCCAGCCCACCGCCTCGTATCCAGTTTGACAACTGCATGACGCGGGCAAGCTCTTGGGGAGGTTGCTGGCGTACTACATGGGTTTTCGCAGCCCTGCTTTCCTCCCTATAAGTTTGTAGTGCGCCAAGAACCTTCTCTGATAATTTGTCTGTTGGTCTGGTCATGGGCTATGCTTTTACAATGTTGAAGTGGCCAAATATCAGCTTATCGCAGCTAGCTGTGCGGCACATAACTCGCTCACACCTTTATTGGCCAGGCGCATAAGCTCGCTAAATTCGTCTGCGGCGAAGGGGGTGTCCTCGGCGCTGGCCTGGACTTCTATGATGCCGCCCGTGCTGGAGAGGACAAAATTGGCATCCGTCTGTGCGGCGCTGTCTTCCAGGTATTCCAGATCAAGGCGGCAAGTATTCGCGACAATACCGCACGATACGGCGGCGATTTGATCGGTGATCGGATCGGTTTCAATGACACCTTCTTCCAGTAAATAATTGATGGCCAACTTTAGCGCCACCCATGCGCCAGTGATCGACGCCGTGCGGGTGCCGCCGTCGGCCTGGATGACATCACAATCCAAAATGATTTGCCGCTCGCCCAGTAATTTCATATCAACACCAGCCCTAAGCGACCGCCCGATCAGGCGCTGGATTTCCATAGTACGTCCGCCTTGGCCACCGCGGGCCGCCTCGCGGCGCATACGTGTGTGGGTCGAACGCGGCAACATGCCGTATTCCGCCGTGACCCAGCCCTTGCCCCGCCCTTTGAGCCAACGCGGTACGCCGGGATCAATACTGGCCGTACACAAAATATGGGTGTTCCCACACTTGATTAAACAAGACCCCTCCGCATAAGGCGAAACTCCGGTTTCGATAGAGATAGAGCGAAGCTCGTCAAGAGCGCGGTTGTTTGGGCGAGTGTTGTCTGACATAGGTGATCCTTTTTGATGAAATGACGGCATAAGCTTTGTGAACGGAATTGTCAAAAACTCTTGCGCATGATTTTGCATGCGCTAAAAAACGCCATGAGCTTTCAATCCACATCCTTGGCCACATCAATGTCGCTTTCCGATCTCGATGCGCGGGCGCGGGCCGTGTTTAAGGATATTGTCGAGACATATCTCGAAACCGGAGCGCCTGTGGGTTCGCGTACATTGTCGCGGCTTAATGTGGGCGAGGCGGGTTTGTCCGCCGCGTCCATTCGCAATACCATGGCCGATCTGGCGGCGCTTGGTCTGCTGTCCTCAGCCCATATCAGTGCGGGGCGGATGCCGACCCATCAGGGTTTACGGTTATTTGTCGATGGGCTTTTGGAAATCGGCGATTTGTCTAAAGACGAACGTAAGTCCATAGATGCCCAATTGGCAGGACGCGATATGCGGCTTGAAACCATCTTGGAAAAGGCATCCCAATCCCTGGCCGGGCTTGCAGGCGGTGCGGGGCTGGTACTGGCACCTACACTTGCAGATACACAAAGCGGATATCTCCGCCATGTGGAGTTTGTCGGGTTGGATGCAGGCCAGGCTTTGGCCGTTCTGGTCTATGCGGACGGGCATGTGGAAAACCGGATTATGGATGTGCCAGCTGGGCTGATGCCTGCGGCATTGGAGCGGGCCGGCAATTTTCTCTCGGCGCGGCTAAAAGGTAAACGTCTGTCACAAACCCGCGCTGATATTTTGGCAGAGATCGAGACTGGACAAGCAGCCCTGGAAACATCGGCGGCGGGCCTTGTCAAACAAGGGATTGCCGAATGGAGCGGCTCTTTGCGTGGTCAGGGAGAAAAATTATCACAAAAACGCACTTTAATCGTCCGTGGGCGGGCGCGCCTCCTTGACAATCCGGGTGCTCAATCCGATTTGGAACGTATACGGCTTTTGTTTGAAGATTTGGAGCGTAAGGAAGAACTAATCGCATTGCTTGACGAGGCGGAAGGCGCTAAGGGTGTACGGATTTTTATCGGCGCGGAAAACCCGTTGTTTTCCTTGTCCGGTTCGTCGGTTGTGGTAGCACCTTACAAAGATTCGCAGCAAAACATCATTGGCGCCCTTGGCGTCATTGGGCCTACGAGATTAAATTATGCAAGGGTTATCCCCATGGTCGATTACACGGCCTCGGTGATAGGTCGCTTGTTAGAAATGGATAAGTGAAGGATAGAAGATGACGAATAAGTCAAAACAAGATACAAGTGTTGACAACATGCCTAGCAATGCGGAACTAGACGCCCTCCAAGCCCAAATCGATGAGGCGGCTAAAGCGGTAGAAGCTGAAGAAAGCAATGGTGAAAACAAAGAGACGTCTGAACCTGAACTTAACGAAGCTGAAAAACAGGCGGCACGCATAGAAGAGCTTGAAGCCGAGCTTGCTAGTGCCAAAGACCAGACTTTACGGGCTATGGCAGAAACCCAGAACATCAAAAAGCGTTCGGAACGCGAGGTTCGCGCCGCCAGCATTTATGCGGTCGAACGCTTTGCGGCTGATATGCTGTCTGTATCCGACAATTTGGCCCGTGCCCTCTCCACCATTGATGACAAAGCAAGGGGTGCGATCGGAGAAAATGCCAAGCATTTGCTCGACGGCCTGGAGTTGACGGAAAAAGATTTGATCGCAGTGTTCTCTCGCCACGGTATCAAACCTGTACCGGGCAAAGGCTCGAAGTTTGATCCCAACATCCATCAAGCCGTTGCACAAATACCCTCTGATGAGATCAAAGGCGATGTAGCGCAAGTCATGCAAAACGGCTTTACTTTGGGGGACCGCACTTTGCGGGCCGCTATGGTTGCCGTGTCGAGCGGGCCTCAAAAGAGCTAGGTCTTGAGCCTGGCAAATACACCTTGATAAACCCTGATATACTCTGGGGGAAATTTTTCCGTCTTACCACTTTTCAATGCCCGGGTTTTCGTGTATGCATGCCCGGCATCCGGGCGTGAGATCTGGTGACAACACTTAAATACGGGGATTTTCATGGCAGGTGAAAACGATAAATGGGAATTTTATAAAGACAAACGCGGCGAGCATCGTTGGCGACGGACGGCGAGTAACGGCAATATTGTCGGCTCGTCTTGCGAAGGATATACGGGTAAATCAAACTGTACCGCCAACGCTGAACGTCATGGTTATAACGCTAACCCAAAAGATTTGGGCGGCAAAGACAAATGGGAGCTTTACAAGGACAAACGCGGTGAGCACCGTTGGCGCCGCAAAGCCGTTAACGGCGAAGTTACGGGCGCAAGCTCGGAAAGTTATAAATCAAAAGCTGATTGCAAGTCCAACGCCGAACGAAACGGTATGTGATTAAACACGATACGTATAAAAAACCGCCCCTAGAACATTCTAGCTTGGGCGGTTTTTTTGTGGCACCCGCACCGTGCGCTTGTATTGCTATTGTGAACAGACTAAGGGAACACCATGACGTGGTTCCATTACATTTTACTGGCCTTACTCCAAGGGTTGACCGAGTTTCTACCCGTGTCGAGCTCGGCCCATCTGATTTTGCCTGCCAAGGTTTTCGGCTGGCCCGACCAAGGGCCTTTGATAGACCTGATGGCGCATCTTGGTTCGCTGGGCGCGGTGCTGCTTTATTACCGTAAAGATGTGACGCGTATCGTCCATGGCAGTTTTGATCTTGTTAGTTTTAAGCCCGAGCGTCAAAACAACCAAAGAGCGAAATTGGCACTATTTATTGCTATCGCAACGCCACCGGCATTGATTGTCGGGTTTGTGATGAGCGCCGTCGGGTGGGCCGAAGCGGTACGCTCACCCAAGATCATTGCTTGGGCCATGATCGGGTTTGGTATTATATTATGGCTTGCGGATATTTGGGGAAAGCGCACCCAGACCATTGAAACCATGAACTGGAAAGCGGCGGTACTCATTGGGTTGGCGCAGGTTCTAGCGTTTATTCCCGGCACATCACGCTCAGGCATCACCATGACGGCGGCCCGCGCTCTTGGTTTTACCCGTTCGGAATCAGCTCGGTTTTCTATGCTCATAGCCATCCCGGTGATTTTGGCGGGCGGTGGTTATGCGTTTCTAAAATTACTTAATGGCGGCAATATGGGTGCGGCGGCCAATTGGCAAGATGGGCTAATCGTCGCCAGCTTGTCATTTGTCGCCGCCTATTTCGCCATTTATGTGTTTATGAAACTCATAGAGCGCGTCAGTTTCTTCCCGTTCATGCTCTACCGTATTGCCCTGGGCACCGCATTGTTGTGGTGGTTGTCCAATAGCGGCGGGTAGGCGTTTCGCGCCTTACCTCCGCTTCAAAAACACATAGACCGCGCCAGTGCCGCCGTGTTTAATATGGGCGGGGGCGGTGCTGGAGATTATATTGCGAATAGACGGGTCGGTGAGCCATGTGGGCAGGCTTTGGCGCAGAACGCCTTTCAGGTTGGGGCCTTTGCCTGTGATGATCAAAACCGTGCGGTGGCCGCATTCATGGGCCAGTAAAAGCCGGCGTTTGAGGGCGGCAAAGGCCGTGTCTCGGGTCAGGTCGTGCAAATCAATGGTGTATTCGATCTGTATTTGGCCCCGGCGTACTTTCCTGTCAGCGCGGATTTGGATATCGCCCAGCGTGCGGCGAAACATAGGCGCAGAGGTGGGCGGCAAATGAATATGAGTTGGCGCTTTTGTCGTCAATTTGGCTGCAGATAATGGCCTGACGGTGCGGGCCACCTGTTGCCAGATTTTTTTGTCTGTCTCGCTTAAGCCACTTCCGCTATTCACGACACATCTTTTTTGAGCCTGAGCGCCAATTCGACGGGTAATAGTAAAGTCCATTTGGCCTGGTGTTTCATCACACCAGCCTTGGCACCGGCTTTAGAACCACTACCAAAAAACACATCACCGCGCATATAGCCCTTAATGGCACCGCCCGTATCCTGGGCCACGAATAGCTTCCCGCTCTGCACCCCCTTGTAATCTCCTGCTTTGGCGGGAAACTTTCCTTCAACCCAAATCACAGAGCCATAAGGATAATGTTTAGAGTCAACCGCGAGTGAACCCATTGCGGTCAGCGGAATACCAATGGCCCCTTTTGGGCCTTCACCTGGTACCAAATGCTCAGTTTTGAAAAACACATAACGGGCATTTTCGTTCATCAGAGCTTTGGTGCGCTTGGGTCCAGCTTTTTCCATCCAGCTTTCTATAGAGTTTTTTGACGCTTCGTCCTTGGTCATTTCACCGCGCTTGATCAATACCCGCCCAATAGATGTATAGGGTTTGCTGTTATGACCGGCAAAAGCGGCGCGGTAGACCGTGCCGTCTTTAAACCGGATTTGCCCTGATCCCTGAATTTGTAAGAAAAACACATCAATGGGCTTGCCGTAAGCCAGCACTTTGGCGGAACGGACGGACAAATCTTTCCGGGGCAAGTTTTGCGTTTTTGTATCAACGGGTTTTGCCAGAATTGGTTCATAAAACTCCCTGTTGGCAATACGGCGCACGGGGAGTTCCGGCGCATAATATCCGGTCAACAATCCGGTGGTGGCTTTGTTGCCGGGCTGTACTGGCTCGAAAAATGTTTGAAAAAACGAAATGGCGTTATTTTTGGTTACGGTTATCTTTTGGGCCGCTTGACAGGGCTGTCGCCAATCCCGGTACTGGCCAAATTGCGGTAATTTGGAACTAAGCCATCTATCATCCGCACGTTTATCCCAAAGACGGCAGTTTTTCTGCAAAGCCATGAGGGCCGGGCTTGGGTCGGCATCTTGCCAATAGGTAAGATGTGAAAACCCGCTATGGGCAGGGGGCGGGGGCGGCTCGGGCGGCTGCGGTGGAACGACGGGCGGCATGGCTGGCTCTATCTCGGGTGCCATTTCGGGTGAATGGTCAGGTAACTCCAGTTCAGGTTTTGGTTCCACATCTGGTTCTGGCTCGGCGATCGGCGCACCTGAAATGATGACAGGCACAGACTCCGGAGGCGGAGCAGGCGTTTTCGTGGTCGCGCAAGCCCCAAGGGCTAACAGGACGGAAACAAAAACAAGTTTATTCAGTATCGGGGGAATGATCCGGCCCATCTTTATCAGGGTTGTTGGAAGTGTGCGGCTCTACCCCGGACAGTTTCCAGTTCGGGTTTTTGGATTTTAGATCACGCTCATAACTCCAAACCTCTCGTACTTGTGACAACACATCGAGATCACCTTCAACCACCTTGTCATCTTTGTCGGTCAAGGCTGTGGCCAGTTCGGCGAAATAAGCCACGCGGATTGTTCCGACCTTGCCTACACATTCAGCGCTGACCACTTTGGCGTCGATTAAACGCGCCAGGTCTGTAACCTGTTTCAAACCTTTGTCTGCAAGCTCGTCAATGGCGTTGAAATAGCTGTCCCTGACATCGTCTGTGAGCAAACTCGCCAATGTGTCTTTGTCGGCTTCAGCAAAAGCCTCCAAAATCATGCCGTACGCCCCTTTGGCGCCATCAAGAAACTCTGGTAGTGAAAATCCGGGATCTGATGCAGCGATTTGCGCAAGACCTTGGGCGGCAGGGCCGGTAAAATCTTGCCGTTGTGGCTCTGGCTTTTTCTCCACATCCAGCTTATCGAGAATATCTTTGGGGTTAATGGCCTTCTCTGGCCCGTGTCCAACATTTTTGCCCAAGACCGTATACAGCATTGCGCCGACAATAACGGTCAAAACGGCATATAAAATTATTTCTTGCATGAAAATTATTTCCTGATGTAGTGCTTTTGGGTGTATCTTGAATTGCCACCCACTCGCGCCCATGTTAACAACAACGCACAAACTTTCAAATCAAACTTACACTTATTTCGAGAGACACAAATGGCCAAGAAGAAAAATGACGATACGGAAAAAAAGCCCGCTAAGAAACCGGTGAAAAAACCGGTTAAGAAGCCCGCTAAAAAAACAGTTAAAAAGCCTGCTAAAGCGAAAGCAAAGACGCCTAAAGCAAAACCGGCTCCTGCTCCAACTCCGGCTCCTGAATCCGCTCCACAAGAGAACGGAAGTGATGTTGCCCAGCCAATGCTGCGTATTTTGGCACAATATATCAAAGACGCCAGCTTCGAAAACCCCAATGCACCTGACAGTTTACGCTCAGACCAGGATGCGCCACAGATCAGCATAAATATCGAAATAGGTCGTCAGATGGTGGATGATAATACGGTTGAGGTCGTTTTAATGTTGGGTGCAAAGGCCGAACGTGATGGCAAACCGGTGTTTTTATGCGAGCTGGAATATGCAGGTCTGTTTGCTTTTGGCAATATCGCCGAAGAGCACATTCAGCCGATGATCTTGATCGAATGCCCGCGCCTTTTGTTCCCGTTCGCCCGCCAGATCATGGCCGAACTGACCCAAAATGGCGGCTACCCGCCGATTTTGCTGGAACCGCCAGATTTTGCTGCCATGTTCCGCGAGGAAATGATGCGCCGCGCCCAAGCTGCGGGCGGCACTACCACATTTAACTAAGGTTATTCCTGTGGCTTCCGTCAATATTGGCATTCTTGGAGCAGCTGGGCGCATGGGATGCGCCTTGCGCGCCGAAATAGCCAAGCATGAAGATACGAAATTGGTAGCGGCTTTGGTCGCGCCCGGTACGGAAATGCTTGGCACAGATGCAGGCGGCGTTAAATTCACATCCGATATACGCGCTGCACTTGAAATTTGTGATGTGTTGATCGATTTTTCCAGCCCCAAAGTGGCTATAGATGCCGCTTTGATGATGTTTGGAACACCGTGCAAAGTTCTAGTCACGGGCACAACAGGATACTCTGCCACAGAAGAAAAAGCGTTGGTGCAAGCCGCCAAGGCTATCACTCTGGTCAAATCAGGGAATTTCTCAATCGGCATTTGTGTGCTGGAAAACCTGGTCACCAAGGCGGCGGCGGCCCTGCCCAATGACTGGGACGCGGATATTCTCGATATCCATCACAACCAGAAAAAAGACGCCCCGTCCGGTACGGCGCTCATGTTGGGGCGGGCTTTGGCTACGGGCGGGCAAAATATCGACCCGTCCGAATTTGCATCCTTGCGCCACGGCGGCGTTATTGGCGAACATAGTGTATTTCTCGGCTCCGATATGGAAACCATCACCCTAACCCACACGGCCCTTGACCGGGCCGTATTCGCCAAGGGTGCTTTGACCGCCGCCCTATGGGCCGTGGGGCAAGACAAAGGCCTTTATGATATGCAAGATGTGCTTGGGTTATGAGCGCGCAAATCTACACAGGTGGTTGTTTGTGTGGGGCTGTGAAATATACGCTTGGCGGTACAGACAAAACCATTCACGGTATCACGGCCTGTCACTGCGAACAATGTCGCCGTTGGAGTGGCCATCACTGGGCATCCCTAATTGGGCCAATATCCGAGTTTAGCATCACCAAAGGCGAAGACAATGTGCAGTGGTTTCAGTCTTCCAACAAGGCGAAGCGCGGGTTTTGCAAGACCTGCGGCAGCACCCTGTTCTGGCACGGCTTTGGCTACCGGTCGTTAAAAGACCAGATAGATGTATCCGCCGGGTCTTTGGACGATAGCCGTAACCGTGTTATAACCCGCCATATCTTTTGCAAAAACAAGGGTGCGTACTACCAAATCAAAGACGGTGTCCCCGTTTTTGACAGATTCCCTGGCAGCTAAATGTTGGCTAGGCCGTGGTGACCATTCGCATTTGTTTGGGAACACATACCCTCCTTCCCCCATAAATGGGGGAAGGAGGGTATGTGCGAACCACTAAACGCTATATGTTATAAATTGGAATAAAAATCTACGACATTCAACACACATCACACCACCGCCATTTCGGGGTTACAAGCACAGTCGGTATAACCCGAGTTTTATAAATATAGACAAACCCAAATATGTGTTTAGGCATTATCAACAAAACATTATAGGAAAAACTATGCCCCAACTCATTATCGGACTTTTATCTGGGAGCACGCGCTCTGCCTCCATGAACTGTAAATTGGTCGCTGCTATGGCCAATGTATTTACGAACGCAGGGGTCAAAGCGCAGATTATTGATTTAAATGATTATGATATGCCGCTCTATAACGGCGACTATGAAGACGAACACGGCGTGCCGGACGCTACACACCGGTTGATCAAAACTCTGTTAGCTTGCGACGGTGTGTTCATTGCTACACCAGAATATAATGGCTGTATGCCGCCGCTCCTGAAAAACACCATAGACTGGACAAGTCGGGTTGGGCTTGAGCAATTTGCTAGGCCTGTCTACGGCATTGGTTCAGCCTCGCCAGGGCCGTTGTCCGGGATTATGGCTCTGCGGCAATTACATTTTATTTTGGCGCGGCTCGGTGCACATATTGTGCCGACCCAATTGGGTGTTGGTAGCTACGGGCAAGCCTTTGACGAGGATGGTCAGTTCGCAGACGAGCGGACATTGGGCAGAGCAACAAAACTGGCCTCACAAATGCTAAATACCATCGACCGTTCATAATGGCAAAACTAAAATTACCAAGACCAAAACTTACCCGCGTCAAAATCGCCGAGATGTTCGAACGCTGGCAAAAAATGGACCCGGAGCCGGAGACCGAACTTAATTATCACAATCCCTATACATTGGTGGTCGCCGTTGCCCTGTCAGCACAGGCCACGGATGTTGGCGTCAATAAAGCCACCAAAGCTTTGTTTGCTGCCGCCGACACGCCTGAGAAAATGTTGGAGATTGGCGAAGAACGGCTACGGGATTATATAAAAACCATCGGGCTTTATAAAACCAAAGCCAAAAACGTCATTGGTTTGTCGCAAAGGCTTGTGGATGTATACGGCAGCCGAGTCCCGGATAACCGCACCGATCTGGAAAGCCTGCCCGGCGTTGGTCGTAAAACCGCTAATGTGGTGCTCAATGTTGCTTACGGCCAGCCAACCATGGCGGTGGACACCCACATATTTCGGGTCGGCAACCGCACCGGTATGGCACCGGGCAAAAACCCGCTTCAGGTGGAGCTTAATTTGCTAAAGGTGATCCCGGAACAATACGCCGTCCATGCCCATCACTGGCTGATCTTACACGGGCGCTATACTTGTAAAGCTCGCAAGCCTATGTGCCAAAATTGTGTGATAGAAGATATTTGCACTTACAAAGACAAAACAAAACCTGTCGATTAACCTCGTTCGTCATATATAAAAATATCCATTTTACCGCAAGAGAAACTACACATGCGGCTGGTTTTTGATCCGGTAATTTTGTCCATTTGGATGCCTGTCCCTCGAATTTCATCAAATACTCCATAGGCATCTGGGGACAATACAATAATGGTGTATCTAATTTCTTTATCGTAATCGCGGGTAAAGAAAAACGGATGGGTGTCCTTGTTAAACCCTTCCTCACTTGTGCTGGCGTGGATATGAACATTCATCCCCGAACCATCAGAATACACATCGCAAATCTGGCCACTATCTTGCCAGTTATCATCGGTTTTTTGGGTAAGGCCCAGTGCATTTGCAAAAATTATCTGGCTGATTTTCCGACCATCAACAGTGTTTTCACTGAAAACCAGACAATCAATATGGGTCGGATTGGGGCCAACGGTTAACTTGGCGTCCGGCATAAACCCCGCCCGTTCATAGATAAGTTCGTCACGCATCAGGCCGGGAGCGTCCCTGTAATAACGTTTGGTAAACCAGCCGATCAGCGCGATCCACAGGCCTATAATTCCAAAAAATATGGCAAATTGATAAACGAGAAATGGCGGCTCAAATGTTCGCGATTGTCCACTAATCTGCCAAATACCGTGCATGGCAAGTTGCAGCAAAGTAAAGGCGGGAACGGTCAAAACCAAAACGGCTGTCAAAGTCATTGTAATATATTTAGCGGCGCGGGGCGCGTGGACTTTTGTGTAAGCCCGCACATAAGCATCTTGGGTCAGGCGTAAATCCTGCATGTTTTCTGACACGCGGTAATCCCAATCTGCTTGGGCATCTTGCGCAACTCTGCGGGTTTGTAGCCATGTGCGTAGCGCAAAAATTGCCGCCAATATGCTGACAACAACCAATCCCCAAAAGAACGGGATATCTGTAATAAATTTTGCCATTCTCAACCTGTTAGTTTGTAACGAAACATGTTTAAAGCTTCGTATCAGATAAATCTAGCTTTACATATAAAAAAACCCGCACCGAAGTGCGGGTTCTCAAAATAAATGTAAATAAAGAACTTACTCTTCGTCGGTCTTGAGGGCCGCACCCAAAATATCGCCGAGGGACGCACCGGAATCGGTGGAGCCGTATTGTGCCACAGCTTCTTTCTCGTCTGCGATTTCCAAAGCTTTGATCGACAGGCTAACCTGACCGGTTTTACGGTCGGTTTTGAGCACCCGTGCGTCAACTTTATCGCCAACAGCAAAGCGTTCCGGGCGTTGTTCGGAGCGCTCACGGGACAAATCGTTTTTGCGGATAAAGGCTTTTGTTTCGGCGCCCTCTTCACCAAATTTAACTTCAATCCCGCCCCGGTTAACTTCGGTAACGGTACAGGTAACGGTTTTACCCCGCGCTGCGGCTGGGCCAACACCAGTGTCCTTAGTCAATTGCTTGACACCAAGACTGATGCGTTCTTTCTCAATGTCAACTTCGAGAATTTTCGCCTCAACCATGTCGCCTTTGGAATAATCGCCAAGTGCTTCTTCGCCGGACTTGTCCCAAGACAAATCAGACAAATGGGCCATGCCGTCAATTTCGCCGTCCAAACCAATGAACAGGCCAAACTCGGTAATTGAGCGTACTTCACCGTTAATAATGGTGCCAACAGGGAAGCGTTCAGCGAAACTGTCCCAAGGATTGTCTTGCAATTGCTTCATGCCCAAAGAAATCCGGCGTTTTTCCTGGTCAACTTCCAAAACAACAACATCTACTTGCTGGGAGGTGGAAACGATTTTACCTGGATGGATATTTTTCGTTGTCCAGCTCATTTCAGAAACATGGACAAGACCTTCAACGCCGTCTTCCAATTCGATAAATGCGCCGTAATCAGCAATGTTGGAAACCGTGCCGGTAAGTTTGGTACCTGCTGGATAACGGGCCACGGCTGACATCCACGGATCTTCAGACAATTGCTTGATGCCAAGACTGATGCGCTGGGTTTCGGGGTTAATGCGGATCAATTTAACCTTGATGGTATCGCCAACAGCCAAAATCTGGCTTGGATGGCTGATACGGCTCCAGGACATGTCCGTCACATGCAACAGGCCGTCAATACCGCCAAGGTCAACGAATGCACCGTAATCGGTGATATTTTTGACAATACCTTCGCGCTCTTCGCCTTCTTTGAGGTTTTCGATCAATTCAGCGCGCTGTTCCGCACGGCTTTCTTCCAAGATGGCGCGGCGCGATACAACGATATTGTTACGTGGCCTGTCCATTTTAAGCAGCATAAATGGCTGTACCTGATCCATCAAAGGTCCGATATCGCGCACGGGGCGGATATCAACTTGTGATCCCGGCAAAAATGCGTTCACACCGCCAAGGTCAACGGTAAAGCCACCTTTAACACGGCCAACAATGGCACCTTGTACGGGCTTTTTGGCTTCATAGTCTTTGACCAGTTTCAGCCAGCTTTCTTCGCGGCGAGCTTTGTCCCGTGACAATACGGCGTCTCCGAGCGCGTTTTCGATGCGCTCAAGGAAAATTTCTACTTCGTCGCCAACCTTAACGGGGTCAGCATTACCTGGCTCGTAAAACTCGCGCAAAGGTATGCGGCCTTCAGTTTTTAGGCCTATGTCGACAATAACAATATCTTTTTCAATGCCAGTGATCGTACCCGTAACGACACCGCCCTCTTTCATGTTGTTGGTCTCCAGGGAGGCCTCCAGCATGGCGGCAAAATCGTCTGTTGTTGGGTTGAGGGATTCTATTTGAGCTGCGCTCATAATTCGTCTCTATTTTAGTCGTGCCAATCGGTTATAGTTTTGCTTGTACCAACGGTCTGGCCCGGCCAATCCGGGCGTAAAATTGTTCAAAAAGTCTATTTCGGCAGCAATATGATCTCTATCAAATGCCTAGCTTGCTCAAACGCCGCGTCTATAGACAAGTTTGTCGTATCAAGCAAGTGCGCATTTTGGGCTGGTTTTAGGGGTGCTTCGGCCCGGTTTGTATCGCGGTGGTCACGTTCGGTTAAATCAGCCACAACTTGCGCCAGACTAATATCTTCACCGTAGGACAAAAGCTCATTATAGCGCCGGTCGGCCCGCACTTCGGATTTGGCGTCTACATATATTTTCACATCTGCATCCGGACAGATGACGGTGCCAATATCGCGACCATCAAGCACGGCGCCTGCAAAGCCTTTTGGCGGAGCAAAGGCGAACTGAACCTGATAATTTTTCAAGGCAACCCGCACTTCGGTGTGTACGGCGACTTTGGAGGCTGCGGCTCCAACGGCACCGCTCTTTAGTGCCGGGCTTTCAAGCTCGTCCGGCGTGATAAGCGTTGCCAGTTTTGCCAATGCTGACCCGTCGCTTAAATCAGCCCCAACCTCTAACGCCCGCGCTGCAACGGCCCGGTATAATTTGCCCGTATCCAGATAAGCATAGCCGAAATGCGCGGCCAGTTTTTTGGCTAAAGTCCCTTTGCCTGAAGCAAATGTACCGTCAATGGCAATAACAGGCTTCATGATACATCCATAGGTGCACCAATGGTTGCCATCAAATCAAAAAACGCAGGAAAACTGGTGGCAATCATCGAGCTATCATCAATGGACACCGGCTTGTCCGCCGCCAAGCCCAATATGAGCGCACTCATGGCAAGGCGGTGGTCATGGTGGGTTTTGACTTTAGCCCCGCCTGTAATCTTGCCGCCTGTGACGATCAATGTGTCGCCGTCAATGTTGGTGTCTACACCGTTGGCCATAAGCATGGCATGGGTTCCTGCCAGGCGGTCGCTTTCTTTTACGCGTAACTCGGCCAGGCCGTGCATAATCGTTTGCCCTCTAGCCGTGGCGGCTATAACGGCCAATACGGGATATTCGTCCACCATAGAAGGCACCCGGTCTGACGGTATTGTAACCCCGCGCAATTTGCTGTGGCGTATGTGCAAATCAGCAATGGTTTCCCCGCCCGAACGGCGGAAATTATCCGCCCGGATAAACGCGCCCATTTCTGTCAAGGTTTCAAACAGCCCGGTGCGCGTGGGGTTCATCATGACATTTTCAACAATGATATCTGAACCCGGCACAACCAGTGCCGCTGCGATCAAAAATGCCGCAGAAGACGGATCGCCCGGTACTTTAATATTCGTTGCTTGTAGATGGGCGGGGCCTTCCAGGGTTACGGTTTGGCCCTTGTCTTTGGGCTTTCGTAAAACCTTAACCCCAAATGAGCCAAGCATATTTTCCGTATGGTCACGGGTGAGGCGGGTTTCGGTTAGCTCCGTCGTGCCTATTGTGTTTAGCCCCGCTAACAATATGGCTGATTTTACTTGAGCCGAGGCATGGGGCGGGGTGTATTGAATTGGGTTTAACCGCCCGCCCTGGATCTGGGCAATGGGAAGTTTGTTGTCTGCACTGTCAAACTTTGCACCCATCTGTTCAAGAGGTTCTAGCACCCGTCCCATAGGTCGAGACGACAGGCTGGCATCACCCAAATATGAAACTTGAATGTCAAATCCGGCCGCCGCACCCATAACCAATCGTGCGCCCGTGCCGGCATTACCAAAATCCACTGGCGTTTTGGGTGAGCGCCAACCAGCACTTCCTACCCCTTCAACCTGCCAATGACCCAAAGATACATGCTTTACCTTGGCGCCAAAAGCCCGAACGGCGTCTGCGGTATGTAAAATATCGTCGCCTTCCAGCAGGCCCGTTATATGTGTAACACCCTCCGCCAAAGCACCGAAAATCAAAGCCCGGTGGGATATGGACTTATCCCCTGGTGTTTGCACGCGTCCTTTAAGGCTTTTTGGCGGTGTTTTAGACTTCATAACTGAATTCATGAGATATACCAGTTGACTTGCAAAATTTGGACGCTAATCAAGCGCATATATGGTGAAGCCGTCTATGTAAACGCGCAGAGCCTAAACGCAAGACTTGATAGAAATTAATTAGGGAAACAAAACGTGGCAAAACCTGATTTGGGCGAAAAGCAATTATGTCCAGAATGCGAAAAGAAGTTTTATGATTTGAGCAAGAGCCCGGCCGTGTGCCCCTATTGCTCGGCCAGCTTTGATCCTGCGAGTGTCGCAGCGGTGGCGGCGAGCATACCGAAGCCAACCAAAGCAGCTCCCGCAGCAAAAAAGGCCGATACTGACGGCGACGTTGACGAAGAAGATGTTGACGAGGAAGATATAGATCAAGACGAAGCCGCAGCAAAAGAGCTGGAGCTTGACGGAGACGCAAGCTTTGGCGGCAGTGGTGGCGACGATGATGATGAAGATAGTGATGCTACACCTGATATGGACGGATTCTCGACAGACGACGAGGAGGAGGACGCCGCCCTTGCTGACGATGATGAAGAGCAAGATGTATTGCCACCAACAGGTGACAGCGACGGCGATGAAGACACGGAAGAGGAAGATTAGGGTTTGCTTTTCGGGCTGCTCAATTATAATCTAAACCAACCAATACCCATAAGGGGCCATAGCTCAGTTGGTAGAGCGCTTGCATGGCATGCAAGAGGTCGTCGGTTCGATTCCGTCTGGCTCCACCATTTTTCAAATCCCCCCATGTCGGATGCCTGAAAAAACCTTGAATTGCGTGTCAAAATGCCGCCTTTTCGCAGCACACACCTGTTTGCCTGCCAGGAATGCGTGTCAGGAAAATGCTTGCGCTTTTTAGAAGTGTTCTTATATTCTGCCCATGAGCAACGATTCTACACATATCGGTCAATTGCTGGCGCGGCACGAAATCCGCCCGACCAAAATTCGCAAGGCGATTGCCGGGCTGTTGTTTGATGGGCAGGACAAGCATGTCAGCGTTGATGATGTTATTGCACTGGCCCGGTTGCGGGACATTAAAACATCTGTAGCCAGTGTTTATAATACCCTCAACCAATTTGCCGCTGCCGGCTTATTACGCCGGGTTACTGTTGATACCGGGCGGGCATTTTTTGATACCAATATTTCCGATCACCATCATTTTTACTTCGAAGATGAGGAGCGGCTGGAAGATATTCCCGGTAACGCCATTGAAATTAGCGGCTTGCCCAAATTGCCAAAGGGGCGGCGGATCAAATCTGTGGATGTGACTATTCGTTTGTGATAACCATCCTTAATTTAGAATCATTCTAAAAATTATTGCCTTGTCTTGAGGTTTCTAGATTCAATACAGAACCAGAATCTGTGAAACCAGTGCCCTGTCCGAATTGTCCACAGGCCCTAAGATACTGCCAACCAAATCACCCTGGGCCCAGAGACCACAAAGATTACGCCCATATGAGCGTTCTGGCTAAGGAAACAATCGCTGAGCTGGCTAAGGATTTTTCCTAAGGCCTGACACTTTCGAGGTGCCAAACTTTCGAGACGATTTCCCAACCGTTTTCACCGCGAACAAAGCATAAATGATCAACAAATACATTTTTGTGGGCCAAGAGGCGAATTTTTACGGTTGCTGCGTCTTCAGATAGCCAGTCAATCATGATAATTTCTTCTTGGCGTGTTTGCCCGGCGCTGGCAGGGGAAGGACGTGTGGCGACGTCTTGACGAAAAGACGCGATAGGGTCGGTAAATATTTTACCCTCGTCCGCGTCAAACAAGCTGGATGTATCATGAAAAACTGTGTCGAGCTTTTCAACATCACAAAAATAAATTGCTTCAAAATAGGTTTCTACGGCGGCAAGTAATTCAGCATTACGGGACATATGGGCTCCTGTTGAATCTATGAGTTGCCTAAAATATACTATAGTCAATGCAAAGCTAGAGAATATCTCGCCATTATTCTATCATAACATGCCATTTTTTAGGTAACGGTATGGTTGCCAATCGTGTTTATGGAGCGTATCACCCCCTCATGAGTGGACTGTTGTATGTCGCCCTTGGTGGGGCCATTGGTGCAAGTGGGCGTTATGTGCTTGGCCATGCCTTGTTAAAGCTGATGGGGCCAGGTTATCCTTGGGGGACTTTGGTGGTTAATGTATTGGGTGGTTTGCTCATGGGGCTTTTGGTGGGTTGGTTAGCCTTTAAAGGGTCTGCATTGGTCGACGGTGCGGCAAATTTGCGTTTGTTTTTGGGCGTTGGTGTTTTGGGCGGGTTTACGACATTTTCGGCGTTTTCGCTGGACGCTATGCGCATGATCGAGACCAAGGCATATGGTCTCGCCGCCGGGTATATTTCCGCTTCGGTTGTCCTGTCGATTTTGGCTTTGTTTATTGGGCTAATCATTGCCCGTAAGGTATTTGTGCTATGAGAGGTATAATGTGAGTGGTGTTCAAAAAATTACTGTTGCGGAGGGCGATGATGGTTCGCGGCTAGACAGATGGTTCAAGCGAAAATTTCCCCACATCCCCCACGGCCGGGTCGAGAAATATCTACGAACCGGGCAATTGCGCGTGGACGGAAAGCGGGCCAAAGGCAAGATCAGGCTTGAGGCAGGGCAAAGTGTGCGTGTACCGCCTTTGCCGGATCCTGGAGACAAAAAACCGCCAAGACGGTTATCAGACGCGGATGTCAACTTCATGAAAGCTATGGTGATTTATGAAGACAATGATTTGATCGCCTTAAACAAACCTGCCGGGCTGGCGGTGCAGGGCGGTACAAATACCACGCGCCATATTGACGGGCTTTTATCCGCGCTTTCTTATAAGGGAACGCCGCCGCGTCTCGTTCACCGGCTGGACAAAGACACCAGCGGCGTATTGGTGGTCGCCAAAAACGCCAAGTCTGCGGCCTGGCTCGGCAAAGCGTTTCAGAACCGCCGCACCACGAAAATATATTGGGGTATCACCAATGGTGTGCCGCGCCCGTCTTCTGGTGAAGTTAAGGGTTATATGATCAAAGGTGAGGGGCTTGATGGGCGCGAAATCATGACGGCAGTGCGCCACGGCACGCCCGGCGCAAAACATGCGCGTACTTTGTACCAAGTAGCCTCCACCGCCGGGAACCGGGCCGCATGGGTGGTTATGCAGCCATTATCAGGCCGCAAACATCAGCTGCGTCTCCACATGCATTTGCTGGAAACACCTTTGGCGTTCGACCCAAAATACACCACCGATCGGGAGGAGCCAGGCGGGCTTTCGGAGCAATTACATCTGCACGCTAAATCTCTCACTGTGCCACATCCGGACGGTCACACCATAGAGTTACATGCCGCTCTGCCGCCCCATATGCGCACGGCGTTTGACCTATTTGGGTTTGACGAAAATATACTAATTGAGGAAATGGAAGCATAGCATTATGGCGAAACGGTTTTATAAACAGGTTTCGGTACAAGACAAAAGCGACGGATTTGCCGTGGTTTTGGATGGGCGCATGCTAAAAACACCGGGGAAAATGCCTTTGTGGTTTTCCGATAAACATCACGCGAACTTGGTTGCTTCGGAATGGCAGGCTCAAGGGGAGGACATTTTGCCAAACACCATGCCGTGTACGCGCTTGATGAATGTTGCGTGCGAGCAAACCCCGCCCAGGCGCGGGGAATTGATCAAGGAATTTTGCGCCTATACTTGCACGGATTTACTGTGTTACCGCACACACACCCCACAAGATTTAGTCGCACGCCAGGAACAAAGCTGGCAGCCTATACTGGACTGGGCCGGGCAAGAACACGGCATTACCTTAACTTCCACACCCGGCATCAAGGCGGTAGCGCAACCGCAACAATCATTGCAAAACGCGCAAAAATTTGCCGACAATCTTGATGATACAAACTTGACCTTGCTCCTGCATTTCACGGCCTGCACGGGATCAGCTATATTGGCGCTGGCGGTAATGGAAAAGCATATCACGGTGGATGCGGCTTTTACCTTGTCACACCTCGACGAGATGTACCAAAATGAACGTTGGGGCGCGGACGATGAAGTAGCCCAAAAAAACGCGGTATTATTGAAAGAACTTAAAGCATTAGCACAATTGATAAAGGAACGATAATGGGAAGCAAAGTCATAGTAAAAGAACGTGCAGGCGGAATATACACACAAGACATATTGGCACGGAGCCACCGCTTGTATGCAGACGAACCAGAAGAATTAGGCGGCGCCGATCTCGGCCCGTCCCCGTTTGAATATGTATTGGCCGGGCTGGGATCATGCACCACGATTACACTGCGCATGTATGCCGGCCGTAAGGGTTGGCCTGTTACCCATATCGGCGTTGATGTTGCCTATAAAAAGTCTGGTTTCGGCACTGACATGAAGAGTGTGTTTACCCGGAAAATTACCATTGAAGGCAATTTGGACGCAGCACAGTTAAAACGCATGATGGCCATAGCTGACAAATGCCCTGTCCACAAAATGCTGGAAGCAGAGACCGAGATCAGGACGGAGTTGGTTAGCTAGCATACAAGGCTATACCAAAATATATTGGGGATAGCAGATATGACAGACCTGGAACGGGTGGTACGCATCACGGAGGCCGAGACCAAGCTGTCATTCATCCTCAAACAAAAACCAACCCATGCGTTCATAGATCCGCGCCACCTACTGATCAAACGTAATGTCACAGATAATGTGAAAAAAAATACAGCGGAGTAAATCAACGCGATTCGTATTTTATAGAATAGACAGAGAGAAATCCTTCAGTAATTGAAGGGTCATGTCCTCGAATTTATTATGATATTCGGGGTGTGCCAAATAAAATTCAATATCGTCAAGTAAGCTCAAGCCTTTTTCCGATATTGAGTTATATGTATCCATCGTCTCAACACCAGAAAATAGATCATCATACCTAGTGTAAAACTGATCTATTTCTGACAGTACGCCTGCCTTGTCATTATCATTCGCGGTCATTTTGTGCCCAACCCCTTAACTTATATTATTCCCAACAAAGTTTAGATTTTTCAGCAATGTCCTGTATTTCGTCCAACCCAACCCTATGGAGAAGACTCACTCGCTAAGTATAATTATAACATGTTTTTTGTGCAATTTAAAGGACTAATATGACTGTTTTGGCACAAATTATCGACTTAATGTGTAGACGTTCCGTCCATTCCCTCAAAGAAGTATGAGGCTTTGATGTCGAATAATTGGGTTAACGTCCACATATTTTCAGGGGACAAGCGATCCGCACCGTTTTCCATAGCCGTAAATTTTCGCAAAGATACATTAAGTTTGCGGGCCAGCTCTGCCCGGGATTTGCATTTGGCATTTCTAATCAAACGCAAACGACCACCCACATAGGCATCGACCATTTCTGCACTCCTTCTATTCATAAACTAGACCCACAAAAAAGTTGCACTACAAGTATATTACACATTTTATTCATATAGTCAATTTTATTTGGACGCGGCAGTTCGCCGCACGGCGACAACGGTATGGTTGCTACAATCCGGACTAAATCAGTGCCGCCTTCTGCTTTTGTGTTTACGGCCTTTAGAGCTTCCCCGATTTGTCCGGCGGCGTGCCAAGTGCTTTGGGAGTGTGCCTTTTTCCGGTTTTGTCAGCACTTCAAAGATCAGCCCACCTTGTAGGGGCATGGCTTCCGTAAGCTTAACCTCGACCCGGTGGCCGAAATGATAGGTGCCGCCGGTTTCCACGCCGATTAAGGATTTGGACTTTTCATCAAATTCGAAACGCTCATCACCGAGGTTTCTAGCGGGTGCAAAACCGTCTGCACCGGTTTCGTCCAGCCCGATAAACAGCCCGGCGCGGGTAACGCCCGTAATGCGGCCCTTGAAAGTCGCGCCGATTTGGTCAGATAAATAGGCGGCGATATAGCGGTCTTTGGCATCGCGTTCGGCCGCCATAGCACTGCGCTCGGTGCTTGAAATATGCTCGGATATTTCCTTGAGCCGGGTTAGTTCTTCGGCGCTGGTGCCTCCGTCCCCCAAATCAAATGCTTTGACTAAAGCCCGGTGCACCACCAAATCGGCGTAGCGGCGGATGGGCGAGGTGAAGTGGGCGTAGTGGGTCAGGTTAAGTCCGAAATGGCCTTTGTTCTTGGGGGTATAAAAGGCTTTCATCTGGGTGCGCAGAACTGACATGGAGACGGTTTCTTCCAGGTCTTTCTCCCGTGCCTGTTCAATCAAACGGTTAAACCGCTTTGGCGTCGCACGTTGTCCCATAGCCCATTTCAGATCAATGGCGGGCAGGAAGTCGGACAGACCTTGCACCCTTTCCATTTCTGGCGGCTCATGCACGCGGTAAATCAACGGCTCCCCTGCCCGCTCCAAAGCCTGCGCCGCCGCCACATTGGCCTGGATCATAAATTCTTCGACCAGTTTATGGGCGTCGAAGCGTTCCTTGACTTCGATGCCGATGACCCGGCCTTTCGGGTCGAACTTAACCTTACGCTCCGGCATATTGATTTCCAGCGGTGCGCGGCGTGCACGTGCGGCGCGCAGAGTTTCATAGGCTTTGAAAATATCTGCCAATATGTCCGCAACAGGCTTGGCCACCTCGCCGGGATTGCCGTCAAATGCTTCCTGTGCCTGGCCGTAAGTCAGCCGCGCATGGGAGCGCATCAGGGCGCGGGAGAATGTATGGCTAATCTTGTCGCCGTCCTCATCGAACCGCATTTGGGCAACTAGGCAGGCCCGGTCTTCATGGGGGCGCAGGGAGCATAAATCCGCCGAGATTTCTTCTGGCAACATTGGCTCTACCCGGTCAGGCAGATACACGGAATTGCCGCGCTTGAACGCACCTTTATCCAGCGCACTGCCCGGCTTCACAAAGGCACTAACATCGGCAATGGCAACCCAGACAATATGCCCGCCTTTGTTTTTGGGGCTGTCATCGGGTTTCGCAAATATAGCATCGTCGAAATCTTTGGCGTCGTCCGGGTCTATGGTAATCAGAGGCAAATCGCGCAAATCCTGGCGGTGTTTGTCTATCTTCGGTAGTTTCAAAGCCTTCGCATCCGTCAGTTCTTTGTCACTAAACCCGACCGGGATATTGTGTTCCAACAGGGAGATTAGCGAAGCCGCTTTGCCGTGTTTAGCATTGCCCAAAGTTTTGATGATGCGAGCACTGCGCTCGCCCTTATGTCTGGCATTTGAGAGTTCAAACAGGACAATATCCAGGTCGTTTATTTTAGCGCCGCGTTCGGGGATATAGTCGTATCGACTGCCTTTCTTGGCCGGGCGGATGCGCAAGCCGCGCCCGCCTTTGACCACAAAGCCAACTTCATGGTTTGGCCCGTCGCCAAGCTTTTTAATGACGGTCGCAGTGATGCCTTGCTCAGTGGTTTTGAGACGACATAAGGCGCGGTCGCCAACACTGATTTGGTTGCTATGTCTATGGCCCCGGTTTTTACGCCCGGTCTTTTGTTTGATGATGATTGTGGGCGGTGGCGTGTCCTTATCCCATTTCACAGGGACAGCAATTACGTCACCATGTTCGTCAATGCGCTCGATATCAAGCACCATTACATTGGGCAGGGTTCCTGCCAATGTATATACTTTTTTTGCATCGCAGACAATTGTACCGTCCGCCGTAAGTTCACTTAATATCTGGCGCAATTCACGCCGCGCATCTCCAGTGATGCCTAATGCGCGGGCTAATGTCCGCTTGGTCATTCCCGAAGCTCTTTGTCCGGTACCGCCCTTTAAAGCCTCTAATAGGCTGTCGCGGTTAATTTTCATGTTTTACTTTCTTAGTTGTTTCTGTGGCTCATTTTTTCGGAGCCGTTTTTGTCTTTGCAGCCGGTTTTTTCTTTTTAGCTGCCGGTTTCTTTTTAGCCGCTGCCTTTTTTTTCTTGGGCGCAGCTTTCTTCTTTTTCGCAGGTTTCTTTTTCTTTGCCCCCTTGGCCTCTTTTGCGGCGATGTATTCCAGCGCCATTTCCAGGGTTACATCCTGGGGGTCAACGTCTTTGGGAATTGTGGCGTTGATCTTTGCATATTTCACATATGGCCCGTAACGTCCCGCCATCACCTTAATCGGCTTTTTGGTTTCGGGATGGTCACCCAATTCTTTGAGCGCCCCTGCGCCGCCGCCGCGTTTGGCTATTTTTTCTGCAATCAATGTTACAGCGCGGTTGATACCAACCTCGAACATTTCGTCGGCGGTTTTGAGATTGGCATAAACACCTGCGTGCAAAATATACGGCCCGTAACGGCCAATGGCCCCGACGATTTTTTTGCCGTCTTCCGGGTGGTCACCAATATGGCGCGGTAGGGACAGAAGCTTTAAGCCCTTGAACAGATCAATATCGTCATAGGGCCATTCCTTGGGCAGACCTGTGCGTTTGGGTTTTTTGTCTTCGCCTAGTTGCACATAAGGGCCGTAACGTCCGGTCTTGAGCCAGACATCCAGCCCACTGTCCGGGTCAACACCCAGAACTTTATCTTCGCTCGGCGCGGCGTCGCCGCCGTTTTTTCCGAACGGGCGTGTGTGTTTACAGTCCGGGTAATTGGTGCAGCCAACGAAAGACCCAAAGCGGCTAACTTTTAGGCTCAATTGACCATCATCACAGGTTGGGCATTTGCGCGGATCAGATCCGTCTTCTTTTTCGGGGAACACCATTGGGCCGAGGGCTACATTGAGCGCGTCCAGAACCTGCGAGACCCGCAAGTCTTTGGTGCCGTCAACTTGGGCGGAAAATCCGTCCCAGAAATTGGCCAGAAGTTTCTTCCATTCCAATTTGCCGTCCGAAACTTTATCAAGCCGTTCTTCCAACTCGGCGGTATAATCATACTGCACATATTTGGTGAAAAACTCTTCCAAAAACGCGATCACCAAACGGCCTTTGTCCGCCGGGATAAAGCGGCGCTTGTCTAATGTCACATAGTCACGGTCTTGCAACACTTTCAAGATAGACGCATAGGTAGACGGTCGGCCAATGCCTAGTTCTTCCATTTTCTTGACCAAACTGGCCTCGGAGTAACGCGGCGGTGGTTGGGTGAAATGCTGTTCGGCTTCGATTTTTTCGGTGACAACCATGTCATTGGCGGCCACAGGCGGCAAAGTCGTGCTTTCCTCGTCCTTTTTGGCGCGCTCTCTGTATAAGACAAGATAACCGTCAAAACGCACCACCGTACCACTGGCCCGCAGGCCAACGGTTTTGGCGGTGTCGGCGATTTCAATCGTGGTGCGCTCTAACTGCGCCGTAGCCATTTGGCTGGCCATAGCCCGGTTCCAGATCAATTCGTAAAGTTTAGCCTGGTCGCCGGACAGGTTTAAATCAGCCGGCGTGCGGGTGAAACTGGTCGGACGGATAGCTTCATGGGCCTCCTGAGCATTCTTGGCTTTGGATTTGTAAATACGGACTTTTTCAGGCACATACTTATCGCCGAATTTGTTTTTGATGGTAGAGCGGGCCTCAGAGATAGCCTCGCCGACCATGGAGACACCGTCTGTCCGCATATAGGTGATCAGACCAACGGTTTCGCCGCCAATATCAATACCTTCATACAGCTTCTGCGCAGTCTGCATGGTGCGGGTTGCGGAAAACCCAAGCCGCCCGGAAGCGTCTTGTTGCAAGGTCGACGTGGTATAGGGCGGCAACGGATTGCGCTTGACCGGTTTGGCAATCACGGAGGTGATCGACAGGGATGCGGCCTTGACGGCATCGCGGGCCGCATGTCCCGCTTTTTCGTCGCCCAGTGAAAACTTTGTCAGTTTATCGCCGCTCAAAGACACCAGCTTGGCCGGGAAATTATTGCCCTTGGTGCTGGCAATGTCTGCCTCCACCGTCCAGTATTCCTGGTTTTGGAACTGCTCAATCTCGGTTTCGCGCTCAGTGATTAAACGCAAGGAAACCGACTGCACCCGCCCGGCGGAACGAGACCCTGGCAGTTTGCGCCATAATACTGGAGAGAGTGTAAACCCAACCAGATAGTCCAAAGCCCGGCGGGCCAGATAAGCATTGACCAATTGCATGTCGAGCTCACGCGGCGCTTTGATAGCATCGGTGACGGATTTTTTGGTGATAGCGTTAAACACGACCCGTTCGACAGCTTTACCCTTCAGGGCTTTTTTCTTCTCAAGAACTTCCAGCAAATGCCATGAAATCGCTTCACCTTCCCTGTCCGGGTCGGTTGCGAGAATGAGTTTGTCAGAGGTTTTCAGGGCGTTGACGATATCTGTAATGCGTTTTTTGGCCCGCGTGTCCACGGCCCAATCCATGGCGAAATCCTCGTCGGGACGCACGGACCCGGTTTTGGACGGTAGGTCGCGGATATGCCCGAAGCTGGCCAAGACTTTATAATCCTTGCCGAGATATTTTTCTATCGTCTTGGCTTTCGCCGGCGATTCAACAATCACTAAATTCATAAAGACACCACACCCAGGGGAGAAATTTGGCGATAACTGCGCGAAGTGTCACCAATTGTCAACCGACAGCATAAAAAAACACACTAAGGCTGCCCTGAATTTGCATGATGCGTATATACAGCAAAAAACTCTTTACAACCAAAACGATTAACTATATTAAATACTCTATATAAACTGGGAGGCACTTATGGACACGAAAACGGGTAATTTCACGAAAGCAGCACAAACTTTACAAGACATTGCAACCGTTCCCGCCAATGCGGCGCGGGAATACATAGCGGATATGCTAAACGATCTGTGTGCGGTGGCAAAGCAAAGTGGTCAAGATGATTTGCATGCCCTGCTAAAACTAACAACGCAAGCCGTGCGTAACGCCGCACCTTGAAAGGACTAAACCCTAAGCCTGTCCAATACGCCTTGTAATATATATGTAGCCGCCAGCTTATCGACGGCCTCGGCGCGTTTGGCGCGGGATGTGTCGGCCTCTAATAATGTGCGGGTAACGGCGGCGGTGGACATACGCTCGTCCCACAGCATGATAGGAATATCGCGCAGGCCCATCAAATTGATGCAAAAATCCTTAACGGATTGCGCTCGCGGGCCTTCGGAGCCGTCCATATTAACCGGATAACCAATGATCATAGCCCCGCACCTACGCTCATCATAAAGCGCAAAAATCCTGGCGGCGTCCGGGGTAAATTTCTTGCGCCTTATGGTTTCTACCGGAGTGGCGATGAGGCGCGTGGTGTCGCTTACTGCCAAACCGAATGTCTTCGTGCCCGGATCAATGCCGAGCAAAGGGCCATTGGTCTCGGCCAAACAAGATAAAGTGATCAACGCCATAAATTCTTCTCAATCGTTTTTCGGATTAACGCCAGTGAAAGTATCTTTTACATATTGTCGCAGAGCCTGTATGCTTTCCCCCTCACGGGCAAGCCTGTCCAGATGCAAGGTTTTTGTCCGCGAGTTTACGCCCATAATAAAAATTGGGACATCCGCCTTTTCGGCTATGCGTATAAATCCAGACTTCCAGCTTTTAACTGGCTTACGGGTGCCCTCAGGCAAAATAGCATACCAGAATTTATCTCTTTGTTCGAATGTACGAAGGATTTGCTTGACCGTAGCTTTGGGGTTGGAGCGGTCAATAGGCACCCCGCCCAATGCTATGAATAACCCCTTGAAAGGAAAGAAAAACGCTTCCTTTTTCATCATGAAATTTATCCGCACGCCCAATGAAAGAATAGTGCCCAGAGCAATGATCAAGTCCCAATTGGAGGTGTGGGGCGCGGCGATAATGATCATTTTAGGCTCGTCGGCAAACCTGCCTTCAATTTTATACCCGACAATCCTGAGCAGCATCCGCCCGACAAAGCGGGTGAAACCATTGCCAATACGCGGCGCACTTTCGGGGACTTGTTGGTATTGTTTATTCATAGCCCCCTATATAGAAAACAGAAAACCATTTGTCATTAGCCAACAAGCCAAGTAAACTGTCATAAATTAACATTTAAAATGGTGGACAAAATGGTAAAATCTCTCAGCACTCTGCAATATCTTGACCGGGCTATGGGTAAATTGCGCGATCTTGGTCTCTTGGGCGGCAATTCTGACCCGGTTCCGGTGATAACCTTGCTAGACCAGATATCTGATCTGGACGAAGAAAAAGTGGCAGCCATTGCCCGCACCCTCGACCAGTCCTCCTATTTCAATGAAGTTGTGCGCGAACAAGTTAGCGGCTTTCGGGTCAGTGACCGTTATGAAGGCATCACAACCGCTTTTAATTCCATCCGTAATGATGCCAAGGCTTTGGTTGACCAATTTGCCGACGGCAAGGTCAGCACTATGGAGAAAATCCAAAACAGCTGGATGAAAATGACCAGAGGCACGATTGCCTCGCGCTTTGGCAAGATTAAGAAACTCTATCTTGACGTGGCGGTGGAAACCCAGGACCAGATTACCCGCGAGCAAAAAATCCTCGACGCCTATATGGATTTCAGGGGTGCCATGAAAAACTCGGAAGTTCTGGCTTTGCAAGTATTAAAAACTGCCACATCAAAGCTGGAGCGGGCCAAAAACAAAGTCACCAAAGATGCGGCGGCCATTGAAGCCTTTACGGGCGAGGACGCTGCCGAGCGGGCCAAGCTAGAGTTGCGCCGCGACGAAGCTTTGCGGGCCTTGCAGATGATGGACAAAAAATACCAGATTGCCAAAGACCTGTCGGACAATTTGACTATTGGCTATAACACATCGGAAATCGTTATGATGCGCCTGTTGCAAACCACAAATGCTAAAGAGCGCATTTACGCCCAAAGCATCAGCTTTTTTGGCACCAATGAAACCGTGTTAACCGCACTAACCGCCGCGTTTTCTTCGATGGCGGGCTTAAACGAAAGCACGCGAACCCTCAACGCTATGAAAAAGGGTATAGAGGACAGTCTCGAGACCTTGTCCGAGGTCGGCGAAAAAGTACAAGAAGCAGCCCTCAGGGCAGGTTACGGCCCTACCGTCAAGGCGGCGGCGGTCAAGAAATTACTGGACTCAGTTGTGGCCTATCAGGAGCGGTCTCTGGACATTATCGCGGAAATGCGCACCGCCGCCACGCAAAACTCCAAAGAAATCCGCATTGCGGTCGAAGACGGCAAACGCCGCATGACCAAACTGGCGGAAATGGGCGCTTCCAATGTGCTGAAACTGAACTAGGCGATAGCCTTGGCTAAAAACCCTCAGCCCAGCAACAGCCAACCGGGGCAAGTCAGCCTGTCCGATTTTGGGGCCAGAAATGACGAACCGGCACCGTATGAAGCTGCGCCAAAATTTAATAAACGCAAGCTTGATGATGTTATGTTGGCTATGGATGTGGTCGATACCTTACGCAGTGATGCCGTCCTGTTGGAGCAGGATTTAAGCGCAAATGAGCGCGAGCAGCAATTGGTTGACCGCCTCAAGGTCATTTACAAAAACCAGGGCATTGATGTACCCGAGCGGATTTTACGCGAAGGCGTCAAGGCCCTGGACGAAGAACGCTTTGCCTATGAACCCTATAAGGGTGGATTTTTCTCCAAAATCTATATTTCGCGAGGGCGTTGGGGCAAGCCGACAATCGTCGCTCTGGGCATGATCGGGTTTGCGGTGACGGCACAATACGCTTTGATAGAAATGCCAAAAAAGCACGAAGCCAAACGGATCGAACAGGTGTTAAGTGCAGATGTTTCTGACATGTTAAAACTTGCCCAAACCCCGGAAGTCCAGTCGCGTATCCGCACCCTACAGGCCGACGGGCAATTGGCGCTCAAAACCAAAAATACAAGCGAAGCCAAAAATATCGCTGAAGCTTTGGACAATTTGAATACGGATCTCAATCAAAACTATATTGTCCGTATTGTCTCGCGCCCCGGCGAAAGCTCCGGCGTCTTTCGTATTCCGCCAAACAGTCCAGAGGGCCGCAATTATTATCTAATTGTTGAGGGCATAGACGCACGCGGAAACACCGTCACCGTTTTGGTCAACAGTGAAGAAGACCAGAAAAGTGAGCGTGTAAAAATCTGGGGGGTGCGTGTACCCCTCGCCGTTTACCAAAGCGTCTCCGCCGATAAACGCGATGACCAGATCATCCAAAACGCCGTTATCGGGGTTAAAAAACGCGGATTTTTGAAACCGGACTATAAAATCGAGACCATCAATACTGGTGGGTCCCGAATTTTGGATTGGTAGGAGGTGTAGATGGCCAAAAGAAATAGTGGGCTCAACGCCCTGCACGAAATTGACGGTGCCATTGCCAAAGCCCGCACCAATGTGGCGAAAGCGGCCCGTATGCCGGGGCGGGCAACCAATGCCTTGAGCGAGGTCTCGCGCAAACAAGCCCAAGCTTATGGGGACATTGCCAGAGTACGGCTGGACATTATTGATGCCAGGCGCAATGATGGTCGCGGGGATGAAAGCTTAGGCTATGCAGACAGGCAAGCCGTTAAGCTTCTGGCTGCCCACGCCAAAGAAGAAGCACGACTGCTCAAGAAAGCGGATGCTAGCCTTGCTAGAATCACCAAGCTTGAACAGTCACGTCGCAGCGCAGAAGACCTGGTTGAGCAGGCGGTAACAGCTTACGAAAAAGCGGCGGAAGATTGCCGTACAAAACTGCTGAAAGACCCGGACTATCTGGCGCTCATGGACGCGGAAGACGCCGCCGAAGCAATTATTGAACGCGCACGGGCCAAGCAAGAATTAGCCGAGGCCGAACTCAGCGAAAAAGGCGCACCCTATAGGGACGACCCCTATTTCAGTTATTTACAAAAACGTCGTTACGGCACCAAAACTGCCAAAGGCTGGTTCTTGACCAAATGGTTTGACAGCATTTTAGCCAGGCGCGGGAAATACAGAGATGCAGCATTAAGCTTTAAGCGCCTGCAAAATATTCCCGTGCGCCTCGCCGCCCATGTGGAAGACCTCATAGAAAAGCACAAAGCCGCCCAAGCGGTTTTGCAAAAAGCCGAGCGGGCTTGTCTGGTGCGCGAAGGTGTCACGAAGTTGAAAAAAACCTCCCTGTCAGCGCAAAAGAAACTTGAAAAAATTGATACTGATATTGTGGCCAGTGAAGAAAAACACCGCGAAATTCGCGCCGAACAAAACAAGGTTAGTACCGGGGACAGCGCGCCTTACCGCGAGGCAACAGACTTGCTGGTCAAAACGCTGAAACGTAAAAACCTACCTAGCCTGAAGCGTCTGGCCGCGCAAACCGTCAGCGAAGATGATGATTTGGCGATCCGGCGCATCGTCGAACTTGCTGATACCGTCCAAGATTTACAAGACGACAAACAAGAGGCGCAAAACCTTTTGGAAAAGTACCAGGACAGTTTGAAAGACTTGGAAAAACTGCGCCGCAAGTTTAAAAACCGACGTTTTGATGCACCAAGCTCAACCTTTCCGCGCGGCGGCATGATGAGGCCATTATTAGGTCAATTACTGACCGGGCTTCTCAGTAGTAGCGATGTTTGGCGGCAAATAGAACGGGCGCAACGCACCGTAAGACGCCAAACCCGCTCAAGGGGTTATAGCGGCGGTGACTTTGGCGGTATAGATTGGGGCGAGGCCATGCGTCTCCCGCGCAATACCGGGGGCTTTGGCGGCGGGGCCGGGCGAAGACGCCAAAGACGCTCATCTACACCGCGCATGCCAAGAATGCCCCGAACATCAAGACGCGCACCCAGAAGGGCCCCGCGCACCTCAAGAGGCGGCGGGTTTCGTACAGGCGGTGAGTTTTAGATACTCGACTAAAGATGAACAGTGCGTATAAACCGCCTCTTAAATCCCCAATTTCCGCGCCAACGCTTTTGCCAGCTTTTGCGCGCCCTTATTATCTGCCCCATCGCCCTTATCTGCCCCGTCGCCATGAGCATTTTGTGCAAACTCCAGATATAAATACGGCTCTATAAGCTCCAGCTCTATCAGCAAAAGCCGCCCATCATCAGCACGAAGCAAATCCACCCTTGCGTAGAGCGGGGTGAAATCCAGCATATCGAATACGGCCCGGGCTTGTTCGCGCTCTTGCTGGCTGGGCTCGTATGGTTCTTCACGGCCGCCGTAAATAGACTGGACGCGGTAATCGCCGTCTTTCGGGCGCTTGACCAGGGCATGGGAGAAGCTGCCTCCGAAATAAAGAAACGAATACTCGCCCTCCGTGACCACGCTTTTTAGAAACGGCTGGATCAGCGCACCTTGCGGTGGAAGCTGGTCTTTAGCAGGATATTTGTCGCCTTTCTTGTACAAAACTTGCCGCCAGGCACCGCCGCCTATGTCCGGCTTAATGACCAATTGCTCACAGCCAAAATCACTAAAGGCACTTTGCACTTCCGCTTCAGAAATATGTTCAACTCGGCGCGAGGGGATCGTTGGCGCACCTTGCATAGACAAGTTTTCAAGATAGGATTTATTGATGTTCCACTGGATAATATCAAAACGGTTATAAAGTTCTGTACGCTGGCAAATCTGTGCCATAGCCCGTAAAAATTCTTCTTCATTGCTCTCGAAATAATCCCAGACCAACAATGGCAACATAGCATCATAATCCGCCGCGACACCCGGAGCATCGCGCCAATTGATAACATCCAGCTCCATACCGTAGGCTGCGAAGGCCGGACGCAATTTGCCAATTTCTTCATCCAGTTCAAACACGTCCGTGCGCAAATCAGGATGGCCGGGTAGTAAGTTTCCCGACGCCAGTATAGCGATTTTTTTAAGGTTTTTGTTCATAGCGCCGCACTAACCCAACATCTCCGTGACAGCAAGCCTGTAAATCACTTGCATCCACGCTCGCTCTTTCGTAAAGGCGAGGTGTTTTTATCAGGAGAAAATCATGCAGGTTAAATATGATGTGCTAGGCATAGGCAATGCCATTATGGATGTGATTGCACCCGTAAGCGATGATGTATTGGTGCGCGAAGAAATCACCAAAGCCTCCATGACTTTAATCGACCAGGAGCGAGCTTTACATCTGCACGGCGCATTTAAAACCCACGGCGATAAATTGGTCGAAGATGCAGGTGGCTCCGGCGCCAACACCATCGCCGGGATTGCCGCACTGGGCGTCAAGGCCGCTTATATGGGTAAGGTTGCGAATGATGATTTGGGTAAACGGTTTCGAGAAAGCTTAAACGCTGGCGGAGCGACGGCCTGTCCGCTCCCTTATGCCACGGGCGCGGCGACGGCTCGCTGTCTAATCGCTGTAACACCGGACGGCGAACGCTCTATGAGCACGTTTTTGGGCGCTAATGTGGAATTTGGGCCGGGCGATATAGACGCTGATATTATCCGCGCATCCGCCGTCACTTACCTTGAGGGTTATTTATTTGACACCAATGATCAAAAAGCTGCATTCGTCAAAGCCGCCGAAATCGCGAAAGCCGCCGGACGGCAAGTCTCTTTGACATTATCCGATGCATTTTGTGTTGACCGTCACCGGGCGTCTTTCAAGCAGCTTGTGGATAACCATGTGGATATCCTGTTTGCAAATGAAGCTGAAATTTTATCCCTGTTCGAAACCGACGACCTTACGGACGCTCTAAGTCGCGTAACCTCTACTGATACCACGGCTTTGATTACACGCTCGGAAAAAGGCTCTTTGGTAAAGCACGGTGGTGATGTGTATGAAATTGCCCCTATACCTGTGGATAACATCGTCGACACTACAGGCGCCGGCGACCAATATGCCGCCGGCGTATTGGCAGGGCGGGCGCTCGGCATGTCGTGGCAAGACGCCGGACAGTTGGGAAGTCTGTGCGCCGCAGAGGTCATAACCCATTACGGCGCAAGGCCTGAAACCAATGTTCAAGATTTGGTAAAGGCTGGAACGAAGCAGTTGTAACGCCCCCAAACTCCGTTCAACTACAGCCTATCGACGCTGTTTGGCTAATGCATCAAAGCTTGCTGGAAAAGCGGGGCGCTTTACGTATTGGCCACTGCCCTCGACGGCACGTAGATCGCCGTCTTTCCAAGCAAGGGCACCACGACTAAATGTATGTGTGGCAATGCCTTTAACCTGCATGCCTTCAAAAATATTAGTGTCGATATTTTGGTGATGTGTTTTAGCGGAAATCGTGCGCGTGGCTTCAGCGTCCCAGATAACAATGTCCGCATCTGCACCAACACTAATGGAGCCTTTGCGAGGATAAATATTGAAAATTTTGGCGGCGTTGGTGGACGTAGCCGCGACAAATTCATTGGGCGTCAAGCGGCCCGTACCGACACCGTGATGCCACAGCACGCTCATGCGGTCTTCAACCCCCGCAGTACCGTTGGGGATCAGGGTGAAATTCTCTTTACCTGCCGCCTTCTGGTCAGCGCAAAAACAGCAATGATCGGTGGCCGTGGTTTGCAGCGCCCCGCCTTGCAAACCTTTCCATAAAGCCTCTTGGTGTTCTTTGGCGCGAAACGGCGGCGACATAACATGGGCGGCAGCCTTGTCCCAGTCCGGATCGTTATAAACGCTTTCGTCGATCAGCAAATGTCCCGCGAGAACTTCGCCGTAACAGCGCTGCCCTTGGGCGCGGGCGCGCTTGAGTTCTTCCACCGCCTCGCTTGTAGACACATGCACGATATACAGCGGCACACCGATGGTTTCGGCAAAGTGCAAAGCCCGGTTTGCGGCCTCGCCCTCAGCGGCAGGCGGTCGCGACAATGGGTGAGCTTCGGGGCCAGTCATGCCCTCGTCCATCAGCTTCTTTTGCAATTGATAAACCAGTTCGCCGTTCTCCGCGTGTACGGTCGGCATGGCCCCCAACTCCAGCGCCCGGCTAAACGAATTATACATGATCTCGTCCGTGGCCATGATAGCACCTTTATAGGCCATGAAATGTTTGAACGTGTTAATGCCCTCCTCGCGTACCAAAGTCCCCATGTCCTCACGCACGCTTTCGTCCCACCAGGTAATGGCCACATGAAACCCGTAATCGGCAGCAGATTTTTCCGCCCAGCCGCGCCACGTCTTATAAGCATCCATGATATTTTGCCCCGGATCGGGGATGACAAAATCAATTATAGACGTGGTGCCGCCCGCCAGTGCCGCCGCCGTGCCCGTGTAAAAACTCTCGCTGGCCACCGTGCCCATGAACGGCAATTCCATATGGGTGTGGGGGTCAATGCCGCCCGGCATCACATATTGCCCGCCCGCGTCAATAATTTCGCAGCCCGTGGGGGCTTCCAAATTCTCGCCAATCTCCGCAATTTTCCCGTTTTCGCACAAAACGTCCGCACGGTAAGTTTGGTCAGCGGTGAGTATTGTGCCGCCGCGAATAAGTATGGTCATAGAAAACTCCTTATTTTCGTTTGGCCAGAGCCAGATAGACAATGGCCGCTACGGCAAAACCGACAAACCAAGCATAGCCGTAAATGACATCAAATATTTTCGGCACACTATCAACAAATCCGGCCACATGCAAAAAACCTGGCAGGTTAGGCAATATACCGATAGCAAGTGCGGTCAGCCCGGCCTTGTTCCAGCCATTACCCCCGCCGTAAATACCGTCATGGCGAAACAAATCCTCGACCTTAAGATTGGTTTTACGCAGTAAGAAATAATCGGCAATCAGAAGCCCCGCTATGGGGCCGAGCAAGGCGGAATACCCGACCAGCCAAGTGAAGATATAAGCGCCGGCGTCTTCTACCAGCTTCCACGGAAAGATCACAATACCAATGCCTGCCGTAATATATCCGCCCATACGGAATGATATTTTATCGGGCGCAAGATTGGAAAACCCATAGGCGGGCGCGACCACATTGGCGGCCAAGTTTGTCGTGAGCGTGGCAATCACCAGAGCAATCAGCGCAACGATTACACCCGCCCCGCCCATCTTGCCCGCCAACTCTACCGGATCCCAAATGGCTTCGCCGTAAATGGTGACGGTGGCGGATGTGACCGCCACGCTGATAAATGCGAACAAGGCCATGGGGATGGGCAGGCCGATGGCTTGCCCCCACATCTGGGCTTTCTGGCTTTTGGCATAACGGGTGAAATCAGGAATGTTGAGCGCCATTGTCGCCCAAAACCCGACCATGGCGGTGAGGGAGATAAAGAAGATTTTCCAAAACTGGCCTTCTTTGGCGCCGCCTTCAACAAACTGCGAGGGGGCGGATAACATATTGCCAAACCCGCCCGCCTTGACATAGGCCCATGCCAGCAGCGCCAACCCCATAGCCAGCAATAGCGGCGCGGCCAGAGTTTCCAGCCAGCGAATGCTCTCCGTACCTTTTTTGATAAAGTACAAATGCATGGCCCAGAAGATGAGAAAGCAAACCGTCTGCGCCAGATCTATGCCCAATATGGGCAAATCCGCGCCCATAAACATATCGCCCGAAAGCGCATTCAGGATCACATAAATCGCCGAGCCGCCCACCCATGTGTTAATCCCGAACCAACCGCAGGCCACAAGACCCCGCGCCAAAGCCGGGATTTTCGCGCCCTTTGTCCCAAACGCCGAGCGCAAAAGTACCGGAAACGGCACCCCGTATTTCGTGCCCATATGCCCGATCAACATCATGGGAATAACCACAATAGCATTGCCCAAAAACACGGTGAGCACTGCCTGCCACCAATTCATCCCCGCCGCAATCAACCCGCCCGACAACATATAAGTCGGCACACACACCACCATAGCCACCCACAAAGACGCAAATGACCACATCCCCCATGTGCGTTCAGCGTCTTGGACTGGAGCCATGTCGGCGTTATAAAGTGTCGTATCTGCGGTTTTGGCAATGTCGTTCATGGCATTCCTTTTAATATCTTTTAAACTGTCATCCCGGCCAAGCTGCTCTTGCGGCCCTCTATATATAGAGAGTGGGCCTGGACCTCGTACTTCCCACAAATTCAAGGTTCAAGGTTAATGCCAATCCTCTGCCAAATCTTCCCAATTTGGATTGCGCTCTTCAACCAATTTATTCTTCCAAACCCTGCGCCATCTTTTCAGGCCTTTCTCCCAATCAATCGCGGCCAATATATCATCCATGGGTTCATAATATACCAACATAAAAACCTTGCATTTATTGACGTGTTTGGAACCTATCTCGTTTTTATGCTCCCAAACCCGACCTTCAATATTATTTGTTACGCCCACATAAAACGCCCCACCTTTGCGGCTGGCCATCATATAGACAAAATATTCTTTCGCTGGCATCTAATGAATACTGCAAACCACGAGGTCCCGGGTCAAGCCCGGGATGACAGGTTTGTATTATTTCCCGCCAAACCAATCACTCACTCTCCACCAGTTTCCCATATGCATCCGGGCGGCGGTCGCGGAAAAACTGCCAGAGATTTCGGACTTCTTTTACCATGGACATGTCCATGTCGTGGATGAGAAGTTCGTCTTGGTCGCGGCTCGCTTCTTTCTCTATTTGGCCGCGCGGGTTTACAAAATAGCTCTGGCCGTAAAACTCGCCGATGTCCCAAGGCTGCTCGCGGCCCACCCGGTTGATGGCCCCGATATAACAGCCGTTGGCGGCGGCGGAAGCGGGTTGTTCCAGCTTCCATAAATATTCCGACAAGCCCGCCACGGTGGCGGACGGATTGACGATATATTCGGCTCCGTTTAGTGCCAGCGCCCGCCAGCCTTCGGGGAAATGGCGGTCATAGCAAATATAGACGCCGAGCTTACAATATTTAGTTTTAAACACCGGCCAGTTCGATTTGCCCGGTTTAAAGAAAAACTTCTCCCAAAACCCCGAAACCTGCGGGATATGGGTCTTGCGGTATTTACCCAGATATGTCCCGTCTGCATCAATCACGGCGGCGGTGTTGTAATAAATCCCCGTCACATCATCGGCCTCATAAATAGGCACCACAATCACCATATCATATTTCTTGGCATATTTTTGCATCAGCTTCGTCGTCGGGCCGTCAGGAATAGACTCCGCCGCATCGAACCATTTCACATCCTGGCTCGGGCAGAAATAAGGCTGGGTGAACACCTCCTGGAAACATAAAACCTGCACGCCCTTCTCGCCCGCCTCTTCGATATACGGGATATGCGCCGCAATCATCGCCTTGGTAATTTCAGCCGGTGATTTATCGGTACTTTCTTTCAGGGCCATCTGAATGAGCCCGCCTCTTAATTTCGTCATGTCTAACTCCTAATCAATAGTTTTTAAAATATCGCGCATGGTTTCAAACATAAAGTCTATATGGGCTTTCTCGATAATTAGCGGCGGTGAGAAGGCGATGATGTCGCCTGTGGTGCGGATGAGCAGGCCTTTATCGTAAGCTTTTAAGAAAGCATCTGTTGCTCGTTTGGTCACCTTGTCGGGAATGGATTCCAACTCTACCGCACCTATCAACCCCATATTGCGAATATCTATGACATGAGGCAGGCCGCGCAAAGAATGCACGGCATCTTCCCAATATGACCAAAGCTTGGTGCCTTTGTAAAATAAGTCCTGCTCTTCATAAGTGTCGAGCGTGGCGAGTGCGGCGGCGCAGGCCATGGGATTGCCGCCGTAAGTATAGCCGTGAAACAGCTCGATCAATTCCTCCGGGCCTTGCATGAATGCGTCGTAAACGTGATCATGGGCGAACACCGCGCCCATGGGGATAACGCCGTTGGCGATGGCCTTGGCCGTGCAAACAATGTCGGCTTCGACACCAAAATAATTGGACGCAAACGGCTTGCCCATACGGCCAAACCCGGTGATCACTTCATCCCAAATCAATAAAATACCGTGCTTTTTCGTAATGGCCCGCAACCGCTCCAAATAACCTTTAGGCGGCATAATGACGCCCGCAGACCCTGCGATTGGCTCGACGATCACGGCGGCGATGGTGGACGGGTCGTGCAGTTCGCACAGGCGTTCCAAATCATCGGCCAGATACGCCCCGTGTTCGGGCTGGCCTTTGGTGAACAGGTTTTCTTCGATGCCGTGGGTGTGGCGCAGATGGTCTACGCCTGCGACCAATGTCCCAAACATTTTGCGGTTGGCGGGCATGCCGCCCACGGACATGCCGCCAAAATTTACGCCGTGATAGCCTTTCTCGCGACCAATAAGACGGGTACGGTGACCTTCGCCCCTTGCCCGGTGATAGGCGATGGCTATTTTGAGCGCCGTCTCGACACTCTCGGAACCTGAATTGGTAAAAAATATGTGATTGAGATCACCCGGCATAATGCCTTTGAGACGATTGGCCAATTCAAAGGCTTTGGGGTGGCCTATCTGAAAGCCGGGAGAATAGTCAAGCTCTGCCACTTGCTCTTGAATAGCCTTAACAATGCGCGGCTGGTTATGACCTGCATTACAGCACCAAAGCCCGGAAATACCGTCCATAACCTGGCGGCCATCATGGGTCGTATAATACATGCCGTCAGCGGCAACAAACAAGCGCGGGTTTTTCTTAAAGGCCCGGTTGGGGGTAAATCCCATCCAATAGGCTTCCATATCATTGGGCAAGGGCGTTTTCGTGGTTAAGGGCGCTTTCATAGTATCACTCCGCAACTCGCGTAACATTTTTAGGGTGGTTTGGCCATGTCACATAAGGCAGGCCATTATCCACCGGCTCCATAGTGATGCAATCAGGCACCGGGCAAACATGCTGACATAAATTACAGCCGACACACTCGGCATCGATCACCGTAAATTCCCGGCCCGCATCCGTCGTTTCTATTATAATGGCCTGATGGGAAGTATCCTCACAAACAATATGACACCGCCCGCACTCGATACATTTGTCATTATCTATCTTGGCTTTAAGGTCGTAATTCATGTTTAGATCATTCCAGTTGACCGTATTTGGCAAGGCCTTGCCGCGAAAGTCCTCTATGGATTTATAACCTTTGGCATCCATAAAATCTGAAAGTCCTTCGTTCAAGTCTTCGATGATTTTAAAGCCGTAGAGCATGGCAGCGGTGCAAACCTGTAAAGCATTGGCACCAAGCGCAATAAATTCGGCGGCGTCGCGCCAAGTCGTGATCCCGCCAATGGCAGAAATATCCAAACCTTGGGTTTCTGCTGTGCGGGCAATTTCCGCAACCATGTGCAGGGCAATCGGCTTGACGGCACTGCCGCAATACCCGCCGTGGGTGCCCTTGCCATCAACCGTGGGCGTTGGCGCCATAGCGTCCAAATCAACACTCGTGATGGAGTTTACCGTATTGATCAGGGCGACGGCGTGCGCGCCGCCTTTCAGCGCCGCTTCTGCGGGCAGTAAAATATCCGTGGTGTTGGGGGTAAGTTTTGTGAACACCGGAATATCGACAACTTCGCGCACCCAACGCGTGGTGTTTTCCACAAGCTCCGGCACTTGACCGATAGCCGACCCCATACCGCGCTCGCACATGCCGTGGGGGCAACCGAGATTAAGTTCGATGCCGTGCACGCCAGAATTTGCGATTTTTATGGCCAGCTCTTGCCATAATTCTTTTTCCACCGGGGCCATCATAGAGCCGATAATAATCCTGTCAGGCCAGTTCTTACGCACCTGCTCTATTTCGCGAAGGTTCACCTCTAATGGCCGATCAGAAATCAGCTCAATATTATTGATGCCAATAATTCCCCGGTCCAAATCTTTGTGAACGCCATATCTCGACGACACATTGACCACGGGCGGATCAACGCCCAGCGTCTTCCACACCACACCGCCCCAGCCAGCCGCAAATGCGCGTTCTACATTATACTTTTTGTCCGTAGGCGGGGCAGAGGCCAGCCAAAATGGGTTGATGCTTTCTATGCCTGCAATGGTACATCTAAGATCAGCCATTTATGCCTCCAACATTGCGTGAATTGCCTGCGCAGATTTTTTACCGTCCGCAACCGCTTGCACGGTTAAGTCTTCGCCGGATTTGATACAGTCGCCGCCCGCATATACGCCAGGTCGTGAAGTCAACCCGTATGCATCTACTACGATTTTCCCGTGCTCTATTTTGAGACCCGTCAAATCATCAGACACCAATGTTTGCCCGACGGCTTTATAAACCCTGTCCGCATTCACATATAACCTGTCTAGGCTACCCGTAAGCACGCCGTCAACAAGGCGCATACATTCGAACTCTACGGATTGGGCACGGCCTTCGCCCAAAATAGCGAGCGGACTAACCCAGTGTTTGATAACAACACCGTTGGTCGCGGCCAGGTCTTGCTCCCACTCTGTCGCACCCATTTGAGACGGCCCGCGCCGATAAGCCAAGGTCACATTCTCAGCGCCCAAACGCTTGGCCTGCACGGCCGCATCAATAGCCGTATTGCCGCCGCCAATAATAACAACATCATTACCAGGGTTAAGTTTAGACAGATCGCCCGCCTGGCGAATGGCTTCAATGAAATCCAATGCATTTGATACCCCGTCCAGTTCTTCCCCCTCTATACCAAGCGCACGGGGATTGGTGACACCAATGCCAATAAATACGGCACCGTGTTTTTCTTGTAGGTCTCCCAAGGAGAAATTCCGGCCAAGGGCTTGACCATTTTTAATGTCTATACCGCCTATACCCAAAATAAATTCTACCTCCTTCGCGGCAAAATCATCTGCCATCTTATAGGCAGCAAGCCCGTATTCATTAAGCCCGCCCGCTTTGGGTTTAGCCTCATAGACGGTGACATTATGACCACGAAGCGCCAGTTCATGAGCGCAGGCAAGGCCCGCCGGGCCGGCGCCTATTACACCAATGGTTTTACCTGTTGGCGCGGCGCGTACAAAAGGGTGGACTGTCGCCGTGTCCATAAGATGATCTACGGCACGGCGTTGCAAGGCACCGATTTCAATGGGCCTTAGCTCGCCGGTATTGAGCACACATTTTTCTTCGCACAATATTTCTGTCGGGCAGGCCCGGGCGCAAGTTCCGCCCATAATATTGGCGGACAAAATAGTCTTGGCCGCACCAGTGACATTTTCCGTCGCTATTTGGCGAATAAATTTCGGAATATCGATCGCCGTAGGACACGCCGTAACGCAAGGCGCATCATAACAAAACAAACAACGGCTCGCCTCTACGTGTACTTGCTGTGCATTTAAGGGCGGATGTAAATCGCTAAAATTATCAGCGATTTCTCGTGCTGATAACTTTCCGCCCCCCTGGCTGTGAACTAGACGTTCTCCCATTTACCCTCCTGGTATTATCAAAAATGTCATATTGTTAGCTAGTCTATAATTTTATGTTATCAAAATAACGATATGTTTTCAAGCGATCCATCTCCCTATACACTGAGGCAGATATCTGGCGGCCCTGGCTCGTAACAATCTTGGTCCGCTATGCCGGGCGACACCGAAAGCTCAGAGGCCGACCGGGAGACTCTCAAAGGCACCACCGTAAGTGTGAAGACTTAAGCTGTGTCAAAACTTTGCCAGTTTTATTCAGTTTTAAGCAAATAACGGCTTTACATTTTCTTCTCTAATTCGTGGTTTTGCAAGCGCCTTGTCAATCAGATCAAATAAAATTGTGCGATTTATCGGTTTTGCTATTACGTAATCAAAACCGGCAGCGGGCTGTGATATACGTTTATGATATTTTTCATCTGCAGTAACAATTATAATAGGGATTTCTTTATAGGGGGTATTTGACGAACGTATGGCTTTTGTTGCGTCAATGCCGTTCAATATTGGCATATGAATATCCATAAGAACTATGTCTATGTGTTTGTTATTCAAGGTATCGATGGCCTCCTGCCCGTTTTCAGCAAAAACCAGGTTTGGAAAAATGTCACATAACAAATACTCTAATACCACCCGGTTGGTTGGTATATCATCTACTATCAATATGCTTTCCCGTCTGGTTTTTGTTTGCGTGTTAAGCGGAGTGCCTGCTGTATTTTTTAGATTGCTATAATTTTCTTCAACCATCAACTGCGCGGGTTTTGTTGCGGATGCTAACGGCAAAGTCAGCCCGATTGTCGTGCCAATATCTTTTTGGCTTTTTACCATCATACGTCCTTTCATCGTCTCGATTATTTTTTGGGTAATGCACATACCAAGACCCGTACCTCCAAATCTGCGCTCAATATTTTCGTCCGCCTGGGCAAATGGTTTAAATATATTGTTTTGTTGTTCAGCCGTCATACCAATACCGCTATCCCTGACCATTATAACCAATCGCGTGTTGCCCCTGTTATTGATGTGTTTTTGCATAATTATTTCAATTTGTCCGTCTTTGGTGAATTTCACGGAATTTGACAATAAATTATTCAGGCATTGCTTTATTCTAAACTCGTCAATACTTATAAATTGTGGCAGATCTGGTGAAAGACTGTACGAAACAGTGGTTCCGTTTTGGGATGCTTTATCTCCCCATAAAAGGCAGGTTGATTTCAGCAAGTCTTCAGGGGATACGGGTGACGGGTTTAACTTGATCCCGTCAGCCATCAACTTGCAATGGTCCAGGGTTTCCGTGAGGGTGTGCATAAGCAAATCAGACGACTGCTTGATAACTTTTATTTTTTCCATGGTTTTTTCACTGTGGCTTTCACCGAGCAAGACATCTGTCATGCCTACTATTCCGCCAATAGGCGTTCGTAACTCATGGCTCATATTGGCAATTTGGTTGGCTCGAAATTGTGCATTTTTATCCGCTACACTTTTTTGCTTTCTCAAGCTGGCCTTGATACTTTCCTGAACGGTAACGTCCTGAACGATTGCCAAAGCGCACAAGGGATTGCCACTCATATCATAGTCTATATCAATGTTTAGTTTAAACACTGCCGGGCCCTTTTTATGCAGATCTATGGTTTCTTTCAGTTCCATATTCTGGCTTTGTTGTGTAAGTGTATCCCGGATTGTTTGCTTAATTGTTTTTTGGGTTTCCCCTGACATTAGGGCAAGCAATCCACCCTTTTGCATGGATTGCCGTTCTTGCCTGGAAAACCAACTTAAAAGATGGTCGCAGAAGAAATATGACCTTTGCACAAAGTCATATTTGTAAAACCCGGTTTTGTTAATATGCATTACCCTTTGCAAGGTTTGCATCATTTGGCTGTTGTCTTCATTATGCTCATATCGGTAATATGTGCACCCCTCCAAAACCGGAGTGTTTTTTATTTTATATTGGGCCTTTGTAAATTCCGTGCTTTGTTCCGGATTGTGTTGGTTGTTGTTTATGAGTAGCAAACGCACAGACGGGTTTTCATCACAGTTTTTATTGACCGACACTTGTAATATGTTCTCCATACACCGCCGCTCAACAACCCCCAGACGCATGGATGTTTCCAAAATATCCTTTAGGGTTTCGCCCTGCTTCAAGGAGTAATCAGCCATACCAAGAATGTCAAAAAAAGCCCTGCTTGCAAAAAGTAAATTGGCTTGAGCGTCCAGCACATAAGCCGGGTCACACAAGTGGTCGATTAAATCAAAAGTCAGTAAAGTATCGGGTTTGCTTTGCATAAAGATAAATCCATCTGTTACAAAACCACATACACACCCTATAGTTGATTTTTAATTAACGGAGCCCCAAAATAAACCCAGTATTATACAGGGCATTTACCATATGTTAATATACTTGAGACTATACACACCCATAAGTTGCTTTGAAGTTCCTAGTCATTACCTCAAAAAAACTTGTAATAGTGTGGTGGCAACCTTTCCAGGTACCAGCACCACACGCAAACTTAAGAGCCTGTAGTCCCCTATACCCATAGATCCTTCTACAGGCTCTTTTTTATGTATTTGATTGCAACAAAAAAACATCCAATTGTGCGCTTGTCTCTTCTTCTTCGGCGCTCAACCGCTTTACATGTGACATATTTTTGGCAACAGATTTTGCCGAAAGGTTTTTGGTCAAGATAGATTTGAAATGGGTTTTAGCCTTTGCGATGTCTTCATCCAAATCCGTCATTTTTTTTTCTATGGCACGAATTTTACATACTTGGTTTTGCCTCCATTTTTCAAATGTATACATATCCCTTGTATTTAAAACTGCCGGTGCTTTGTCGCTCATTGCTATTGTGATATCGGATATTTTTGTCAGGTAATTTGCTTTTTGCGTGCTGAGCAATAAAATATCTGCTTCGGCCCTTTGGCGAAGCAACCCTAAAATATGTAGAATATCGTCCATTTAAAACTCCCTTTTCGCTACCTGGTCCGCATAATGAATGGCGGCAGCAACAGCGGCATAATGCTGCGGGGCAATGATTTCGCCAATTTCAGTTTGCGCAAAAAGCGCCCGTGCTGTGGGTGGGTTTTCGTAAATTGTCACACCCGCCAATTTGGCGCGCTCACGAATACGGAACGCCATATTATCTACCCCTTTGGCAACACATGTTGGCGCTTCGCCAGCTTCACGATCCCATCTGAGAGCAACTGCATAATGCTCGGGGTTTACAATAACTACATTTGCTCCCGTGACATCTTGCAGCATGGTTGTTTTTGCAATCTCCTCTGCTTTTTGGCGGCGCCTTTGCTTTTGGTAGGGGTCTCCCTCGCTCTCCTTGCGTTCGTCCTTTGCTTCTTGGTAGGTCATGCGCATTTTTTTACGGTGGCCAAGTAATTTTGCTGGTAAATCAATGGCAGCAATAATAGCCGCCCCGAGTAAGACATAGAACAAAAGCTGCAATGCTTTTTCCGCCAAAAGCCCCATCAACAAAGAGGCAGATAGCCCGCTATAAACGGGCAGAACTTTAAATTCCGCATTCAAATACAATCCGGCAATCACCGTAATCAGTACAAGCTTTGCGAAGCTTTTCAGGAATTCGCCAAGCCCTCCAGGGCCGTATTTCTTCTTGGCGTTGGCAATTATTGACAATTTTGACAGTTTTGGTTTTATTTTACTTGGTGAGAAAACCACAGCCCGCTGCGCGATGAGGGATAAAATAATAAACACGGCTGGCAAGGCGAAAAATGCAAATAATTCTATACCAAGTTGGCCTAATATAAATCCTGGAAGCGGGCTTTGCTTGCCGGCCAAAAAACTGGCCGCAACAAATTCCGGGCGCTCGAACATGGCGGCTAATATTGTAAGTACCCCCTTTGCCACCCCTGCGCCAAACAAAGTGATTGACAAACAGGCCCCCACATAAAACATGGCCGTATTCAGCTCGGTGGAGATCGGGATGTCACCTTTTTCCCGTGCTTTTTTTAACTTCTGCTCGGAAGCTTCAAGGGTTTTTTCCTGCCCGTCGTCCTTTTGCTCCGTCATCAGAACATTTCCGCCATATGCGTATCATATGTATTTAGCCATACGGTTAGAATTCCTGAAATGGAAAGCGCCAGCAATATAATGCCTGCACCGGTAACAAACGGCATGCCGACAAATGAGACCATAAGCTGCGGCATAGCCTTGTTCACAAAACCGAGCATAAGATTATAAATGAAATTAAACACCAGCAAGGGGAGGGCCAGAGTAACTGCAAAACTGAAAACGCCGACAGTTTTTTGTGCGACCCAATAGACCGTATCTTCAAAAACGGGCGTACTCGCAAGCGGAAAAATTTCATAACTACGCACCAGCAAGCCAACCGCTTTTGTGTGCATATCCAGGGTAAGCAATAAAGTAACTCCGCCCAGCATAAGTATTGTGCTGATGGTTGTATTGGGTTCGCTGGTCATGCCGCCGCCAAACACTTGGGTTAAAGACAAGTTTTGGGATATAATCGAGCCAGCAATCTGTAAGCCAAACACCATCAGCCTCAAACCAAACCCCAAGACGAAGCCGTAAAACCCCTCAAAAGCAATAACCGCTACCATTGTGCTAACGTTCCATTGTGTGTCTTTGATCGTGGCATCTATACCAACAAAGGGGATAATCAACACCGTTATCAGCAAAGCGGTTACGAGGCGCACTCGCGTCGGTATTGCATTTTCCCCAAGTCCCGGAAGCAGAAAAATGAAAACGGAAATACGGGTTAGCACAGCCATAACCGGAAATACGGCACCGAAGTTTTTTAAAACCAAATCGCTAATTATTTGCAGAAAATCCATGCCTCGCGCCTATGCAACTGCTAAAATAATGGGCTTCTCGGCAGGCGGTATTTCTTCATAGGAAACAACCGGGTTATGGATGCCCTTTGCAGCCATAACGGTTTTGATAAAACGGCGCCGGCGCGCACTTGTCGCAATGGCTGCATATTGCCCGGCTTTCGCACTTTTATCCACACTTGCCCGAACGGAAGCAGCCAGGCGGTTAAATTCCTCAGGCGGCAATGCAATATCACTGCTGCCGTCTTCTTGTTTGGTTTCGTGCTTCGTAAAAACATCTTCCCAGGCCGCATCAACCTGAACAAGCGGTAACCTGCCTTGTTCATCGCGCAGTTTTGAAATAAATTGGTAGGACAGTCTCTGGCGCACGCATTCCGCAATCTGCTCAATACTGTTCATCGCCGGCTTTACCTCGGCTATGGTTTCCAAAATCAGGGGAATGTTGCGCATGGAAATACGCTCGGACAAGAGTAGGCGCAACACACCTTGTAGCGTATCCATTGGCACTTTGTCGGGAATAAATTCATCGAGGATTTTCTTGTTGGAGGTCGCCCGCTCCGGGTCCGAAACATCTTTAAATGCCTCCAGCGTCTCGCGTAATGAACGGCGGGTCAAAAGCTTGGTGAAATGCACCTGCACGGTTTCCAGCAAATGTGTCGCCAGTACTTCTTCGGGTTCTACGATGGCAAGACCAACCATAACCAGCTCGTCGCGGCGGGATTTCTCGACCCAGCGTGCTGGCGCCTGATAGACGGGCTCACGAAATGTGGTTCCAGGGATTTCCGGGTGCTCACCTTCTTCCACCAAAACCATCACATGACCTGGCTTTAGAATACTGTCAGCAACCTCGCTGCCTTGTATGCGAATTTTATAGGATTGAGGTTTAAGGCTGGCATTATCAGTCAAGCGCACAGACGGTAATAAAAATCCGTATTCTGTCGCAATATATTTTCGGATTTTCTCTACACGTTGGTCAAAACCCGTATCCGCATCCATAGCAATCGGCACCAGTTCTTTTGACAAGATAAGATGAATTTCATCTATATTAAATATATCGCCAAGCGGTTTTTCTTTCTTTGTTTCGTTTTCAATATTTACAGCCGTCTCATCCGCCTCATCTGTCTTTTTAGCCAATTGGGTTTTATTGGTTTTATAAGCCCCGTAGCCAAGCCCGAGCGCACCAATCATAAACGGCACAAATGGCAGGCCGGGGAAAAACGCAAATACAACCATTATCAACGACACCGAACCCAGGGCAGCAGGGTGGGCCGAAAACTGCTTGAATAAAGCCCTATCTACACTGCCTTCCGCCTTACCTTTAGCCAGCAATAGCGCGGCGGCCACCGAAATAATCACCGCTGGGATTTGCGAAACAAGCCCGTCGCCAACCGTCAGGATCGAGTAATTTTTTACGGCATCGCCAAAACTGACTTTATGTACACCAACCCCAATCGCGATACCTGCAACCAGATTGAGCAAGGTTATCAACAGCCCGGCAATTGCATCGCCTTTCATGAATTTTGAAACACCGTCCAGGGAACCTAAAAACGCCGTCTCCTCCTGCTCAAGCTTGCGCATTTTGCTGGCCTCTTTGTGAGAAATTGCCCCTGCGGCCAAGTCGGAATCAATGGCAAGTTGCTTGCCGGGCATGGCGTCCAAAGCAAAGCGAGCGCCAACTTCCGCCATCCGGCCCGCCCCTTTGGTAATCACCATAAAATTAACAATGATCAAAACCGTAAAAACAATAAGCCCCAAAAAAACATCACCCCCCATGATAAATTCGGCGAACCCTTCAATAATTCCCCCGGCTGCATCTGTACCCGTATGACCTTGGCCGATGATCAATTTGGTCGAGGATATATTGAGGGACAGGCGTAGCAGGAGCGAGGCGAGCAAAACGGCAGGGAAAGATGAAAAATCCAAAGGCTTTTCAATAAATAAGGCAATCATAAAAATAAGGATTGCAAATGCAAAGCTTGCCGTCAGGCCAATATCCAAAACCCAGCTTGGTACTGGCAGCACCATCATGATTAAAATCACCATAAGCGCAAGCGCCAGCCCGGCGGTTGGATTGTAGAGATTTTTCAAGGACAATTTGGCCAGCATCAATGAGCCGCAATCACAGGCAAGACCTGGGTCTCAAAAAGTGTGAGAACAATACGGGCCATAAAACCGGCCGACAGGAAAAACACCAGCAACATGACTGCCAGTTTTGGAACAAATGTCAAAGTTAGTTCTTGAATAGAGGTCAAGGCCTGGAAAAGACCAATGGCAAGGCCGGCAATGAGAGCTGCGGCCAAAAGCGGCGCAGCCATTAGGGCGGCACCCCAAAGAAACTCACGTAATATAGAAAGAATATCAGCTTCGCTCATGACGGCTATACAGGCATGCGCAGAAGCTCTTGATACGCCTCCACGACACGGTTCCTTACCGTTACTGCGGTTTCAAGTGCCAGCTCCGCACTGGCGATAGCCTGGACAACCGAATGGGCATCAGCCTGTCCAGTTGCATGGGCTTGCATTGTGTTTTCTACATTTTTAAAAACATCGGCAAATTCTTCCACACCTTTTGCAAGGCCAGATGTTTGAAGGTTCGCCCCTTCGCTTTTATCAGGAGCCATCTCTGGAGAAAGAGCTTTTTGTGCCGCCTGATATTGACGCAGGGCACCGAGGCCGGAAACTTCCATTTTTATCTCCTGATTAGATCCAGCAAGCCGCTATACATTTTACGAGCTTGCTGGAATGTGGTAAGGTTGGCCTCATAAGAACGCGAGGCTTCGCGGGCATCCGACAATTCAATCATCATATCAACATTGGACATAATCACATAACCCTGTTCATCAGACAGCGGGTGGGCTGGATCAAATAAACGCTCCCCGGCGCTTTGGTCCAGCGTGACATTGCCAACAACGAGACGGTCACTGGCCGTTTTTGCATCATATTCATTTTGAAAACTGATCAGTTTGCGCCGATAACCATGTGTATCGGCGTTGGACAAATTCTCGCTAACCACCCGCAAGCGAAAAGCCTGCGCATTCATTCCCTGGGAGGCCGAAGCCATAGCAGAGCCAATCGAATCATTTGTCATAAATGCCTCCTTAAATATTTTTTCCAATAGCCATTTTCATCATATCCATCGTCTTGCGATACATCAGCATGGCTAAATCATGTTTGCCAACGGTGCTGGACGACTTTAACATTTGTTCTTCCAGTGAAACCGTATTGCCATTGGGATCAGCCGGACTGTTCATTTCCAGCAGTTTCGATTTTTTTAAAACATCGGATATTCCTGCGTCGGTTCTGGCTGCAGTTTTGTAGATCTCGGCGAACGGCTCTATGTCTTTGGCTTTATATCCCGGCGTATCGGCATTGGCTATGTTTTTGGAAATTACCGCATGGCGCCGCGATGCGTGTTCGGCCATAGCCGACGCCATTTTCAAAATAGATAGTTCGCTTGTCATTCTTATGTTCCTGCCCGTATTCTCATCTGGTCGGCCAAATCCTATGGTTAACGAATATCTAACGATTACCCCGTAAGGTTGAATAAAGTATTAACACTCCATAAAAGACATGTGTCAGGAATCAAATGCAAACATCACTGGAAGCCAGCTTCTCCAATCATCCGGCAATACAGCCTGTACAGATTTTCGGGCATATTCGGGAGATAACGGCGCAAAATATTAAAATCGAGGGCCTGTCCAGCCTGGCCGCCCTCGGTGATCAGGTAAAAATGGTCGAAGCAAATGGCGGCTTTATTTTAGGCGAAATAATTACAATTTCCCGGCAATCTGTCACCGTAACGGCTTACGGCGACATTGGCGGCATTGGTATTGGCACCAAAGCATTTCATCTTGGCCAACAAGAACCCCGACCGACCAGCGGTTGGATCGGGAAAATTCTCGATCATTCTGCCCGTTGCCTAGACGGCAGCATACCGCCTCAAGGACATATGTCCGCACCTTTAAAGGCGACACCGCCAAAAAACCGCAAAGCCATTGGCAAAAGGCTCAATACTGGCCTCGCCGCAATTGACAGTTTCCTACCTCTATGCAGAGGCCAGAGGCTTGGGCTGTTTTCCGGCTCCGGAGTTGGCAAATCAACCTTGCTGGCCGACCTGGCCAAAGGCTGTGATGCCGATATTGTTATCCTGGCCCTGATCGGCGAGAGGGGGCGTGAGGTACGCGATTTCACCCAGGACACGCTCGGCCCAAAAGGCATGAAAAAATCCATTGTCTTTGTCGCAACTTCCGACGAGCCGCCCGCGCTGAAGCTCAGGGCCGCTTGGCTGGCAATGGCCAGTGCTGAATATTTCAGGGACCAAGGCAAGCATGTTCTGTTGCTATTTGACAGTCTGACCCGCTTCGCCGAAGCCCACCGCAGTATTGCCCTGAGCGCGGGCGAGACGCCCTCCTTGCGCGCCTTCCCCCCGTCCACATTTGGAGCGCTGGCCCAACTATGCGAACGCGCCGGGCCTGGTCGTGAAGGGCTAGACAAAGAAGGGCAAGAAAAAGAACAGGGCGATATTACGGCTGTGTTCAGCGTGCTGGTGGCTGGCTCCAACATGGAAGAACCCGTTGCTGATATGGTACGGGGTATATTGGACGGGCATGTGGTGTTGGAACGTAATATTGCCGAGCGGGGCCGCTATCCGGCTATTGATATTCGCCGTAGCGTCTCGCGAGCCTTGCCCGGCTGCGCCTCAGATATTGAAAATGAAAGCCTCCACCATGCGCGGCGCCTCATTGGTGCCTATGAAGATGCCCGCACATTGATCAGCGCCGGGCTTTATCAGCCGGGGAGTGACAAGATGCTAGACGAAGCCGTGGAAAAATACGAAAATCTCGACGGATTTGTCTCGCGCAAAAACCTGAAAACCACAGAGGAAGCTTTTGCGAAATTACGAGAAATATTAAATCCCACAGATGATTAGACATTCGACAAAAGTAAGTTTTCTATCCCGGTGCTGCCCAAACCTCCACCTAATATTGATAATGCTGTCATGCCACGGGTATTGGCACCGGGGCCGTTATTTACCTGTTCGCGCAACTGAAACCGCCTAATCGCGTCGTCAACAACTTGCGGATCAGAGAAGATATCAATGCTGTCACTACCAAACAACAGTTTGGCTTTATCAACCAGAATGCCGACTTGCTGGTCAATATCGATCTGGGAAAATGCGGGCGGAAGATTAAACGCGCCTTCAAGCACGGCGCGTATTGGCCTTGAACCAAGTGCCCTGAGCCAACCTGTGGTTTGGGTCAGGCCTTGCCCGGCCAAATCGGCCATTTCTCGTTTGAAATTCATGGCAAGGCGCATGGAATTGTCTACATTGCCAACGGCGGTTTCAAAACCGACAATTAGAAAGTTGTCAACGATTTCGTCGACCCGCCCGGAAGTGGGAAAAAAACCACCGTCCGCAAAAGAGAACATTTCGGTGAACGCTATATAAGCCGGATTACCGAGCCGGTTGGCGAAACTTTGCGGATCAAATACGCCTTGGTCTAATATGTTGCGCACAAAAGCCCGTTTGTCCAACTCCTCTCCCAAGCCAAAAGCGCCAAGCGCCACCGACAACAAGCGCCGGTCAGACACCAGGTCTTGGGAGGTTTCAACATTGCCAATATTTTCACGAAAATAATCCACATCGCGCTGAATACTTGCCGAGCGGTTAAACAGTTCTTGCTGGCGCTCTTGTGTGCGCTCTAAAAACCTCCAGCCTGCCAGACCGGAAAAGGGTATAACCGGGTTCAAGTCCATCAGCCGGTTTTCTGCAAGTCAATATTATGTGCTGATATGTTCCCATGGGAGAGCATTTGCTGCTCTATAGGCAATACCCGTTTCAGGGTAACAAGAACCGAGTAATAGCGCCCGCGTGCGGCGTCCGTCATCGCTTTGGTAATTTGGCTTTCCAAGCTTGTGCCGCTGAAAACTTTGCCGAGCCCCGACAGGCTTGCAAGCAGATCAATCCCGCCGCTTGCCTGCGGCGTATCGCCCGACAATATAAGTTGCGCCAGATAATAAGCGCGGCGTACAGGCGTATTTACATCATCAGGATGCAGACAATCACCAAGGCGTAAAACATTGACGCTATTATCAGGCAGGCGAATTTGCCCGCGCTTCGGGCCATTTTGAACCAGGGCACCGTTTACGAGAAATTTTTCGTCCGCTTTTAAGCTAAGAACCAATCCGGACATTATGCTGCCTCCGTTTTGGGTGATTTCATTAAAAATGCCCGTTTTCCTGCTATGACATTATTGTTAACTTCGATCAGTATTTGATGTCCAGCTTCGCCGCGAAGCACTTTATGTGTATGTTCGCGGGTAAATTCTGCTAAATAAATCAGACTGGATTTTAAATCATCGTTCAGGGCGTTTTCCGGGTTTGTGATATCGAGAAAAATAATATTCCAAAGTCTTGCATTGTCAGCGACCGCCTCACTAAGCGCGCTAATGCCTCCGGGTTTGGCAATGTCCGCGCCTGCTAGGCGACCCGTAATATCTGTGAAAATCTTTAGTTCAAGCTCTATATCAGAACCCATTTGTTTTAGTGTATTTGTATAGCCTCTTCTGGCCAGTTCAGATGCACGCATTTTACCAATTTCCTTCCTGGATCGTAGGTGGGGTCAGGGCGAAAATACGCCCTGACCCATTTTAGTATTCCCCAAAGCCTATCTGAATAATGACAGAATTGACTGCGGGGCCTGGTTAGCGATTGAAAGCGCCTGAACGCCCAACTGCTGCTGAACCTGCAAGGACTGCAAGCGGGCAGATGCCTCTTCCAGGTCTGCATCCACAAGCGCGCTAATACCGGCCTTCATGCTATCCATCAGGGAGTTGACAAACTCGCCTTGAATTTCAATCCGCTTTTGTGATGAACCGAAATTGGAAGCCGCATCAACGGCAACCTGCAACATGCCGTCTATTTTAGACAGGGCGTCAGTTGCACCCGCAGCCGTGGAAACATCAAACCCGGCGACATCACCAAGACCACCACCAGCAGTACCGTCTTCAGTTTGGCCAAGAATTGCCAAATTCAAGGCAGGTGCGCCTGTTGCATTATTGATTGTAACCACGGAATTTGTTGCGGTCGGGTCTGCAACATTTGAGATATCAACGGTAACACCGGTAATATTAGCTGCATCGATAGCGGCCTTAATACCTGCAGTAACATCATTAAGCGTATCGCCTGCGCGTGCTACATAGTTAATGGTATCGGCACCAACTGTAAATGAATAGCTGTCGCCTTCAGACGTTTCACCTGCAGTAAATGTCATTGTGCCGCTTGCACCGCCTGCAATTGTTGCGCCGCTGACCGCTACAGAAGTTGCACCGGCAATAGTCGCACCAGCTCCCAGCGTTAGAGCGCTTGTTTCAAGGCTGGAACGGCTGACATTGATATTGCTCGCCGTTACCGTACCGTCAGAGGCACGGTCAAGCGAAGATAGCACATTGATAGAACCGCCGCCTTGCAACAGGTTTTGGCCGTTAAATTGTGCGGCCCCTACAATAGAATTGACCTGATCACGCAAAGCGCTGACGTCGGTCTGGATTTTTGAGCGGTCAACATTGTCTTCTTGCGCAGATACAATGAGGGATTTCATTTCTATAAGCAACTCTGTCACTTGCTCAGACGCAGCACGGGCCACGCCGACGGTTGCAGAACCAAGGTTCAAAGTGTCAGAGATTTGATCAAAACTCGCCACATCAGCCGACATAACAGTTGCTATCGCAAAAACCGCCGCATTATCTTTGGCGTTTGCAACTTTTTTACCGGTTGAAATTTCACTTTGTACCTGACCCAAATTCTTGTTGACTCCGCGAAGAGTTTCAAGAGCGACCATGGCGCTGGTGTTTGTTAAAATACTAGACATAGGTTTTTTCCATTATTATCCTTTGGCAAACCTGCCGCAGGTGATTGAATAAAAGCCTCCCCCACCATGGGAAAAGCAAAGACCAAACATTAAATGTGTTCGGCCACCTATCATCCTGATAAATTCTGCTAATACAGAACAACCCTCTTGAGTTGTAAATATATATATTGCATGCAATGGCTAACATACTCTTAACACGCTCTATTAAAATGCTTTTTCGCTGGACGCTGGTTCTTCTTCAAAAGAGAGCGCTCTACCCTGTCTGCCATATGCGCCCACTTGCACTTCTTTGTTCTCCAGCAGTAAAATACGTTCATGTACAGATTTAACGCCGTTGGCAATGCCGCGAAGCAAGAGGCCGTTTTCTATACTCAGGCTTTTAAGATGCGCCAGGCGAGGGGCTAAATACGGTCTATATTTTTGGGCAATTGCGTTTGCGTCTATACTGCCCATGACGATTGCTAGCGATTTTATTTTCTCCGCCTTCAAGGTTGAAGACTGGTCTATAGTATTGAATTTACCAGCGCGGAGCATTTTAATTTCCGCTTTTAAAATTGATATCAGTTCAGATATTTCCCGGTTACAATCTGCCAAGCTCACCATTATTGTCTTCCTTTTGGGTTATGTAGGCTGAAATTTTCTCAGCAATGCCAAAGCCGCCATTATTTGTAATGTCTTTGGCCAGCTCTTCGAGATAAAATTGCGTAAAACTTTCTACAGATTTTCCGCCGCCCGAAGTAAGCGCGTCTGCCAGGCCGCTAAATTGCAACATTTGGGCGATAAAGGCGGCCTCGAACTCGCGAGCCGACTTTAAGGCCGCGTCTGGTTCAGGCAAAACAAGGTCGCGCCGCATCTCCAGTGTTTTCTGGTTGGTTGAGGTCAAGGCATGTGAAGAATCTATCATGGCATGAAGAATATATAACACACGTTAATGTTGAGTTAAGTATATTCATCTATTTCCCACCTATGAACAATTCATTTCCCCAACAATCCTTTGCAACCCCCACAACGGCCAGGCACCCTACTGAGCTGCAAGCCGTTTCTACACCCCAACCAGATACCAGCAAACGAAATAACGATAGCGAAGTCAGGGAGGGTTTGCCAGCCGCAAATCTTGCTGGCAAAGAGGAATTTGCCGCAGTCTTGGTCAATTTGGAAAATCCGTTTGCGATCAAAGAAATGCCGCCTGCACTCACACCGAAAAATGCATCTGTGCAAGACAACCGTGGACTTGATATAAGTGTTGCAGAACCGATTTTACCAAATTCAAATTTATATAATCATAACACAACCCTATCTGGGCAGGGCGAGGGCGAAGCGGCAGAAACAAAACAAAACACAAAGAGCGCCATAGCATATGTGGGAAACATCTTGCTTGCTGGAAATGAAAACACACATGCTCCGGCACCGACAATTGTGCCAAGCCCAAGCAGGCATATACAGGCACTTGAAAACACTGTGTTGGCATTGCCTGTACCAGAAAATACCCGCCGCAGTGTTTTGGGGCCAGAGATTGCCAACATAGCCAATATACCCCTGCCTGCTTTTTTGTCCAAGCTGCCACACACACACACCGCAACCACATCATCACCAAAAACCGATATTGATACAAAACTTGAAGGCGGCAAGCCTGATAGAAGCCAGATTGTCATAAATACGGTAAACCCTATACAATTGGCGGCCCTGGATTTAACAATCCCGGATATGAAAATTGCTCAACAACCCGCTAGCAATACTGAAACAATACTTTTACAATCTACATCTTTCTCCATTACCGAGAAATCTTCTAGCTTGCCGATAACTGGTTTTCAGCCTGTCTCACCAAAGCAAAGTCAACTCATAATAACGCAAATTGGGGAAGCCCTTGCGGGGCAGATAACCAATAAAACCTCCGCTGCAAGCGACAAAGCTGGCAATACACTCATGCCTGTTTTGGTGCAGTTATCGCCAGCCGAACTTGGCCGGGTACAAATTCAGTTCAGTTTTAATGCCAATGAACGCATTACGGCGAATATAATTGCCGAAAACCCGGAAACGGGTGCATTGCTAAAACAAAAATCCGACTTGCTTTTCACTCAGCTCAAGCTCGGTGGGTTTGTCAATATTGATCTAAGTTTTGAGACAAAGAACGAAAACAATTTTTCAAACCTTGGCTCAGGCAACTCAAAAAACCAAAATCCGCGAATTGAGCAACACACACCGGAAAACCTCTCCGGAAATGAAGCGCATGACAAACAACAAAGTAACATCCAAAAACCACATGCCGCTCGCACAAATGCGCATATAATTACAGACCAGTTGGACATCACATTATAGGAGAGAGAAATGGATATCAACAAAACCATAAACCTGCTGCAAAGCCAAATGCAAAACACCCCGACAGGTTTTTCTAAAGAACAAAGCCTTCCCAAAACCACGCCCGAAACCACGGCAGGCGGGGAGGAAGCATCAGTGAAAACAAACGGTACAAATTCAGACACAACCAATACAGCCAACCCACAGCAAACTACGGGCGCAGAATTTTCAACTTTTTTGACATTGCTGACGGCGCAGATTAGAAACCAGGATCCGCTGGCTCCGCTGGACTCGACGCAATTTGTGGAGCAACTCGCGACATTTTCCAATTTGGAATTACAGGCGAAGGGCAATCAATCCCTGGAGCTTATCTCCGCCCTTTTAGCCCGCCAAATTGAACTGCTCACACCAAGTGAAGAGCCAGAAACGGGCCCGGCCAGCGCAATTGACACGGCCGCATAACGCCTATTGGTCTTGGCGCATTAAATCCAAAATCAGGACATTGTTCACACCGTCTTTCATTACACTTTGACTTGCATCCAACAAAGCCCCCCGCAATTTGTCATATGTAGCCGCGCTGGTTAAATCATCAGAAAATGCGCCTTCATGCGACAGTGCAAGTAGTTCTCGCATGATTGCGTCGCGTAATTTTGGCTCCAGTGTATAGGCGTTTTGCGGAGCATCTTTTCCTAGCTCCAGGTTTATGTTCAATAAAACCAGAGACCGGATTTTCCCATTGCCCATGATGGGAACAACAAATTGGCGTTTGAACTTCATATAGGTAATGTCATTTGCGTAAGCCGAACTTTCCTCGTCTTTACCGTCCTTCCCCTTTTTCTTTTTCTTCTTTTTTTTGTCCTTTTTACCGCCTGCCTTATCTTTCTTTTTGGCGGATTTTTTCTTGTCAGATGCTGTGGTTTTGGACTTGCTGGATATGTCTTCACCAGACCCGGCCGCCGCTTTATTACGTAAAAAATCAGCACCAACCCCACCCAGCACAATAGCAAGGATCAAGGAGACCGGGAATAAAATTTTCTTGATCATAGTTTGTCCTAAAACGGCAATATTTTGTCAATAAATTTACTGCCCGGTTTTTCTTCTGTCGTGCGTGTAATTTGACCCCGGCCACCGTAAAAGATTTTGGCGTCCGCGATCTTGTCATAAGTAATTGTGTTGAGGCGCGAAATATCCGCAATGCGTATAACCCCGGACACTTGCAAATAACGTAGCTCATTATTGACCATGATTTCCTGACGTCCGATCAGGCTTAAATACCCATTGGGCAACACGGCATTAACCCGCGCAGCCAGGCGCAGTGTCAGCCTTTCCCTGCGCGAAATATTTCCCTGGCCAGACAGATTCCTACCGCTGGTTAAATCCACGGCGGGGCTCAAACTTGCCCCGGCTGGCAGGACTTTAGCAACCAGTTCGGGAATACCAAAGAATGAGGATATTTCCAGGTTCTTCTGGGTGCTGTAATCTGTCGTGACCGTGTTTTGCAACTGGGCTTCATCGTCAATATCAATCTCCACCGTCAATATATCGCCGAGTTGGCTGGCGCGCCTGTCACCAAAAAGAGACTTGGGAGAAGAACTCCAAAGCGATGTCATTTGTGAAGCCGGGCGCTGTGAAAAGCGGTCTTTTATATGTTCTGGCTTTGGCGCAGTGTTGGCCGTTAAAGATGCAGACGGTTGTTCCTGCCAGTTTTTTGGCAAGGCTTTGGGGAGTTTTAAATCCTTTGACGATGCGCAAGCCGATAATACAATTACGCAAAAAGCTGGCAACATGAAATGTCTCATCCGTTCACCTCCACGAGATCGTTGGCTATAACAATAGCGGTTATTTTTTTACGTGAACTTGTATTCATTACGGTGATGGTTTCGCCCTTGGCGCCGGCTTGCAAAGCCCGTCCTTTTGCCGATAACCGCATTGCGCCAAATGTGTAGACCATGCTGACTTGCGAATTTCGTTTGACCAAAACTGGCGCACTCAGATAATGGGCCTCAACCTTGTGGCCCGCATAAACCGTCCTTGTCAATTGCTGACCGATATAGCTATTACGCACAGAAACCATATCTTCGTCTGCACCTGGCTTAATCGAAACATTGCTATTGGTTAAAATTGTTCCGCGCTTTAAAATCATATTGGCCGTAATGTCCGCCGCCCATGCCTGGGCCGGAAAACAAAGGGAAACTAAACACAAGGCAAAAAAGAATGTGGTTTTCATTATCTCATCCTCGTGGTTGTCGAATACATTTCGTCCGCCGCCGTGATGATTTTCGAGTTAAGCTCATAGCCGCGCTGGGCTTCGATCAATTCTGATATTTCCCTGACAACATCGACACTGGAACTTTCAAGATAGCCCTGGCGCATAAACCCGATGCCCTCGCTACCGGGCAGGCCGGAAATCGGGGTGCCGGAAGCATCGGTCTGGCGAAATAGGTTTCCGCCCAGTGCCTCAAGCCCTTTTTCATTAGCAAATGTTGTCATGGTAATGGAGCCAATTTGTTGCCCGCCGGTTACATTGTCGAAAAAGGCGGACACCTCCCCGTCGCGGCTTATTTCAATACGCCGCGCATCGTTTGGAATTGTGATATTATCTGCAAGCGCAAACCCGTCCTGCGTCACCATCAAGCCTTCGGATGAGCGGTTAAATTTACCGTCGCGTGTATAAGCGCTATCGCCGCTCGGCAGGGCAATTTCGAAATAGCCCCGCCCCTCAATCCCCAAATCAAGGTCACCTCCCGTAGGGCTCAGTGCACCTTGGGATATTTGCAAGGAAACGGTTGAGAGGCGAACCCCCATCCCTACTTGTATGCCAGCGGGGACAATATCACCGGTTTGTGAGGACAAGGCCCCGGGGGTTAGTTCTTGTTGGTAGATCAGGTCGGCAAATTCTGCCACCCTCGGCGCATAGGCTGTCGTGCTCATATTCGCAATATTATTGGCAATGACATTTACGCGGGTTTGCTGTGCGGCCATGCCTGTTGCGGCTATTTTAAGTGCAATCATTTCAGGTCCTCCTTTTTTGCTCTTGCAATTTTTACTATCTATTTGGCGCCCCTTTTATGGCGATTGCCCAACCGTGCGGATGGTTTTGCCAATTCTCTCGTCTTCAATATCCAAAAGCTTTTGCCCGGCCTCATAGGCGCGCTGCACTTCGATCATCCGGGCTATTTCTATGATTGGTTTTACGTTCGAGCTTTCCAGAAAGCCCTGCAAAATCCTGGGTGCTTCCAGCGGCTCAAACTGCCCCCCTTCGCGCACTTGCCACAAATTACTACCGGTACGGGCCAGCATCTCTGCTGGCGCTGTAACAACACCTATATTACCGAGCGGGTTTCCGTCTACGCTTATGCTTCCGTCACCGCCGACCGTAACCAGGCCTGCTTCCGGTGGTATCTGGATCGGAGCGCCGCCCTCGTCCAGAACATTATAGCCGTCAACAGTGATCAACATGCCGTCGGGGTTGGTCATAAAGCGGCCCGCTCTTGACAGCCGTTCCCCGGCCGGAGTTTCGATGAGGAAAAAACCTTCACCGTCAATAGCAAAATCATAAGTCCCGCCAGTTTGCTCCATACCGCCGCTTGAAAAATCATTGAAATGCGCACCGGCCCGGCCCATGGACACGGTATTTTTTAAACTGTCAGTCACCGCGCCACCAGTTGCACGTGCGCCGGCTTGTATAACATATTCGCTAAAAACAGCCCCTTGGCGGCGGAAACCGGTTGTGCTTACATTGGCAATATTATTGGCAATGACGCTCATTTCCTTTAACAGACCCGACTGTCTGCTCAGGTTTATATAGACCGAATTATCCATTATCTGCGCTCTCTTTTGGCGTCTCACCCGGATTTAGATAATGCTTAAAAAGGCCCAGCTCATTATTCAGGTGTGATTGCAAAGCCGCCAAATCATTGATCGCATACGACCTGCCCGACGTTAACAATAACGACGAAGCAACACTTAAAGTGGCTGCCAGTTCTTGTTTTACCCGTGGCAATGTTTCTTTTGCAGACGGGCTGGACAGTCTTTTTTTTCTGATGCCGTTATTGGCCAAAGACCAGTATCCTTCATTCCAGGAGCTTTTAATAAACGCATTTTGTATGATGTCGTTTTCGGGCAGTTTTCTTCGAATGGCTATGGCTTTGTTCGGGTTCTTGCCAGCAAATGCCTGCTCAATTTCTTTGGCTTTAAATTCTGGTTGTTCAAAAACATGTTTTGGAAAACCTGCTGTAACATCCGGGTTTTTCGAGTTCATTGAATAACTGATCGCTAATAAATTCAGGGTTTTGGTATCCAGATTTTTCCATTCACTCATTGGTATAATTTGCAAGGCAAGATTTGGTAATCCCAACTGCGCACACGCATAAATACCGGCCTGCTTCAATAATTTAGCGTCTTTCAGGTGCGAGAAAAAGCTTTCCTCACTGATCAATATTTCAAGAGCCGATATTTTTTTGCGTTTATCATCATCCAATAAATCTGATTGTACATAACGACCGATAGTGACAACACCGTCTTCAAAATATTTGCTCCCGACCTCAAAGCTAGCTTTAACCAGATCAATTGCTGTCTTAAAGTCATGGTTTTTAGCCAAAAGAGCCATTTTTTGTGCTTGGGCCTGTTTGCCCAACGGATGGTCCGAATATGTTTGTGCGGCTGCGTCTAGATCTTGCATAAAGCCTGGATATATATCCTCGTCTTTAGGCAAGTGCCCTGACAGGGCTTGCAAGGCATGGGCCTGATAGGGGCCGCCGTTTTTGGCAAAACTTTTTATTTTTTTTATGCCCGCAGCTTTCTTGTTTGCATCACTGCTATTTACCGCAAGCAGGGCTTCGAGGAATTGCAGATCAGCACTTAAAACCGCCTGCCCTGTATCCGAATGCTCCGGCTGCGCCTCCAATAAAATTTTATACAGTGCGGTAGCCGTTTTCAGATCAGCATTTTGCACCGCTTTTATCCCCAACCTCTGGCCGAGTGTATTTCGCAAGTTTTTTGGCAATCCCTCAATTTGTTCTACAAGCTGATCGATTTCGGGGACGGGCAGAGGTGTATAAATATCCTGCATGACAAACGCCCACATATTCGCCCCGGCGTAACACTCTGCCTGGGCCTGCATGAAATCCGCATCATCTTTTGTGGCAAGACCCATGAGGGTTTTGGCCATTACGCCAATGGCCAGTTTTTTTGGCCCGTCCAGTGTACCGGCGGTCATCAATGCCTCTTCCCCGAAACCAAGCCCAAGATAAGCCAGAGCCAGGGCTTCGGCTTTATCCATATCTATCTGGTCCGGCCCGGTTATCATGCCCGCTTTCAACAAGAGTAAGTCCTCATATTTGTCCACTCTTGTTGCGGGTGGAAAAGTAAATACATTTGTAGGCGTACAAGCTTTGGGGTGTTCGGTTTTTACTGCTGGTTCAACCGCCACGGAGTTTTTGCCTGGTTTATTATTGATGTTTACCAAATCCTGGCGGGCGGCCGCTTTGATCAATGCGTCTAGGCGCGACTGAGTGCGTTGCAGACTTTCTTTGTGAGCATCCGGTTTGTTTTCAGCAGCACGAGATATTGCAGGTGTTAAAGCCAGACCAAGTAAAACCAGGCCAAGTGCGGTGGATAAACTGAGAAATGTTTTATACATTATGCAGCCTTTTTGAGCGCTTTGAGGGCTTCCTCGACATCGTTAAAACTTGGGCGCTGGTGTTTGGGAGCGCTGCGGCGCGCAACTTCAACACATATATGTGTCGGGTTTTTATGCAAGCTGGAGACCAGCACTTCGCGAATAAGGGTATAGAAATAGTGCTCTTGTTCACGTAATGCTTTAATTTTTGTCGAAAGCGGCCCGACAAGCGCATAGGCCAGAAAGACACCAAGAAATGTACCCACCAAGGCGCTTCCGATCATATGGCCGAGCACTTCCGGCGGCTTGTCAATCGAGGCCATAGTTTTAATAATACCCAGCACAGCCGCGACAATCCCGAGCGCAGGTAGTGCGTCCGCCATGGTTTGCAGGGCATGGGAGCCGTGTAATTTTTCTTCTTTGATGGCCTCCAGTTGTTTATCCAGTAATTCCTCGACCTGATAGACATCATCAAAGTTCATAATCATTGAGCGAATAGTATCGCAGATTAACTCGACAATTCCCTTGTCCTTCAGGATTTTGGGATATTGCTGGAAAAGGTCTGAATCTTCCGGGTTTTCAATGTGGGTTTCGATATCCACCGGGCTTTCGCGTAAAATCCGCACCAATTCGTGCATCAAGCATAACATGTCGTTATAATCGGCTTTCTTCCACTTTGGCCCCTTAAATGCGGCCCCGATATCGCCAAGTGTATGCTTCACACCCGCCATATCATTACCAACCAGAAACGCACCAATAGCCGCCCCGCCAATAATCATCATTTCGTAAGGAGCGGAATACGCGATAACCGCCATGTTGCCGCCAGCCAGCAGAAAACCCCCAAAAACCATAATTATGGTTACAATTATACCGATTACAACATTCATATACACTCATAACTCGCTAAGGTTGCTAAACTATTAACGCGGCTGGCTATTTGGGCTAAAGACGTTGCTATTTATTATGGTCGATAATCTCCAAGCCGTTCAAAAAAGCCGGGTCAATGTCTTCATTTAACTTAACCGCCTTGTGGGCTTTGAAGGCCCCGAGGGTAGCTGCGGCCAGGACAATATGGCCACTGTCGGTTCTTGTCTTGATATTAAGCCGCTCGTGGGAAGCTCCTGGCAGGGAAATTATTTGTCCAGGCTCCAATCGCGTACATGATGCAATCGAAAGCCTGAGGTCTTCTATAACTATTTCCAGCGAGCGCGTTGCGCTCAACATGGTGCTCCGCATATGCTGCGCCCACGGATCGTCCGGGTCAATTGTAGGTTGGGCTTGTTGTTCTTGTGCTGCCCGCATAAGTATTTCAGCAATTGGGCGTGCTATATAAAGGGTTAGACCAAGCTCATCACTAGCGTTGTTATCCTTGTTGGCTTGCTTGCCTTTAACAGGTTTCTTTTGTGTTTTTTGGCTTTCCTTTAAGGACATAGGGAAATACAGCCTCATCCATTTTTCGCTACGGGCAAATTTTATGTCTGCAATACCCTCCACTGAGACGGCCCGACCTATAATGTCTTCGCAAATTAAATCCCCGCCCAAAACATTTAACCCATCTAAAACAAGCTCGGCAATTGGTTGCATGATCAGAAAATCAAGCAGGGAAAATTCACCACCGTTAACAGGCAGACTTCCCAGCTTTGCTTTTATTACAGATTTTGCCATAGGCTTTGAAATTTCTACCAATACCTGGCAATCTTCCTCCTGTTTGTCATTTTTAACCGGCCCCCCAACGGCGAAGAGCAGGCCAGTTATGTCTTTCTTGATCTCGTCAAAGGGTAGCGCACCCAAAAGAACTGGCCCGCGACCTAGTTGCTCAAGGCCAATTTCTTGCTCCAAACTGTTTTCCAAATATGCCGCTAATTGCTCATACAACCCCGTAAGTTGTAATTTTAAGGTCGTATACGAGGCAGGCAGGCCATTTCCTGCTCTTATTTTCTTCATCATTATGCTCATGTGAAATCCTGTTCACTAAAAATAACGGTTTTTAAACCATATTGTTTATGTCGATATTTAGCATTTAGTCATAAAAACTCAACCTTAAGTAAATATAAACAAAATGGGTTAGGTGAAGCAATGAGTGCAGAGGTAGAAGAGTGTCAACGCCCCATCATCATTCGCAGAAAAAAGATTTACGCAGCAGAAGGGCATCATGGTGGTGCCTGGAAAGTTGCTTATGCGGATTTTGTTACGGCTATGATGGCGTTTTTTTTGTTGATGTGGCTACTAAATGCCACAACAGAAGAACAACGCAAAGGAATTTCCGATTATTTCAATCCTTCTATTCCATTAGCGGCCGTATCTGGTGGTGGATCGGATGCTCTGAGCGGGGACAGTATATTTGCTGAAAACACCCTGGCCAGAAACGGGACAGGCGCGAATAGCCAGCGTACTTTCTCCAAGGACACAATCCCCGATGAAGGCGAAAACACTGATAAGGCTGATTTTGATAATTTGGCCGAGCTTGCAAATGCAATGGGTGAGGAAAACCGCCATATATCTGAGCATATGCAAGTAAAAATGAGCCCGGAAGGCCTAGTGATTGAGCTTATTGACAAAGACGGAGAGCCGTTGTTTTCCATTGGCCAATCCAAACCGTCCCCCCTTATGCTTGAGCTTGTAACCATAGTTTCGAATGCGTTCAGGGACGTTGAAAATAACATTAAAATAGTTGGTCATACAGACTCCCGCGCCTTTATTGGCAACAAGGACGGGGCCGGGCAATACTCAAATTGGGAATTGTCATCTGACCGCGCCAATATGGCGCGGCGCCTTTTGATAAAAAACCGCTTCAGGGCAAATCAAATTGTCGAGGTTGCGGGCAAAGCGGATACAGACCGTGTTGTATCCGACGGCATGGCCGCACAAAACCGGAGAATATCAATTATAATATTAAAGTAATGGAAGTAACTGTCTCCGACTACCAGATAACTGCGGCAGAAATCAGGTTATAGGTTTGTTAACTTTAAGTATATACACCAATTAGTTGTATATAAACAAGTTTAGGAAAAACTTATGACCATATCTTCTGCTTTGAACGCAAGTGTAATGGGGTTGAGCGTAAATGCTACCCGCCTTGCAACAATTTCTGACAATATCGCCAATTCTGCCACTTACGGCTACAAACGATCGGATGTCGATTTTTCGTCCATGGTTATCAGCCAGCGCCGCAGTGTTTATGCTGCGGGCGGCGTGCGGGCAACATCGTTTAAAAATATTGCCGGGCAAGGCGCTTTAGTCGCCACTGGAAATTCGACAGACATTTCCATTGGCGGGCGCGGGCTTATTCCTGTTACCGATCAATTTGGCATAAATGAAACAGGGGCTCAGCGCTCATTACAATTTGTGCCCACAGGCTCTTTTTCAGCAGATGAAAACGGGTTTTTACGCACACTTAGCGGGCTTAATCTTTTAGGTTGGGCAGCAGATACAAATGGTGAAATTACCAATGTGAGCCGCGATAGTGGTGCGGGTCTGGTGCCTGTTAACATAGGTGTCAGCCAGTTTTCTGCCTCGCCAACCAATTTAATAAATCTTGGCGTCAACCTGCCCGCAGAATCAACCCTGCCAACGTCCAGTGGTGACCCCTTCACATTGCCTGTGGAATATTACGATAATCTTGGCAGGGCGCAAAATTTAACTTTCACATTTACACCGACAGTTGACCCGACAGGCGCGACAAACAGCTGGACGGTTAATGTATATGATGGCGCCGGGGATCCAAGCGTTTCTATCGCTGACTTCGCCCTTACTTTTAATGACACCGCAACGAACGGCGGCTCAATAGCCAGCGTGACGCCCGGTGCAGGCATGAGCTATGACGCCGCCACAGGCCAGGTTAGTTTTGATGTCGTCAAGGGCCCGATTAGTGCTTTTATTGGCAAAGTCGGCGACAATACTGGCCTCACCCAACTTTCTGCACCTTTTTCTCCTTTTAACGTCAATAAAGACGGCGCGCCGATTGGTGATTTACAGTCCGTTGAAATAGACGCGCAAGGGTTTCTGGAAGCGGTTTATGATACCGGGTTTCGCCGCGTTCTCTATCAAATCCCTGTTGCGGATGTGCCGAATTTAAACGGGTTGCAAGCGCTTAACAATCAGGCTTACGCTATCTCACAAAGCTCAGGTGATGTTTATTTCTGGGATGCGGGTTCTGGCCCGGTTGGTAATATTGTCGGGTATTCTCTCATGGAATCGACAACAGATATCGCAACAGAGCTTACCAATCTGATCGAAACCCAACGGGCATATTCTTCAAATGCGAAAATCGTTCAAACCGTGGATGAAATGCTTCAAGAAACAACAAATCTGAAACGCTAGCCCCCAACAAGGCTTAACAAATGACCCTTTCGTCTGCCTTAGCTGCTGCAAATTCAGGCTTGGCCACCACGTCAAGGCGCGCTGGTATCGCGGCGGGTAATATTGCCAATGCTTCAACACCCGGCTATGTCCGCCGCTCCTTACGGGTCGGCGAGATAGTCCTGAACGGGCAAGGCCAGGGGGCGCGTGTCTTGGGGGTAGACCGTGCGCAGGACATCGGCTTGACCCGCGAACGCAGACAAGCAGGCGCTTCGGCGGCGCGTGCTGATGTAATTGCCAGAAGCTATACAGACTTGAACCGGGAACTTGGTGCGCCGGGAGACGGTTACGGCTTGTTTGCCTCGTATCAAAACGTGGAAAGTGCCTTGCGTGAGCTTAGCGTAACACCCGAATCGCCAGCCTTGCAAAACGCTGGCGCTAACGCCCTTAACGCCCTGGCCTTGCAGCTTAATGAACAATATTCTGTAGGTCAGGCCCAGCGCCTGACCGCCGACAACACCATTGCCCGCTCGGTGCGGACTGTAAACTCGGGCTTGCAGCGCATCCAAAGCTTAAACGGGCAAATTGCGGGCCTGGGTGGTAACTCGGGGGAAATCGCTGCACTTGAAGATGAGCGCGGGCGTGTGCTCGACGAAATTTCCGGAATTTTACCAATTAAAGTTATTGCACGAGAGTTTGGCCAAATTGACATCACCACAGAGCAGGGCGTCTTCTTGCTGGCTGGCAATGTTTTTGAACTTGAATTTACGCCAGCCGGGGTTATCCCGCCCGGTAGTCAACTTGGCGACGGCTCCAATATACTGTCCGGCCTGTATGTGGGTGAGCAAAACCTGACACCCAATTCCGATGGGCCTTTCGCCCTTCCCTCGGGTACTCTATCGGGGCTTTTTACCGTTCGCGATGTTATTGCACCTGAATTTCTTGGTGGCCTCGACAGCCTTGCCGGCGACCTTGTTGCCCGGTTCTCGGATGCCGGTGTCGACCCGACAAACCCGGCTGGCGCTCCGGGCCTGTTTACAGATAACGGCCTGGCTTTAGATCCTAACAATTTGGCGGGACTAGCAGGCAGAATACGTGTAAATGCTGCGATAGACACAAGCCAGGGCGGGTCTGCTACCCGGCTTCGTGACGGTCTTGGCGCCACTGGGACAGGGCCAGTTAGTAATTCCGAAATATTAAATAATTTACTGGACGCGTTTACAAACTCAAACGCAGCCCCTTCCGGTTCCGGGCTTTCAGGTTCACTGACTTCCAGCGAACTGGCCGCAGGGATTTCGTCTGTTATTGGTGAGGCTCGCGTAAATGCGGACGCGGTAGCAACAACGTCTTTGGCCAGGGCCAGCGCTTTGGCCGATGCGGAATTATCTCTTACCGGGGTCGATACGGACGCCGAAATACAATCTCTTTTATTGATTGAGCAATCCTATGCCGCAAATGCAAGGGTCATACAGACCATCAGCGACATGCTCGATACATTGATGCAAATTTAGAGGCCTGTATGTTTTTATCAGCCGCCCCAGACCTGCTTAGTTTCCAACGCCAAACCCGACTAACCTCCGATTTAAAAGCGCGACTTGAAATAACCTCGCGTGAGGCCGTTACCGGGCGGCGTGAGGATATTGCATCTGTTGTCAGCGGTGATGTGGGTAGCATACATCTATTACAAAAGGCGGTGGACGATATTGAACAAGACGGCCGTATCAATGCATTGTCCGAAGCCAGGTTGGATTTGATGTCGTCCAGCTTAAGTGCTATTCGCGGTGTTATAGGCAGTCTTGACACGCTGGCCCTGAGTAGCATTTCAACCCCCAACATTTTCGGGCTCGGCACGATCGCCCAACAAGCCGAAGCCAATTTGCGCTCCACCATGTCCCTGATCGGCACCACCCAAGGCAATAGAAAATTGTTCTCCGGTGATGCGACAGACCAAATTCCACTGGCTAGGGCTGATAAACTTCTGGATGATGTGCGCACTATAATGCAGGCGGGGCCAGACCCTGCCAGCATTGAAACTGCACTGGATTTTTACTTTGATGATCCGCTCGGCGGCTTTGCTACAGACATATATAAAGGCGGTGAAGGCAACGCCCCGCCAAGTTTTCTCGCGGACGGCTCGAAAATAGAGTTTAGCGTGCGGGCCGATGACCAAGCTTTGCGCGACACCATGCGCGGGTTGGCCGTTCTAGCGACCGCACAAAGCACGGGCTATGATATTACTGGCAATGAATTTAACGCCGTATTTACTGGCGGTGCCGCGTCTGTCTCCAAAGGCAAGGGCGGTATTATCAAATTGGAAGGCGGGCTCGGTATATATTCCGGCCTGCTTGAAAATGCGACCGAGCAACAATCCGCCGAAAGGCTGACCATCGGCCAAGCCCTTAACGGCATCACGGGCCGAGACCAATTTGAAGCAGCGGCGGAACTTAAACAGCTCGAAATCCAGCTACAAGCTTCCTATTTGATCACCGCCCGTCTCGCCAATCTCAACTTGACCAATTTCATTAGGTAAATCATGAAATATTTCAAACTTTTTATTCTTGTTCTTTTTTGCAGTTTCGTGCTTGTCCCCGAGGCCAACGCACAAGTTAAAATCAAGGATATTGTTGATATAGAGGGTGTACGCGGCAATGACCTTGTCGGTTATGGTCTCGTCATCGGGCTGGACGGCAGTGGAGATAGCATTCGCCAATCCCCCTATACGGAAGAGGCTCTCTCCAACCTGCTTGAGCGGCTTGGAGTTAATATTCAAGGCAGTGATTTTCGTCCCAATAATGTGGCTGCCGTGCTGGTTACCGCCAGCCTGCCAGCTTTTGCCCGTAAAGGTTCGCGCATTGATGTCAATATATCCTCTATCGGGGATGCGAAAAATCTGTCCGGGGGCACCCTCGTCATGACACCGCTCAATGCCGCTGATGGCAATGTTTATGCCGTGGCCCAGGGCAGTGTACTGATTAGCGGTTTTAAAGCAGAAGGGGACGCCGCCTCTATCACCGAGGGTGTACCAACATCGGGAACCATTCCGAACGGGGCGCGGGTTGAGCAGGAAATCAAGTTTGATTTTAATGCCATGCGCTCGGTTCGCCTGGCTCTGCGGTCCCCGGATTTCACCACGGCCTTGAGAATTGAAAATATAATCAACCAGGAATCCGGTGTGCATATTGCCGAAATGCTGGACGCGGGTACGGTCGAGCTTAACCTTGCAAGTGGCAGCAAATCCACGGCCCATCAACTGGCCGCCATAGAAAACTATCAACTAAACCCGGCACAAAAAGCCAGGGTGGTTATTGACCAGCGCTCCGGTACTATCGTGCTGGGTACAAATGTAAAAATTTCCTCGGTCGCTATCGCCAAAGGCAATCTTTCAATAAAAATAGCCGAAGCCCCGATTGCCGTCCAGCCCAACCCGTTTGCACCGGGACAATCTATCATATTGCCGCGTACCTCCGTTGAGGTAAATGACGGCAAGCCAGGTAATATTACCTTGATCGAGAGCAATATCACCCTGCCAGATCTTGTCGCCGGGCTAAATGCTCTGGGCGTATCACCACGCGAAATGATCGACATTCTAAAGACAATGAAAACCGCCGGGGCACTACACGCGGAACTTGTTTTGCAGTAATGTTTTGCTTGGCAGGCCCTCTAAACTCACGATGCCCCTATTCGCCAGTTTCTTCTATGTCGATATAGGTGATTGTTCCCGACTTTTCTTGTCTGGAGATAAAGCTCATCAGGGCTATGATTGCGCTGTCCGCTTCTTTTTCGGACAAATTGCCCAACTCCTCGACCTGTTCCTTGTATTGCTCGGCCATGCGCTGGGAAATATTGGCGAAGAGAAATTCTGTCGTTTTGGGTTCCGTCGCACTGCCAGCCTTGAGGGCGTTTAATAAATCCTGTGCATCCATATCGCGAAATATCAGCGGCACGGCCGTTTTGGGCAAACGTGTTGGCAAATCCTCGAATGTCAGCAAGCCTTTACGGATTTTATCGGCAGTGTCAGGATTGCTTTTGCTGATAATATCCATCAACCGGTTTCGCCTTGTCTTGGGAAGAACCCCCATGACTTCAGCCATAAAGTTGGCGGTTTTCGAGCCGTCGTCCGTTTGTTTTTTCTCTAAAAACTCTATGCGTAAAAGCTCGGTGATCGCCTTTTCAACATCTGTGCCGTATTGCGTGCCGCCCGACATGTGGCTGGCGGCGGCTTCAGCCATTTTATCTGAAAGCTCAGCCAGGATTTCTCCTGCTTTTACACTGTCCATTTTGGACAGTACAAAACTTGTCAATTCAGGGCGCTGCTCATTTAAATAACCAGCCAGTCGTGCGGATTTTTCTTTCTTGAGAGCCTCCCAGACACTACCATTATCACCCTCACTTGCATCCACAACGTCTCCAAACACGCGCTTCGCCCGGTCTGTTGACAATAGCGTTTCGGCAAGCTCGCGGGCTTGTTTTTCTCCACCGTGCAGACCGCTTTCATTTTCCTGTAAACTTGTGATAAATTCGGCAATGGTAGCGAGCAGGATGGGCCTTGCTATAAATTTTATTGTTTGCATCGCCGTAACAAAACTGCGTAAATGCCGGTCTTCAAGAGCCTCGACAATAGGCTTGGCATGTTCGGCGCCAAGCAAGGCAATAATAATTGCACCTTTTTGGCTTTTGGAATATGCGCTCGCCGCACTGCTTATCTCGTGGACATTTGGCGGCTGGATATCCGCTCGCTGGCCCGTTAATAAAGTCCCGGCCATCATCCATACCCTGCAATCAGTGCTTCGGTGATTTTCATCCAGCCATCAGCAACGACAAAAAAGGCCAATTTGAAGGGCAGGGAGACAACCGCTGGCGGTACCATCATCATGCCCATCGCCATCAAAACTGAGGCAACGATTAAATCAATTATCAAAAACGGCAGAAAAATCACAAAACCAATTTGAAAACCGCGCTTTATTTCTGAAAGCATAAAAGCCGTGACAAGCAGGCTAAACTCCGGTTCTTCAATATTAAACTCCCGGTCAGGCATGGTCGCGGCCAGACGCTCCAACGAATCTTCCCCGACGCGTTTTTTCATAAACACTCGAAATGGTGCCAGGGTGCGCTCGGTAGCCTGCATCTCGGTTATTTCCCCGTCCATATAAGGCGAAATACCCTCTTCCCATGATTGGGTAAAAACCGGCTGCATGATAAAAAATGTCAAGAACATTGCCAGCCCCATAATCATCATATTGGGCGGAGATTGTTGCAAACCGATTGCCTGACGCAGAAAAGAAAAGACAATAACTATAAACGGTAAACAGGTGATCATCATGGCAATACCCGGAGCAAGACTAAGCACTGTCACAATCAGGAAAAGCTGAATAATCCGTTTGTCAAAACCGCCACCCTCCAGCTGCGCCTGCCCAAGCAATGAGCCTGGATCAATATCGGGCACTTGCCCAAATGCACTGACGCCCCAAAACAAAATCGACGCAAGCCACAAGAACGCTAGAAATATTCTAAATCGCTTATCTGCTATCATTGCAGTACATCCATGGAAACATTGACGATCTCGGTCAGCTTGACACCAATTTCTCCGGTTTTAGGGTTAGTCTCCACAAGCTCTCCACGTGCAATTACCCGGCTGTCAATTACGAGGTCTACCGGGTCTTCCAACCTGCAATCCAGGGGCAATAATGTATCTTGCTTCATTTGCAATAATTCACCAATTGTTGGCCGGGCAGTGCCTATAACCACCTGGACATTTACATCCAGCGCATAGATTGAACGCTTGTACTGGTTGTCATCGGCCTGGCTTCGTTGCTCATGTAATGGGGCTTCCTGCGCTTGTTTTGAGCCAACTTGTTTATTTGGTTGTTCGGCTTTTGCCATTTTGTTCTCCTGAATAATTACTTTCAAGCAAGGCCAGACATTCCTGGACTGCCGCGTCAATATCGATCTCTCCGCCGCCGTTTTGCCAGATGGCACATACTTTGTTGGCGGGGTTTTTTTTGTCAATTTCTATAGAAAAACCAGAGTTTGCAGACTGTGCCTCGGTGTGGTCTGTTAGCGTGCCCATGATCATCAATAGATCTTTTTTTAGCTGCGGCGGGGCGTGTAATGTTACATGTCCGTGCAGGGCCTGTGCGCTGGTTTTGACAATAAAATCCCTAATTTCCGTCAAGGCGTTCCGCTTGGCAAGCGAGGGCAGAGCTGCACGTAATATGGCAATAACGACCCGCCCGTGGCTGGTTTCCATCTGTTGGCTAACTCCGCGTAATTCTTGCAGCATTTTTGTGATGTTTTCCCTGTTGCTTTCAACCTCCGAAAGGGCTTGCAAGCGACCTTCCATCAAACCGTCTTCAAAAGTTTTTTCTGTTTTCAATCGTGCGGGTTCTTGTATGTCCGGGTTTTGTCCATTTGGCATGTCCGTAATATTCATGGGGTGAAACCGAGCCAGCGAACCGATTGATGTCCCAACAGGGTTGTCAAAACGTCGGATTTTTTCAGTTAAATTCAAGGGTACATTCATGATATTTGTTCACTATGGACTGAGGTTGCATGGGCAGAGTTTTCTGCCTCAAGCCAGGACGACAGCAATGATATTGCTCCGTCCGGGTTTTCCTGAGCCGCGTTTTTTAGAAGCTCGGCCGGATCTTCCGGGGCATTTATGAGCCTTCCTTCAGTGTTTTGCGGGGCTGGTAAACCGGGTATAGCGCTGGCTCCCATGCCAATCGCTGGCAATTCCATCTGCCCTAACAAAGCTTGTTCTGCACTATTGCCTACAGAACCCCCCGCAGTACCACCAAGCAATGGTTTGATCACAAACATACCCAAAGCCAGAACTATAAGCCCTAAAAATCCGGCCTGCACCATGCTCCATAAATAGCGCTCAATAAATTTGGACATGGCGCTTGGCATCTCAAGAGCCCCCTCAAGGTCAGGGGTTTCAAATGCAAAGCTTTTGAGCGTTAGAACATCACCTCGCTCGGCATCAATACCGGCCGAAGCCAGAGACAATTCGCGCAGGGCGGTTAATTCTTCTTTGGCTCTGGGTACATATGTGACAGCACCCGTATCATCAGCACCACGCACATCATTTATAAGAACAGCAACACTCATCCGCTTTATCGCACCGGGCAAAGTTTTGGAATTGCGGATAAGCTCCGAGATTTCGTACTGGATTGTTTCTGTAGTTTCGCCCCTGTTTGCATTGCTGGTACCCGTTGCATTTTCTCCTTCGGGCAAGTTACTGGCCACACCGACAGCAGCAGATGTACCGGTGCTTGTATCTGTAATTTCGCTAATGGTTTGGGATTTGATTACACGGGCCTCCGGGTCAAATGTACGCTGGGTTGTTGTTTCGGATTTCCGGTCAATATCCAGTGTGACGCTTACACGAACATTGCCGCTACCAACACGAGCTTCCAGTAAAGACAGCAGGTTTTTTTTAATAGCTGCCGCACGCTCAAGACCGCCAAGACCGCCTTCAGCTCGCCCGGCAATCATGGCACCGTCGCTGCCTGGCCCCGCTACAATGCCGGTCTTTGCATCTATAACCACAACATCGGACGGGTTCAAACCCGCCACCGACAAAGCCGTAAGATACTGTACAGCCTTGGCCGTTTGCATATTTATGCCGCCGCTTGAACGCAATGTCACCGATGCGGATTGTGCAGCGGGTGCGCCTGAAAACCGCGAGCGTTTAGCCGCTCCCAAATGCACCCGCGCTAAATCCACAGACGGCAAGGCCAGTATGGTGCGCGCCAGCTCGCCCTCCTTGGCCCGCCAATAGGCCGTGTCGAACATATCGGATGTCATGGCAAAACTGTTAACGTCGTCAAACAGCTCATACCCGGCTATGCTTTGGCGCGGCAGACCCTCTTTCGCCAGCTCAAGCCGCAAAGAATCGCGCTTGTCTGCTTGCGCATAAATAGCCGAGCCGCGTACTTCATAGGCAACATTTTTTGCGGCAAGCTCGGCAATAACTTCACCCGCCACCTTGCCGTCCAAACCAGAATACAGCAAATCCATTTGCGGCTTCAAGGTTTGTTTTACCAAAAGGCTCATAGCCGCAATTGTCGCCACAACCGCAATGGTGGCGATAATTTGTTTTCTCATATTCAAAGACAGAAATACCTGAAACGCATTCATGTGCGAATCCTTCACACTATGGTCAAAAATTTGGCTGAAGCCGTCGACCCAATTTATAAAATTTAATTTACAAGCTTAAATAGACTTCAATTGTTAACAGAACATTTACTATAGCGTGCTTTTATAATGGATAACTCGCGGTGATTGAAATGAACAAGCCTACTAAAAACGAAAAAAATAAAGATAAAAAACTTGCCGACGCCAAGCCAAAATCCGGTATGCTTGGCAAGCTTATTTTGCCTGTGGTATTGGGCATTACCTCATTTTCCACTGTCTATTTTCTGCCACGAGCCGAGGCACCTATAGCCGAGACCAAAACCCTTGCTACAAGCGACCCGGCGCATGATAAAACCGGTGACGGGTCTGTGCCAATTGAGACATCTTTTATAAACCTTGAACCTTTTATGGTTTCCCTTAAGGGCCGCTCACATATCTTGCGCATTAGTATTACATTGGAGGCGCCGCAAGAAAGTGCTGATCTTATTGACCCCAAAAACCCAAAACTCCGCGATGCGTTTATGGGGTATTTAAGTGCATTGGGTATGGAGCAGGTGGAAGATGCTGCTTTTTTAGTCCGGCTCCGCGCCCAGCTAACAAGGCGGGCAAAATTTGTTCTCGGGCCGACCAATGTTCAAAATGTTTTAATCACAGATTTTATGGTGCGATAATTATGTATGCTTATATTCCCGATATTCTTTTATTGCTGGTTTCCGGCATCACCTGTTTATATTGCCTGGTTTTAAGCCGCCGGTTGAAGAAGCTGCAAAGCCTTGAAGGCGGGCTTGGCGGCTCAATTGTTGAGCTGACGCAGGCAATTTCAAAAACCAGTGAAGCCGCCAGCCAGGCGCGGCGTGCAACAGAAGAAAATATTGCGGTTTTGCGACAGCTTCTCCGTGAAGCACAAGACACAACACCACAAATTGAAGCCCGAATCGAGAGCCTGCGCTATTCAAGAATAGCCGCGCAAACGGCACATGCCGAGCTTGAAAAAATATTGACTTCAGAAATTAAGCCGGAGCTACAAAATGCGCGCCAGGCTTCGCAATCATTATTGCAAATCGTGCGCGAGGTTAGCGACTTTCAACGCCGCTCCAAAAACCTGAAGACACCAGGCACAAAACGTGCACCAAACACAAAACGCGAAAGAGCAGCATGAAAATCCGTATATTACCGCTACTCGGCTTTCTGTTCACTCTGGCAATCGTTAGCAGAGCCTATGCCCTGTCAAATGATGCGCCGGGCGCTGAAAATAACGTCACAACCGAAAGTCCGGAAGCTGACATTTTGTCCAAAGATGTTGCGGGAGAAGAAACCGCCCAAGAAACTACAAAGAAACAATGTTTGAGCGGCGAAGTGCTGATTGCGGTTAATAAAAAAATGGTCGTACTCGCCAAACGCGAAGACGAGATGAAAGAAAAAGAAAGCGCGTTTAAAGCAATTCGCCTGCGACTTGACAAGCAATTATTGGCAATCAATGCCGCCAAGGCCAGCCTTGACGATAACATTCTGAAACGCACAGAGCAGGCACAAAAAGACTTGTCGCATTTAACCCAGATGTATCAAAGCATGAAGCCAAAGCAGGCCGCAAAGATTTTTAACGAAATGGACGTTAATTTCGCTGCCGGGTTTTTGCGCGAAATGAAAGGCGCACACGCCGGGTTGATTTTATCCAATATGAACACAAAAAAGGCCTACCGGATCAGCCTCGTGCTGGCTTCCAGAGGCGCCAAATACAGAGACACAAACAACACCCTGCCTTAAATAATGCAAGCCAGGCCCAACTCCCTGATTAACATTGCGCTCCATATAGACTGGACTTGCCCCGGTTTAGTTCCGGGTTAACTACTCATTATGCTGCCTTGCTTTCGAAGGCACCGGGTGAGTGCGTAGCCTGCCTTTTGTACATTTCGCCCAAGGTGGAATGTCTTCGTTTTGGATTATAGAATCCATTGATGTATTTGAACAGGGTAATATGTGCCTATTTTCGTATGTGCCAGATGTTCCTCCAGATCATCTCGGCCTTGATAGTTTTCCAAGAGGCAGGCCTCGCACTTGAAATTCTTTGGTATGTTGCTTGGCCATAATAGTTCTCCTTGATGGCCGTTATACTCATAACACCCCGCAACTAAACCGGGGCAAGTCCACAACAAAAAATGGCGCAAAACTATCAGGTATCAAAACTTGGGTGTGCTTGTTCGCAAGTATCGACACTGCATAAAAAGTCAAATAAAATTTTGGCAGCAGTATGATGTGTCAGCACATTTGTTGGTTTGGTTTTTTCGCCCTTTCTCAAAGTTTCAAGTCCAAAAATCAATGGGCGGAGTGTCGCTTTATCTTCTACAAGCGACAACCACGAGCCTCCGCCAAAATATAAGATGGGCCGACCAGCCAGAGCGTATTCCGCATATTTCCCCGGCAGGGCATGACTATCCTTTGGTGTATAGAGCAAAAGTCCGTCCGCTTGTCTTTGCATGGCATGGGCCGTGTCTAGAGAAACACTTCCGTGATGAAGGGTGCGGACAGATGCGGTTTTTAGCAAAGACTTTTCCGCTTTGCTCAACGGGCCAACAATGTGCAAAACAAGCTCGGGGCGGTTTTTGCTCACAGGGGCCAGAACATCAAGCAAAGGGCCAAGTTCACGCCTTCTATCCGAGAAGCTAAACCCGCCAGTGTGAACAATATTAAGGCTCGTTTTATCAAATATGACGGGTTTAGTTTTATGGCCCGAAGCGGCGCTATCATCACGGGCAGGCCTGCTGAAATGGGGCAGAACAAGTTCAGGGGTATTGGGAGGGCAATACAAACGGGCTTCTTGTAACACCGTTTCTGATACGCCGGTGATGGCCGTAGCTTTGCTCAGGGTTCTCTTGGCAATGCGACGTTCAAAAAATGCGCGGATTTTTGAGCGCTCCAAAATCACCCTGTGGGGCATGGATATCCAAGTATCGCGTAGCTCGGCCAACCAAGGCACATTGAGTGACCTGGCCAAGGCCGCCCCAGCTATGTGCGAGGATTCTGGTGGGCTGGTTGTCATAAGCCAGTCTGGTTTTATGTCGCTGGCCTCCAGTTTCTTAACTACATCCCTAGCCCAGCGAATGTCTGGATCGGGCCAAAACAACCATTGGCGCAAAATATCTTTTGGACTGGGTTGTTGATTTCGCGTGGTGTTGGCTTCCTCATCTTGGTTGGGCGCATCTTGTTTTAAATCTGCCTGCAAGCCTTTTTGTAACCCTCGTTGAATGGCTGTGTTGGGCACACAAATATGATCCGGGTCGTCCAGGTTAAAGGGTGTAACCAAAGTGACTTTATGTCCTTGCGACCGCAGGGCTTGTGTGAGTAAATAGGGCCGACGGGCGCCGCCTGAAATTTCGGGTGGATAGTGTCTGGCAATGAGTAGAATGTGCATAGGCTAAGCGCTTAATAACAAAAATTATAACTACAGATGCTTTAACGTAACATATAGTGATAAAATACATATTTAAAATACTTCACTTCTGTATATCTTCATGTATAGAAGGCCAACTTATTTATGGAGGGGCACTGTGGCGAAACCAGACTCAAATTATTATTGTCATGAAAGTTCGTATATAGACGACAATGTGTCTATTGGCGATGGCACCAAAATCTGGCATTTTTGCCATATATTGCCCGGTACTACGATCGGGAAAAACTGCTCACTTGGCCAAAATGTTATGGCCGGGCCAGACGTAATAATCGGCAATGGCTGCAAAATTCAGAACAATGTCGCCCTGTACAAAGGTGTGATATTGGAAGACGGTGTGTTTTGCGGGCCGAGTATGGTTTTCACGAATGTGACAACACCGCGTTCAGAGGTCAATCGGCAAAGTGAATATGTGATCACCCTTGTGCGCAAGGGTGTCACCATTGGCGCCAACGCCACTATTGTTTGCGGCCATGAATTGGGCGAATACTGTTTTATTGGTGCCGGAGCAGTCGTCACCAAAGACGTAAAACCTCATGCAGTCATGGCCGGGGTTCCGGCCAAACAAATCGGCTGGGTCGCCCATAGCGGCGAAATGTTGAGAGATGATTTGAAATGTCCGCGCACGGGCGATCAATATGAAGTAGTTGACGAAAACTTAGTTCGCAAACCATAATTGCAATATGTAGAAATTAGCAATATGAGGCGCGCAGACTATCGAGTTTCATGTAATAAAATCAAGGGCGGCGTAAGCTGTGATAAATTATGAATAATGTTAAAGTTGCCGTTGTCGGCTGTGGACATTGGGGCAAGAATCTGGCCAGGAATTTTGCTGAACTGGGCGCGCTCAAAGCTGTCATAGACCCAAACCCGCAGACGGCACAAACCCATGCGAAAATGCACGGTGTTGAAGCGGTGGATATGGACACCGCATTGGCGGATCCGGAAATATCCGGTCTGGTGATCGCCGCCCCGGCGGAATTACACAAAGATTTGGCCTTACAAGTCATTGCGGCCGGCAAACATGTCTATGTGGAAAAGCCCTTGGCATTGTCTGTTGCAGACGGCGAGATCATGAGAGATGCCGCCAAACGGGCGGGCGTGCTTTTGATGGTTGGGCATTTGTTGCAATATCATCCGGTTTTCGCCGCCTTGCGCGAGATGGTCAAAGCGGGCGAGTTGGGCAAATTGCGCTATGCCTATTCACACCGGCTCAGCATGGGAAAATTCAGGCTTGAAGAAGACGCGTTTTGGTCTTTGGCGCCCCATGATGTTTCGATGATTTTAGCGTTATTCGGTGAGGCACCAACAAAGGTTTCCGGCGGCGGGCTTGATTTTATCACGCCCGGCATTGCCGACGAATCCCGTTTGGACATGTCCTTCCCCTCTGGCGGTCGCGCCCATATATTTGCCAGCTGGCTACATCCTTTCAAGGAGCAAAAACTGGTAGTTGTCGGCGAAAAGGCTATGGCGGTGTTTGACGATACTGTAGCTTGGGAAAATAAACTGGCCCTCTATAAGCATAAAGTTGATATGTCAGGGCCGGTTCCAGTTCCGGTCAAGGCGGATGTGGAATATATCGACGTGCCAAACGGCGAACCTCTTAAATCCGAATGCCAGCATTTCCTGGACTGTATAAAGTCCGGCCAAACACCACTCACGGATGCCGAAGAAGCTTTACGGGTATTGCGGGTCTTGGAAACGCCACATTTACCGTCAGTATAATCTATTTCAACTCCAACCCATATTAACACCCATATTAAAAAATGAGCAAAATCATGAGCATTCAATTTATCGACCTACAAGCCCAACGGGCCCGCCTTAAAGATGAAATCAACACAGGCATTCAAAACGTTCTGGAACACGGCGGCTTTATTATGGGGCCGGAAGTTCGGGAATTTGAAAGCAAATTGGCAGAATTTGGTCAGGCCAAACATGCACTTGGCTGTGCTAACGGTACGGATGCTCTGCTTTTGGCTATGTTGGCCTGGGAGATCGGCCCTGGCGATGCGGTGTTCTGCCCGTCCTTTACCTTTTGCGCCACGGCGGAGATTGTCGCAAATGTGGGGGCAACACCCATCTTTGTCGATGTGGAGCGCGACACCTATAATCTAAGTTTGCGAAGCCTAGAGCTGGCCATTGCCGAAGTTAAAGCCGCAGGCGAATTTACACCAAAAGCCATTATTGCGGTTGATCTGTTTGGCCAAAGCGCCGATTATGAAGGCCTTGCAAAGATTGCCAAAGCCCACGGGTTAAAATTATTGGCCGACTCGGCTCAAGGTTTTGGTACGACCTTAAACGGCAAACACCCCTTACACTGGGCCGATCTCACAACAACCAGTTTTTTTCCAGCCAAGCCTTTGGGCTGTTACGGCGACGGCGGTGCTATTTTAACCGATGACGACGAGCTGGCGGCTGTGATCAATTCCCTGCGGGTACACGGCAAGGGTACGGACAAATATGACAATGTGCGTATCGGGGTCAATTCAAGGCTGGATACCATTCAGGCGGCAATTTTATTGCCAAAACTGTCCGTATTTGCCGACGAGATTGAAAAAAGGAATGTCATTGCAAGCCGCTATATCGACGCCCTAAAAGACCATGCTTTGCGCGTGCCGGCGGTTATGGACGGGGTTGTCTCGACTTGGGCTCAGTTCACGATAGAAGTGCCGGACCCAACGGATTTTGCCGCAAAGTTAAAAGACAGAGGCGTGCCAACGGCTCGCTATTATCCAAAACCTGTGCATATGCAGTCCGCCTACGCCCATTATCCGGTGCAGGGCAATGGGCTTGGCAATACAAATGCCTGTATTGAGCACATCATCAGCCTGCCCATGCACCCATATCTTGACGAAAAAACACAAAACATTATCATTGACGCTGCCAAGGCGGCACTGACATAAATAACGAAACCGAATTATTGATAAAGACGCTTTTAGGGGTTGAAAACAAATGAGTATTACAAAAGAATTTTTGCAAAAGGCAAATGATGGCACGCTCGTCGTCGGCATTGTTGGTTTGGGTTATGTGGGCTTGCCTTTGGCAGATGCCTATGTGGCGAAAAATGTCAAAGTGATTGGCTATGATATTAGCCAGGCCAGGGTTGACGAGCTGAACAGCGGTAAATCCGGTATGCGCCATATTGCCGATAGCCGGGTTGCCTCTATGGTGGAAAAAGGGTTGTTTCGCGCCACAACCAATGCCGCAGATTTAAAGGAAGCCGATGCGCTGCTGATTGCCGTGCCGACACCCTTGGACAAATATCACCGTCCGGACCTCTCCTATGTTAAAGACACGTGCGAAACTTTGAAAGATCATTTGCGCCGGGGTCAGCTTGTTGTATTGGAATCCACGACCTATCCCGGCACGACTGAAGAGGTCATGCAACCAATTTTAGAAAAAAGCGGGCTGGTAGCTGGCGAAGATTTTGCCATGGCCTATTCTCCGGAACGTGAGGATCCAGGCAATGAAGATTTTGAAACTGCGACCATTCCAAAAGTCGTTGGTGCGGATACCGAAGGCGCCCGCGCCATGGCAAATGCCGTCTACGAAAAAATAGTAGAGACAGTCATTGTCTCCAATGCCCGCACGGCAGAAGCGACTAAGTTGGTCGAAAATATTTACCGCTGGATCAATATTGCCGCCGTCAACGAAATGAAAATTATCTTTGAAAAAATGGACATCGATATTTGGGAAGTTATAGATGCGGCCAAAACCAAACCTTTTGGGTTTCATGCGTTTTATCCGGGTCCTGGCGTTGGCGGGCATTGTATCCGTATCGACCCCTATTATTTGTCGTGGAAAGCTCGCGAACACGGTCTTGCCACACATTTCATCGAGCTTGCCGGTGAAATAAATACAAAAATGCCGCGCCGTATTATATCGCGCCTGTTAGAAGAAATGTCCTTGCGGCATCAAAAGGCTTTGTCCGGCTCAAAAGTTTTATTGTGCGGTCTAGCCTACAAGAAAAACATCGACGATATGCGCGAAAGCCCGTCTTTGGAGCTGTTTCACATTCTTAAAGAGCATGGCGCCAATGTTGAATATTACGATTCTTATATTCCTGAAATTCCGATGACCCGTGAGCATCCGGAATTTACTGGCCTCAAATCTATTGAGTGGTCACAAGCCAAACTGAGCGAATTTGATGCCGTTGTTATTGCTACAGACCATACCAATGTTGCCTATGAAGACCTTGGTAAATATGTGCCGCTGATCATTGATACCCGCAATGTGATGGCTGAATTTAGCGAGAAATATGCAGACAAAATTGTGAAAGCATAAATATTCTCTGTATATGACAAACACGCAAATCAAGTTGCATTTTGCGCGTTTGACGGATTTTGGAGTTGACCATACTACAGGCAAAACGAGTGGCGTTTATCAGTGAGCAATGCCTGGGTTTTAACGGGCGGTATCTCAAATGCGCAGATGCCTTACAACAAGCGGGTATGGATGTTGAAACCGTGGTGCTGGCGAAAGGCCCGACCGACAAATCATCCGCGATAACCCATATTCAAAGACCCAATTGGGGCCAAACCAAAATTGGTACGAGCTTGGCCTACCGCGCCTTAAAAAACCGGGCATTAAATTTCATCAAACGCCAGAACTATGATGTCTATCATGCCATGGACTATGTGTCTCTGGAAGTAGCCGCGCAGGCCAAAGCCCGCTTTGGCGGCAAAATAGTTTTTGATGCTTGTGAAATTTTCACGGAAACGGCATTTTCGACCCCTGAGTTAAAGGTCTATATTCAAAAACTGTTTGATAAATGTGCGCAGGCTATAGATGTAGTGCTGACGCCCAGCACATATCTCGGGGACACTTACGCAAAACTTTGCCCCCAATGGCCGAAAGCACAAATCATTTCTAATGCGCCTGCGCACAAACTTGAACATGCCTATGATGGCCGCATGCACCGTGCGCTGGGGCTTGAGGCGTCTGAAAAAATCCTGCTCTATCACGGGGCTTTTTCAGTCCGCAGAGGCTTACGGGATTTGGTGGATAGCGCCCATGCCCTGCCGTCTGGTTACTGGCTTGTACTTATGGGGTACGGGGCATTGGAGATTGAACTAAAAGCCGCTGCACAGCGGGTCAATCGGAGAGCCAATCGCCAAGTTGTGCGTTTTTTAGACCCTGTACCCAATGCCGAATTGCTGGACTGGATATGCGGAGCCCATTACGGCCTCATCCCCTATGAAGACGGGCCGCTAAACCACACATATTGTACGCCCAACAAGCTCTATGAATATCCGGCTGCCGGCGTGCCATTGATTACCACGCGCTTGTTGGCCCTTGAGGACGTGATCAATACATACGAAATTGGCCAGATCATTGCAGGCCCGTTGACAGGTAAAAAAATCAGGTTATGGCTACAAACAATGAATGATGACAAGCGGTGCAAGCTTGTTAATAATTGTAAGAAAATGACCAGCACAACATCTTGGACAAAGAACGCAGACAGGTTGCAAGGCATATATGAAGGCCTGTTTCTTAAGGCCTAGACCACATAATAATTGCCCGAACATTGGGTGTATCTTAAAGGGTAAATATGACAACGCTCGAAAAAATTGCGAAAAAAATATCGGGCCATCGCGGCAGCAAGCTGGATAAAGCCAGATATTTGAATGCGTGGATTTACGGCTCTCTTGCCTTGTCGGTCAAAGACCGGGAAGACGATTCCGTTGCACAAACTTTAAAGCACATGAACGGCTCTTGCGGGCATCGCGACAATTTATTCAGGGAAGTAGCAACATTACTCGGTTGGAAAAGTCGGCGCGTCGGGTTTCATGAAGTGCCTATCCAGCTGGCCCATGTTGGAACTGAAGTTCGGATCAATGGCAAATGGCACTTTTTTGACCCGACATTTGGTATTTATCTTGCAACAATAGAAGCGCCAGAAGCCGTACTGTCTATTGAAGATGCGCGAAAATCCTACCCGAATGTCAAGGTTTTTTATACAAATCAACCGCCCTATCTCGGTAAATCTTTACGAAAGGCCGACAAAACCTACACGCCGCTCACGGAAGATATTCTCATTCATCCGAGCGGTGATTGGCCCTTAGCTTCTATTGATGGCACCTATTTTTTATCCAAGCTCATTATCGAAGCCGAAGGCAAGCATTATATATCTGAAATTACAATCCCCATTCAACAAGGCGATGTATTTACATTTGACGAAGAGGCTTTGGCAAAAGGACATCTTGCTTTCAATTATGGGGAAACATATGTAGGTTATGCGCAAATATTGGGGAAATATTGGGGGCGTGGGCCAATTGTCTCCAAACGCATCTCATTTCTGACGACTAGTCCCCTTAATATGCACATATCAATGCAACTCAGGCACGCGCCAATGGAAAATGTATACGCCAACATGCGGCACACGACCTCCAATTATGAATTAAAGGCCACACAGATCACCAAAAACACTCAAGACAATATTATAAGCTGGGAGTTTATTATCACACCTCCCATGACAATCTTTAATGTCAGGGTGAGCCACGACGATTCAGCCGTAATAGAAAACCTTACAATACGGGCGACTGCCTTATAAAAGCAATTTCAAGCTTACAATCTATTGCGGATTCAGACTTAAAGACGATCCAAAAAGGATTGCGCCACCCTTTTCAACATTTGTCACTCTAAGCAAAGCACAACCGTGGCTATTCGCGAAAGTATGGGAAATATAAATTGTCTGAGGTTGATCCGTTATAACAGCCGCAACAGTCGTGGCTTCCGGATTTTCAGCTGTACAAAAATTGGATATTTGCAAAACAATGTTGGCGGCTTCACCTGGATTTGTCCAAAATATGGCTTCCCCAGCGAACGAAACTCCTGCCTCTACAGGCGTATCCGTCCTGTAAAGACCAATATACCTGTTAAATTTCATTTGTATTTTATCAACAACATAACTTCCCGTTGCATTAGTGGTAACGTTACGATCGATTTGCATGCCATCGGAGGACATATAAAAATTTTCAAAATCATGCCGAGCTAAATCGCTTTCAACCAGCCCCGGCTGTTTTTCAAAACCCGCTTCATCTTCCAGATCTAACGGCGCAATCCTGATGGTTGGTGGATTATCTTTTTCGGCAGTAGGGTTTATATTTTTCAACTCTACTTCAGTGGTTTCGGCACGATTTTCTTCGCATCCAGTCATTAGCACTGCTGAAAAACCTACGGAAATTGCCAAACCTATTGCCAGTCTGATAATTTTAGTCGTCATTTGTCTTCGCCCTCAATTGATATGTCCATCGACAAGGAGCGTTAGGGCAAAACCTAGAAGAACGCAATATAAAGTTTGTACAGATGATAGCATTTTAATGTTTTGAACCGCTCCAGGCTTGCCGGAAGCTTCTAATCTATAGTAAAAGGAACCATTATGAGCAATACAAGAAACAGTTTTTCACTTGAAGTGCGTGCGCGAGCCGTGCGGATGTGTTGGAGAACGAGGGCAATTATTCGTCCCGCTGGGCAGCGATCACATCTATATTGACCAAGATTGGATGTGTACCGCAAACCCTAAGCAGCTGGATTAAGCGCACGGAAGTTGACAGCGGTACACGGGTTGGCGTTCCGAGCGATATAGTCGACAAGATAAAGGCACCGGAACGCAAGGTTCGAGAATTACGCCAAGTCAATGAGATACTACGAAGGCGTCCGCGTATTTTGCCCAGGCGGAGCTCAACCGCCCGTTCAAACGATGACAAGATTTATTGATGATCACCGTAGTGATTACGGGGTCGAGCCAATTTGCAAAGCTTTGCCATTGTCCCGTCAACTTATTATACCCGTCTAGCCGAGCGACGTGACCTGTCCAGACTGTCTACACAGGCGAAACGTGACGTTGTTTTGAAGCCAGAGATCAAGCGCGTGTTTAAGGACAATCGCAAGATTTACGGTGTGCGCAAAGTCTGGCATCAGATGCGCAGAGAGGGCCATGATATTGCACGGTGCACGGTCGCACGGTCGCAAGGTCGCAAGGTCGCAAGGTCGCAAGGTCGCAAGGTTAATGTGAGAACTAGGCATTAACAGGGTAAAAGCCAGCAAACCACCTTCAGCAACAAGGCGGATGTATGTCCACGGGATTTAGTGAACCGGCAGTTCAAAGCACCAGCACCCAACGTATTATGGGTGTCGGTTTTTTTACAAGAGCACTTCCTTCGGTCGCCCATGTCTCCACATGGGCGGGGTTTGTTTATGTGGCGTTCGTCATTGATACTTACGCCCGCCGGGTTGTCAGTTGGCGTGTCAGCCGAACGCCGTATACGAAGTTTGTTCTGGATGCTTTGGAGCAAGCTTTGCATGAGCGGCAACCCGTGCATAAATCTGGCCTCGTTCACCACAGTGATCGGGGCAGTCAATATTTGTCGATTAAATATACGGAACGTCTGGCCGAAGCTGGCATTGAGCCATCTGTCGGCAGTGTCGGGGACAGTTACGACAACGCCTTGGCCGAAACTATCAACGGTCTTTACAGGGCCGAACTTATTCATCGGCAAGGCCCGTGGAAACCATTTGAAGCGGTGGAATTTGAGACCCTCAAATGGGTAGACTGGTTTGTTCACAAACGAATATTAGGATCGATCGGCAACATCCCGCCCGCCGAAGCAGAGGAGAACTATTACGCAGCACTGGACAAAGTCCCAAAGGCTGCATAACTGAAACGAAACAGCCTCCGGCAAACTCGGAGCGGTTCAGTTTTGGAGGTCTCTTATTTGTGTCTTTTACCTCATTAATTTGCCGAAACAACCCCCGTTATCTGTGTTGACGTATGTGTTTAGAAAGCCTAATGAGTGGGCTGTTTTTAAACTTTCCGAGGATACATTATTATGGACATAAGGGGCAAAAAATTTGTTCTTGTTGGCGGTGCCGGTTTGATCGGGTCGCACACTGTGGATGCACTTACAAAGCAAGATGTGAGCGAAATCGTAATTTATGATAATTTTGTTCGCGGGCGGATGTCGAATTTAGAAGCCGCCCTCAAAGATCCGCGCGTTAAAATCTATGATATTGGCGGCGATATTTTACAGTCCGATATTTTGCAGTCGGCCATAAAGAATGCTGACGGCGTATTTCATTTTGCCGCCCTTTGGCTGCTGCAATGCCAAGAATACCAACGAGCCGCTTTCGATGTCAATATTCGCGGCACATTTAACGTGCTGGAGGCTTGTGTGCAGCACAATGTCGAGCGCCTGGTCTGGTCTTCTTCGGCGTCCGTGTACGGCGACGCGGTGGAAGAACCCATGACAGAAGACCATCCCTTTAAAAATACCAATTTTTACGGCGCGACCAAAATAGCCGGCGAGGCCATGCTGACGGCCTATGCCCACCGCTTTGATCTGCCTGCGGTCGGCTTGCGCTATATGAATGTTTACGGCCCGCGCCAGGATTACCACGGCGCTTATATTGCGGTGATTATGAAAATGCTCGACAGGATTGACAATGGTATCGCGCCTGACGTTTACGGCGACGGTAGCCAAGCCTATGATTTTGTTTATGTAGAAGATTGTGCAAAAGCCAATGTTTGTGCCATGCAGGCCGATACGACCGCCGAATTTTATAATGTCGGCACCGGCAAACGCACCACCATCAAAACTGTGGCTGAAATGCTGCTCAAATTAACCGGTTCTGACTTGCAAATAAACTATTTGCCTGAAGGGGAAACCTTTGTGAAAAACAGAATTGGTTGCCCGAAAAAAGCAGCAGATGAAATCGGATATATTGGTGATGTTGACCTAGAATATGGCCTCAAACAACTCATTGAATGGCGGAAAAACAATATTGAAGAAGTCGCAAAACGGCGCGATAAAAACCGTTAGGTTTAACGGCGGATAAAATTATGTGTGGCATCACAGGTCTCTTAAATACAAATAACGCCCCTGCCGACCTGAGCATTGTGCAAGGCATGACGGATTTGCTTGCCCACCGGGGGCCAGACGGGGACGGGCTATACAAGGACGGGGCTTTAGGCTTGGGCCATCGCCGACTAGCGATTATTGACTTGTCCGATGCGTCTGCGCAGCCGATTACCAGTGAAGATGGTCGTTATACACTTACCTATAACGGCGAGCTGTATAACTATAAGGAAATCCGCCAGGAGCTCATACATAAGGGCCACAGCTTCCACAGCTCCGGTGATACGGAAGTTTTTCTAAAAGCGCTTATACAGTGGGGGGAAAAAGCCCTGTTACGATTTAACGGCATGTTTGCTTTCGCTTTATGGGATACAAAAGAGAAAACATTGTTGCTCGGCCGAGACCGGTTTGGTGTCAAACCAGTCTATTATGCCCAACTCAAAAACACGTTCATATTTGCCTCCGAAATAAAGGCGTTCAACGCCCACCCCGAATTCCGTACCCAACTCAATAAGCAAGGGCTTGCCGAATACCTTACCTTTCAGAATTTTTTGTCGGACCAAACATTATATGAAGACGCCAAATTATTGCCACAAGGGTCATTTCTTAGGGTTTCGCAAATTGGCATTATTGGCAGACCGGTACAATATTGGGACTTTAATTTCCAGGAACCAATAAATCCTCCCTCAAAAAGCGAGCTTCTTGACGAGCTGGATTTTTTGTTCCAGCAGGCTGTAAAGCGGCAACTTGTTAGTGATGTTGATGTTGGGGCCTATTTATCAGGCGGTATCGATTCGGGGTCAATTACGGCCATAGCCGCAAAAAATCTGCCCTATATGAAGACCTTTACAGTCGGCTTTGATTTAAGCTCAGCTTCAGGCGTTGAGCTTGCTTTTGATGAGCGTGCAAATGCTGAATATATGTCCTATGTTTTCAAAACCGAACAATATGAAAGCGTATTGAAATCCGGGGACATGGAGCGGGCTCTCCCCAAGCTGGTCTACCACCAAGAAGAACCACGGGTTGGGCAATGTTACCCGAATTTTTACGCTGCAAAACTGGCCAGCGCATTTGGCAAGGTTGTACTTTCGGGCGGGGGTGGCGATGAATTATTTGGCGGATACCCCTGGCGTTACTACCGTGCAGCAGGAAAAAGCAACTTTAACGATTATGTCGACACCTATTATGATTTTTGGCAGCGATTGATCCCAAATGATTCGTTTAAAAACATTCTTGCGCCAATCTGGGATGAAGTCTCCCACGTGAATACGAAAGATATTTTCAAAAACGTGTTTAATGGCGCACACCCCAAGAAATTGGCCCCAGAAGATTGCTTGAATATGTCCTTGTATTTCGAGGCAAAAACCTTCTTAAACGGCTTGCTTGTCATGGAGGACAAGCTCTCCATGGCACACAGTCTTGAAACCCGCTTGCCATTTTTAGATAATGATTTGGTTGATTTTGCCATGCGCCTACCCGCCTATATGAAGGTAGGAAGTTTACACGAAGTCGTGTCTTTAGACGAGAATGAGGCGAATGGAAAAACCAATAAATATTACCAAAAAACCAAGGACGGTAAATTGGCCTTGCGCGAAGTTATGCAAAGGCATTTGCCTGCCAAGGTTACAAACGAAATAAAGCAAGGATTTTCTGCGCCAGACGCCAGCTGGTTTAAGGGCGAAAGCATTGATTTTGTGCGAGAGCGCCTCATAGATGATGAGAGTTCCGGGATTTACGATGTACTGGACTTTGATACGACAAAACTACTTGTCAATGAACATCTCACTGGCAAACAAAACCGGCGTTTGTTGATTTGGTCTTTATTATATCTGGATCAATGGTGGAAAATCAATACGCCGAACACTGCTACATCAACGGCTGAGCCGTGAGAGTATTATTGACAGGGGCAGCCGGGTTTATAGGCAAGCAGATTGCTCGTAGCCTACAAAATAGTTGGGCGGTTTATGCAGTTGTGCGCGATAGTAACACCCTCTCCGCGAAACAGCTCGCCGGGTATTCTACACTTATCGAAGATGACATCTCACAGGGCCTTACACGTGAAAGGTATCCCACAAAAATAGATGCCGTCATTCATTGTGCGCAATCTTTGGCTTATCAAACTTTTCCGGCAAACGCTCTGGATGTTTCCAATGTTAATGTAGCGGCCACGGCTCACCTTCTTGATTATGGGCTTAAGGCAGGGGCAACGTCATTTTGCCATATATCAAGCGGTTCGGTTTATGAGCCTTATGATCAAACATTACACGAAGGCAGTGTTTTGACACCTAGTTCAATAAATGGATGCTCAAAAGCCGCCGCGGAAATGTTGGTCAGGAGCTATGCCTCGCTCATGAAAACTTGCTCTTTACGGGTTTTCATGCCCTACGGCCCCGGCCAAACCAACAGATTGTTACCGAACCTTATCCATAAAGTTCTTATGGGCGAAACCATTACTTTGGCCCAAGGCCGAGGCCCTGTTATTGCCCCTATTCATGTTGAGGATGTTGCAAACATCATCAGTTCTGCTTGTCAGGACCAATGGCAGGGGGTCGTGAATATCGCTGGCATGGAAACCATGCCTCTTTCGGACGTGGTTACGAGCATTGCAAAAACCTTAAGACAAGATTTAAACATCAAGACCACCAGCGAAGCGTCAATCAACCTGACCCCCCCCTTGGATATTTTGAAATCCAAAATACCAACAGTCGGTTTCATTGATTTTAAAACTGGGTTATCCGAAACAATCAGCGCATATCTCTCTGAAGGAACTAACGATATAAACCCATTTAGATCAACATGAGTTACACAAAAAACATTCTTGTTCTCTCTTCAATGTATCATTATACACATATGAGCCAAATGATAGATTATTTGGCTGCCTATAAAACATACTCGCGGCATAATTATTTCTTCCATAATTTTATCTATGAATTTGACCCTAAAACGATAGATTTTGACCGTTTCGATGTTGTGATGCTGCCCCACAATTTTTGGCCAATGAATTTAAATGAAGAACAAAGAGCCGCATTGGCCGCAACCAAAGCTTTAAAAGCGTTGTTTTTACAAGATGAATATCAGGAAGTTCGAAATATCAACAAGGTTATGGACGAAATGGGTATTGACCTTATGTTCACTTGCGTTGCAGAAAAAGATTTTGATGTTTTTTATCCCAAGAAACGGATCAAAAGCCTACAGGCTGTATACGGCGTTCTCACGGGTTACGTTTCAGACGCAATGATGGCTCCAGACATGCTACAATTGGAAAACAAAACAATTGATGTCGGTTTTCGCTCTCGCGTATCTCCTGATTTTTTAGGTAAGCTGGGTTATGAAAAATTACGGATCGCGGAAAAGTTTGGGGCATTTGCAACAGAGCAAGGCCTAAGCACCAATATTTCAGTCAACGAAGACGACCGGCTGTCAGGGCATCGCTGGACCGAATTTTTACAGAGCTGTAAAACCCAATTAGGCACGCCTAGCGGCTCAAGTGTGATTGATTTTGATGGTAAGCTGATGAAAACATCAACGTCCTATCGGCGAGCCTTTCCCCACGTGCCGTTCCATGAAGTCTTTGACGCTAATCTGGCCAGATATGATGGGAAATACGGCATAGATACAGTTTCACCGCGAACCTTCGAGTGTGCCGCAACTGGTACAGCCATGGTGCAACTTGAGGGGTATTGTGGCGGTATATTGACGCCCGGAAAGCATTATATTGAGATTAAGGCTGACTATTCGAATATGGGTGACGTGGTCGAGCAAATCAAAGACACCCGCCATTGCCAAACAATTGCAAAACAAGCCCATGCCGATTTAATCGCAAGTAATAAATACAATTTCCGCACCCATGTTGAAAAAATTGATGACATTTTTGATTATCACTTACCCAATGCGAAAGCCCGTTCTACATTTCTTGATCCGAAAGCTTTTTATAACCAGATAATATGGCGACACGATCAAAGCTTTACAATGGGCGACGGCGGTCTGATTTATCTCAATACTTTCAAAGCCGAAAAGTTACAAGAAGCAGAACAGCAAAATACCAAATTACGAAAAGTTCCAATTATTGGCAAGATGGTAAACCGAACTGGCGGAGAACCTATCAAGAAAGTAGCCAAGGGAAAGGCCGCGCTTCAATTGGTCAGGACGTTCCCTGTCTTTCGCTCTTTATTTTTGCGCGCAATTATGTCTGGAAAGAATGGGCCCAGACTGGAAGTTATTTTAAAGGATATTTTACTGCTCGGCATCATAAAATCGGTACAAAGCGGGTTGAATCTTTCTGGTACAGGTTTTGGTGCTAGGTTGCAGCTTGAAGATGAAAAGATCGTGCTCATTGGCGACCCCAAATTTAGCCTACAGGAACCGGATGAAGCATTTTTCGAAAAAAGAAACCCTGGCGACAAGGTGCCACGAAAGGATGTTCGTGAGCAATTGAACGAATATTTACAATATGAAAACGGGCAAATTGTTGTGGATCTAGCGTCCGTGTTTCCGCTTGCAGTTTTTGCCAGCAGCATTATCTTCTATTGGCCGCTGGAAGCAAGGCCAGATAGCTTTCGCTCCAACGCTGATCTATATTACCACTTGCCTGGGTTTACGCAAATATCAAAATCATTCCCCTTACTCTCCAAACAGGTGATAAATGAGGCACTTACACCAGCCTCGGCTTCCGAATTGAACGCTTTAACGTTAATTTTTGAAAATAAGAAAGAATGATGACCGCCAACTTTCTTAAAGTCCCCGAGGCCTACTCAGACTGGACCAAGGTCACAAGGGCATCTAGGTATTGAAAGACAACCGTCAAGGCCTCTTCATTGCCCAATTCATATGCACGCAAAAATGTAGCAATTCCAGTGGCATAAAAGGGCCCGCCAATCAAAGACGAAACATGCAAATAGGCAAGATTCATTGTCGCCGTCACATGGCCGGATGCGCTAGCATTTTCGTACCAAAGTACGGCACCCTCAAGATCCACCTCTCCACCAAGCCCTGTCTGTAAAAGGGCCGCGTAATGGTGCTGTGCGCCCAAATGTCCCATTTCTCCAGCCTTTCGATAATACTTTCTGGCATCTGCCATGTTAATTTCACACCCAATACCTAGCTGGTAATAAGTTCCTAGCGTAAAAATACTTTCTATATTTCCTAGTTTAGCGGCCAGACAGTGCTTCTCAAAGGCGGCTTGGTGCTTGCCTTGATTATAGAGTTCTACAGCGCTTTGAAATAAAGTTTGCATCTCATGGGTTTTCTTTTTTGAACTTCGAACCCGGTTCAAAATCCGATGCGTTATCGGTCGGGCTTTCAGGCTTTCGTTTACAAATACCAATGGAGCTGTATAATCAGGGGCCAACTCTGTCAAACGCTCTTGAATCGTATTCAGAACATCTTCTTTCGCGCCCAGATATTGCAATGTTTTCGAGAGTTCAATATAAATATCCTGCACGGGCTGTGACAAGGGTCCAAATCGTTCGCGGGATCTGGATATTACTTCCTTATATCCTTGAATCACTTCATTTTTGTCAGCTGACATCTTGAGAAGCCTCAAAATTAGCAAGTCAACTTTCAGTATGATCTCTGGGCTAGATTTTTCACTGTTCTTGACAACCTCTAGACATTCTCTAATTTTGTCTGCTTCGTCTGTTAGGGATTGCTCGTTACAATATTGAACGAAATCCTCAAAAATGGCTAGGTCTTCGTCAGTGAATAAAAACTCTCCCGTTTTCAGAGAGTTGGAAATCACTGCCACGGGTCTTCTTAATGCCTTTTTATAGGCCGCCAGGGCCTGCTCAGGAATTGCTAGAGCCGAGCAAACTTTGGCCAAGTTATGATGGAGGTATGTTTGGTCGATCGTCAGCATTATTGCTATCCTAAACTAGAAATGGCTTGTAGACATTGTTTTCCAATGTACTATAATACTATCTTTATTACAATGAAAGAAAGGGTAATCCTCTAAGATAAGGGAATGCAGATCAGCGCTGATTCTCGAAAATAACTATATTCTTGATAGCCATGCAATTCGAAAGACACTTGTTTTAAGAGATGAATACACAGACACAAAAACACCCATCCTTGGCCGTTCGCCGATTTAGTGGCAGCGTTGGTGCTCATGCCATGGATGATGATATTTCCAAAAAATATGAACGGAGTGCTTATAATTATATTCAAGTATCCCTCAAGGATAAGGACTATAAGGACGCTGATCCGGGCATTCTTGCATTACATTTGCAACAATTCTCTCTCTATAATATTGGCATTAAAAGTTGGGAGGAAACGGCAGAAATCCTTTTAATCGTTGCAGGTTATGTACGAGAGATGAAGCATAATTATACGCACCCTATTTGGCTGGCAATGTACAGACACGTAAAAAACGCTCCTGACGCGCAATCCGCTGGAGCTTTTATAAGCAAGGGCATCTTGAAAAAATCGATCGAGCACAAAGATTGGAACAAACTTCCAGACACACTTAAGTTTGAAGGTTTGATATTTGCTAGTAAAATGGAGGGTGTACTTCCGTCCAGATTTGCATCCGTAAAAACCTTTCGTTCATTTTTTAAATCCTCTAAAGTCGCCTGCGGTTGTTTACTTGCCGTCTGCGCTGAATTTATGCACGCTGGGCGCCGCAAAGATTTGCAGCACTGTGTTGACTTGCTTAAACAAATGAACCCGGGCTTGTTTGATCTTGATGATATCTCAGTTAGCGGGTTTCTATTTGCGGTTTCTAGGTTTCGGCGAAGCTTACACAATCAAAACTCTGAGTTTGAACAAAGCAGGAAGGTGCTCACCAAAACGTGGGGAAAGGCAATTTTATTGCCAATGCAACCTGAGGGGAGGAAGGCTCGCTTTGAGGCGATCAAGTTTCTGTACCAAGAACGTTTGCAAAATGCCGCTTTGCTTCAGGACGAGCAAGCTAAAATACAAGCACATAACAACTGGAAATCATACTTGCTAAAACAGATTGACACACATGGGAAGCGCGCATGACCAAGGTAATTTTGATTTTACATGATTTATCCGTTGGTTCTCGGCGAACCAATCGCGACCATGTCTATAATTTTTCCAAATATCAAAAGGGGAATTTATATATTTTCCATTGCGCCCGCGCACCTATAACAGACGAATTAAAACAAATAGATTTTGACGGGGTCATTATAAATTATTGTTTTTTGGGAAATAGGGCTGGTGGCCATTACCACCAGTACAAGAAAGGTTTTGCTTGGATACGAGATTTAAATTGCCCAAAAATAGCTCTGTGTCAGGATGATTATACTGACAATGAAATTCTGGATGAGTGGCTCGACTATATGAACATAACCACGATTTACAGCCCTATACAGGAAAATGTAAATATTCTATACCCGATAAATTGGGGCCGGAAAACATTTAAACTTGGCCTTACCGCATATACCGATAGCGTAGAAATGGATGAGTTACAGCGCTATGCCACCCCGTACAAGAAACGAAAATTTGATGTCGGAACTCGGGTTCGGTACTTACCGCCTCAATTTGGTCGCTATGGACGCATCAAAGGTGAAACCGCGGAAGACTTTCGTGATGCAGCGGATGTTGCTGGTTTCTTAACGAATATCTCTACGGATCCACAAGATGTTATTTTTGGAAGCCATTGGTTAAAGTTTGTCGGGAATTGTAGGTTTACCTTAGGATCTAAAGGTGGCTCCAGCCTATGTGACCCACGTGGGGATATCCGTAAAGACATTTCAGAATATATGGTAAAAAACCCAGATGCGGGATTCACAGAAGTGGAGAAGATGTGCTTCCCGGATCTGGATAATCGCTATATTTTTGCTGGTGTAAGCCCACGCCTGTTTGAAGCTGCAGCGTTAAAGACCTGTCAGATATTGATACGGGACGAGTATGTTGGTGGTCTTGAGGAATATGTTGATTATATTCCGTTAGATGAAGATTTATCGAACCTTGAAGAAGTGTTTGAACTGATGCGTGATGACGATAAATGCATGGCAATGACCGAAAGCTGTTACCAAAAACTCATCGCCAGCAAACAATTTGATTATGGATATTTCGTAGACGATGTTTTATCTCAAATTCCAGAAAAAAAGAAATCCTTGCCCTTGAAAACCATCAAATTGGTTGAGGCGCATTTCGAACAACTTAAGCCATACAGCCAATTGCGGAAAAAGTGTGGTGGATTCACCGAACAATTATGGCGCCGTGTTCTTTATTTTTCAGAGTTCTCCGATGTATTAGATTATGCCGGATCCGTGTCTGAGCTTCCCGATGGCTTGTCCATATGCCCATCAGCAGCCGACCATTTGATGGATTTACCAATGTCCACCCACACCCTTTGTCAAGTTAGTGAAGTGCTGTCCTACGCAAAGTTTTTTGGCGCAGGTACCTCAGAAATGAAGCATATTCTGAAATTAATTGTTGTAGAGCGACATAATGAAGGACAATGGGCCTTTTGGTGGGATATGTGTGAATATATCTATGAACCCCTAACCGTATTGGCCAAGCCTGTTGTTAGACAAAAGCCCAGGGTTCAGAAGCGTACCAAGAAATCTGCAATTACAAAACCAGTGATGAATACGAGGACGAAAAAAAAACGTGCGACCACTAAGGTTTCAGTGAAAACAACAACATCTAAAAGCGTACGCACATGAACCTGTGTGCAATCCATCAACCCAACTTTTTTCCGTGGCTCGGATATTTTGATAAAATATCACGTGCCGATATATTTGTATTCATGGATGATGTCGATTACCCCAAAAGTGGTAGCGGCGGCATGGGTTCATGGTCAAACCGAGTAAAAATAAATGTACACGGCAATGCCCAATGGCTTGGATGCCCTGTGAACAAAAAAACCGGCAACAACAAAATTAAAGATGTACTCATAAGCAATGATCCAAAATGGCGGAAAAAAGCACTAAAAACACTACAGATGAATTATGCAAAGTCCGAAAATTTTCCACAGGCTATGGATATATTAGAACCCCTCATCCTGAACCCGACCAGTTCATTATCCGCATATAACACTCATGCGATTATTAAAATTTCCGAAGCGCTTGGTTTGCACACAAAATTTGTTTGGCAATCGCGATTGGGCACCTCGCATGCTAGTACGGATGTGTTGATAGAAATTTGTAAAGCGGTAGATGCAAATCAATATTTAGCTGGCAGCGGGGCAGGTGGCTATCAGGATGACGATAAAATTCGAGCATCAGGAATTGAACTAATCTATCAAAATTTCAAGCCCGAACCATATGGCGAAACCAAATCCTATGTTGCGGGATTGTCTGTTATTGACTATCTCATGCACCAAAGATTTTAATTTTTGTGGTTTGCCGCCATTATTCAAGGAACATCACTCATGGACGAAAAGACAATACCTGACTTAAAACCGAGGCATGAAGACATAGACATTATGCGCGGAGGGTTAGAAAAACCATGGTTACTCCCCAACCTTGCCCATAGGTATGCAGAAAAATACTTTCCTGATATTTCTCTCCCCCCCTATGAACACTTAAACTTACCAATGACCGAAGCTCAACTCAAAAAACGCTGGGCCAGTCTAGTCGCAGAAGACAAAGAAAAAGCAACGAGACAATTGCAAGGGTCTCGCCTGAATAAAAAACAAAACAGCTCATTTCAATCTCCCTTTGGGAAACCATTGAGCGAGATAATGCGCCCAAAAAGCAAGGTGCGCGGTTCGGTAGTGTTTATCCACCATTCTTATTATCATTTCTATTATCTCGCCAGCGCACTGCGGGATCGGGGTTGGAATGCATGGTGCATTTCCCTTGAGGATCCAGAGGGTGGAAACGCGCCATATTACCATGGAGAAGATTTGAATTTATGGCATGAGGAGTCAGCTACTCGCCATGGACTTCAGCAAGAATTGTTTGAGGCGGTGTATGAGCATTTTGACATGATCCACTTTCATGGAGATTCAAAATTTTCGATTTTTGATAAAACTCTTTGTTACAACAATGAAAGGGATGGGATTGGTTGGGATTTTTTGGAATTGAAAGCCCGCGGTGTAAAAATCGGTCATTCCATAAGTGGTTGCCTGACGGGGCAACGGAAAAGCGTATTTAACAAAGTTAGTCGTGGGGTTTGTAATAAATGTGTCTGGCAAAACCGACCGGATGTTTGCTCTGAAGCGGCCCAGTACCAGTCGGGAGAACGCATCAAACTGATCTGTGATCTCAACGCACTGGAAGTAGATTGGCCCGGCGATGTATCCCGGCGCACAAAAAACTGTTTCTACGACCCTCTGACCTATTGTTTCAATGAGCAGCTTTGGAACCCTGACATTGAAATTCCCAAGCATATCGAGCGTTTTAAACGAAAGCCTGGCGAACTTTTGGTTTTCCATGCAGTTGGCAATTTAAAAGACCGACAATCCCAAACTAAAAACATTAAAGGTACACCTGCCGTTTTGGCCGCTATGAAGCGTTTGAAAAAGGAAGGGCATAAAGTCAAGCTGATCTTTAAAACCGGGGTACTTTCTAAAGATATGCGGTTTTATCAGATACAAGCAGATATTATTGTCGATCAGATCAATTATGGTCGTTACGGGGCGACCGCGCGGGAAACTATGGCACTTGGCGTGCCAACAATTTGCCATATAAACCCTGAACAGCCTGACGGTATCAAACCTTCATTGGCATTAAATGAGTGCCCGTTGGTCGATGCCACTGAAGAGACGATATATGACGTGTTAAAAGATTTGGTGGCTAACCCTGAAAAACGCAAAAAAGCGGGAGAAGCCGGGCGTGCTTATGCCATGAAATGGCATTCGTCAGCTGCCTGCGCCGAGCGCTTCGAACGCGTGTATGACAGAATGATGGCAAGTAAATACCCGTTGGATGTTGATGAAGTTTATGAATAGATGAGCCTTGATGTTGACTGCATTGTAATCGGGGCCGGGGTAATTGGTCTGGCTATTGCAAGACGCATGGCGATATCTGGTTTATCGGTCTATGTGCTGGAAAAGGAAACACAGTTTGGCACCCAGATCAGTTCTCGAAATTCAGAGGTCATTCATGCCGGAATCTATTACCCAAAAAATTCCCTAAAAGCAGATCTGTGCGTAAAGGGCCGCAATCAGATCTATGCTTATTGTCAGGATCGCGACATTGCGCATCTTAAATGCGGCAAGCTGATTGTTGCAACGGATGAAGTAGAGGCCGGAAAATTACACACCATTAAAGAGGCCGCACTTGCCAATGGTGTTGATGACATAATTGAAATATCCGCAGCTAAAATCAAAGAGCTAGAACCACAAGTCAACGCTTGCGCCGCCCTGCTTTCCCCCTCGACCGGAATACTTGATTCCCATGCTTTTATGCTTTCCCTGCAGGGGGATATAGAAAATGCTGGTGGGCAAGTTGTGTTTCAATGTCCAGTTCAGGCGATTATTGTCAAACCCAATCATCTGCAAGCGCAAATCGACGATAGTGAGCAAACCAAAATATCTGCTAAATATGTTTTCAATTGCACGGGTTTGGCCGCGCAAAAATTGGCACAAAACACCAAAGGATATGATCCATCACTTATCCCGCCGCTTTATTATGTACCAGGTCGGTATTATATTTTATCTGGGCGCCCGGTATTTAACCGGTTGATATACCCGGTTCCAACTGATGGCGGTCTTGGCGTTCATGCTACCTTGGATATGCAAGGGCAAATCAAATTTGGCCCCGACGCCAGATGGACAGACCGGATCGACTATTCTGTGCCTGAACGCTGTCCGAAAAACTATATTGCGGCTATTAGAAAATATTACCCCAACATTGATCCATCGCGCCTGCACGCCGGATATGTTGGTGTGCGGCCCAAGCTTGCGGCGCAAGGTGAAGGGTTTAAAGACTTTATCATTCAAACTGAACAAACGCACAATTGTGCGGGGCTGGTACATTTGTTCGGGATCGAATCCCCTGGACTAACCGCTTCATTGGCGATTGCAAAGCATGTCGATGATTATATTGCCGGTCAAGACTGAGCTTGAAACAAGAGCCAGTTAACGGATATTATCCCTGCCAGAACGCGCTAAATGATCATCATAAGTCTTCATGATATTTTGCGCCTCCAACAGTACCGCACGTTCAATTCGCTGACGCGGCGGCATAGCGGTGGGTGTCCACCATTCAGGGTGAACAAGTACATGTAATTGCTCATGCTCTACGCTGGCAATGACTTCGGGAATTGGCTTATGACGCCAATAACCGTTGGAATCTGAACAATACCCATACTCGTCCCGGAGTGTCTTGCCGTAGCAATTGACCATGCCCGCCATTATGTCTTTATCAAAGGCAATGAAATTACCACAAGTCGGGTCATGATAACTTACGGCCTCAATTGGTGCGTCAAGGCTTTGGGACAACAAATCCCGCTCTTTGGCCATGGTGTCTTCAAGTTCAGCTTCACTCCACTGGTCTTTCTCATAAGCGGCGGCATCAAAGTGCAACCCGGCACTATGGCCCATTTTTAAAATTTCGCGGGCGATTTTTTGGGTGTCATGCTCCAAAATATTGTAATAAGGGAGGCGGAGCGTAAACATATAGCTCGCCTTGATCCCCAAATTATGCTCGATTTCAGCAATGCGGTAAGCTTGATGGATTGAATGGTCAAGATCATGCCGCAAAATCAGATGCCGCCCAGTACGACCTTCAAGATAGCTGGCAAATTTATAATCTTTTTTTGCCTGGAACAGCATATGGCGATATTTGTTTTCGGTAAAGTCTGCCCAACGTTTTTGATCTCTGCTGTGCACATCCGTCACAGGCGTAGGCCCTTCATATCCAAACCGGTGTCCGCTCAGGTCCAGATAGGCGTTATTATGGCCGGGAGCTGCCACAGAAGCTAGTCGCGAACCGATTGCAGATGAACCGTCCAACGGCGAAATGCGACAAAAACTCTTGAAATCCAACCGGGTCGTTTTTCGTGTTCCCCATTGTTGACCAGTGGGTAAAACAGGTTCGCCGGATGCCAATTTTCCAACCAGACTTCCAAACAGAACCACCCCGGACTTTTCGGCCATGTTTATATAGTCCTGCGGTGTCGATCCGGCTGGAACTTTATATGTTTCTACATCAACAATTTGGCCAGCATCTACTTTACTCGTCATGATATGGGCAGTTGCGCCATAGGTCTTTATTTGATCAAAATGGGCAAAATGATGCGGGTCTCTACCAGGGTATTCGGGCGTTGCCGGATGAATATTATAGGCATTTCCAGCGAGTGAGTTTATGATTTTTTCTGGAACTATTACACCAGTGGCAAAACTAACCAGTGTAAACGCGGCATCCTGTTGATCAATTGTTTTGAAAAATTGTATAAGGTCATTTTTCGTAAAAATAGCCGTTGAATCAATATTTGATGCTGCAGTTATTTTGCAAAGCTGATCTGCCCAGCCAAGGTTGGTCAACAAAATAATCTTCATAATTGGCGTGTCCTCGTTTTCCGAGAGATATATACAAAAAAAAATTAAATGATAGGATAATTAGTCTTAGCTACAGTGAATGGTTTTGACATATCAACATTGTCGCCCTCGTGCCAAACCCGTTCTGAATTCCTCTGCTGCTGGCGTGGTTTTCCAGTTTGAGGATGCTGCATTGCGGGCATAGGTGCTCATCGACAGCAACCAGTATAACAAATCTTTAGGAGGGGTTTCCCATTTAGCAGGGCAGGTTGTACTCAGTCATGGTATGTTCCTAAATTTTAGGGATCAAACACGCAAATACATTATCAGTTGTATCCGTGGCGGCAAACACCTTGCGGTCCTTGGTATGGAAATAGCGGTCCAGCAAGGGTAGAAACCATTCATCATTTGTGTGGAACAGATGATGGTCATCAAGCGGACCGTCATAATCCGTTATCGGGTTGGGTGCGGTTTGTACATTGGCATACCAGATAATGAAATGCCCGTTTTTGGTAAGCACTCTCGCCGTCTCCTCCAATGCCCGTTCCACATCAATGACATGGTCCAATGAGGTAGCATTGATAATGGTGTCAAAGCTTTTGTTTTTAAAAGGGATAAATTCGTTTAATCCTTTAAAGACAGGAAAGTTGGGTTCTGCGACCAAATCCAATGGCTCTATGGCCGTTAGCTGATCGACTGGCAGTCCTTGCAAATATATAGGATTGGCATAGGGACCACAGCCAATATCAAGAACCTGGCCTTTGTAAAACAATTTAACATAAGCGCGAAACGCCCGCGCTTCTCGTGAAGTCCATGTACTACAATTAAAATTAGGAGCTTCAATATACGATTTCTTCGCCGCGGCGAACAGTTTTTTCCAAACTGGGTACAGCTTTGGCCTATATTTTTTTAATTGTTCAAATGCGTTTTCAGGATCATAATTTTCAGATACATCAGGACGATTGCCCTTACTGCTTCGGCTTGTCTTGGTAAGTGCCGCCGTTTCAAGTATGCAATATGCACCCTCATGATTAAAATCTCTCTGCTTAACCTGACCCGCAAAAGCATCCAACCGCGCATTTAAAGCTTGTAAATGCGGTATCACTTCAATTTGTATAGTGCTCATTACCTCGCCTTTTACCATAGTGGGCAGATCGTCAATCAAACCTTGCAAGCTGACCGTCAATGCAGACGCTTCTATTTTGGTATGTGTAGCCGCCGTGCCAATTGGTTCAAGATTGCGGTAAACTTCTTCAAGCGTCGGGCCAACAATTTGATTAGGAAGTTTGTTAATAGCCGTGAAAACCAGCTGTATCTCTGCCAGCAATTCACTTCGAAGAGCGGTAATTTCTTCCTGCGACATTACTGTAATTTCTACATTTGACATAAAGCATCCAATTCGTTGCACCAACAATTTATACCTAGTTCTAGGAACTTAAATATACACATCAATAAATACGGACTACTATGCTGCTAATTTCACACACTAACCATACTAAAAAACATCTTAAGTATACATACCTCACACAAAGTAGCCAACAATAAAGTAGGTGTTGCTTAATTTGTATAAGCTCAGATAGATGTGAGATTTTTATGGTTTGCTTTATTTAAGCTGCTTCCGCCATAATGGGTTTGTAACAACAACCAAATTGGAGGAAGCAGCTATGCAGATCAAATATCTACACCCTAATATCTATAAACTATACGCCTGGGCGCGTACACAAGAATGTTTGGACGCCTATAGGCGCAAATATGAGGACGTTGTACGCCAGTGGCGATCCTTGAAAGCCGAGGGAGTTAGTGACCAAAAATGTGCGCAGTTCGTCGGTATATCCCGTGCCACATACTATCGGTACAAGAAAGTATTGGACAAGCTTGCGCGCGGGATTACACCGCCGTCAAAGCGCCCTCGCAGGCTCAATAAACCCCTGTGGGGCGAAACCGAAAAGCAACTTGTACAAGAGGCAGGCTACGCACTCTTGCGTATTCGCAGAGCAAACCAAACATGGGGTAAGAGCAAAATCGCTGTCGTTCTGCGCCGTGACCACGGCCAGACTATGAGCGAGAGCACCGTTGGGCGGATACTCAGGGTTCTGCTTGCTAAAGGTATAATCACCAAGTCACGCTCAGCCCCAAGGGCGAAGAGGAAGATAAACTTTAGGAAATCCCACGCAAAACGCTGGGTTTATAAGGCCTATAAGAACATGAAAATGGGCGAACGGGTGCAGATCGACCACGTGACAGTGACCAAGAACGGCATCACCGTAAAGCACTTCCAGGCATGGGAGCGAAAATCCAAATTCATTCACGCTCAAGTCTACTCTCACGCCAAAGCATCTTCCGCCAAGCGGCTCCTTGTTGAGTTACTCACCACTGCACCGTTCAAAATCAAATCCATACAGGTGGACGGCGGTTCGGAATTCATGGCCGAATTCGAGCAGGTATGCGAAGATTTGAACATACCGCTCATAGTTCTGCCACCGAGCAGGCCAACGTATAACGGCGGGGTCGAGCGCGGAAACAGAACCTTCAAGGAAGAGCTTTATTACCGCCGAGACCTCTTGGCAGACAGCACCGGAGCTATGCGCTTCGAGCTGAGAAAAGCGGTGCACAAGTACAACACATACCGCCCACATTACGCTCTTGCCGGATTAACACCAATGGCATATATCAAAAATACCCAAAAGGCGGATGAGTCTCAAAATACCTGAACCTATACAAATTTAACATTCGGGGTTGCGCTAGAAAGCTAGGTCAAATACCCTTACGCAGTGTCGTTGGGTAAAAACGACCCAAAATGGGCTTTGGTACACCATTAGATTTGCAGTCCAAAACCACTTCCTCGCTTCGCTCAGGGCGCGCATATAACGCTTTGCTCGGTTCCAAAAATTTTCAATCCCGTTGATGTGATTATGTCTTTCTACAAACAACTCTGAATGATTAATCCAAAAAAAGTGAAAGTCAGAAACATCAAGCGCATTATAACCACGCCGACCATCCGTATACACGATACTATCGGGCACAACCTTTTACCCAATGATTGGCTGCAAAGTCCTGGAAGAGGCGCCCGGAATGACCTTGGTATTAGTCTCCCTACCACCACGCTTTAGTCGTTCCAGCAACAAAATGCTCTATTAAACATTCCTGTTTACATCGGCCAATTCTGCTCTTTCTCATACTTGTCTTCTATAATACACCTTATGCTTTATCTGGGGCAACCTTAATGTTCATAGGAGTTATAGAGACAATAACGGCAAGTCATGGCTGGCCAGGACTTCGTTAATGTCTTCTTTGCGTAATATTCTATTTTTAATATCCAGGGCCTGCGGCACATCGGTAAGCGCAATTTGTCGTCCCTCATGCAATACCAGCACAATATTACACCAGCGTTTGATAAGTGCGTCTACATGGGTTGCCAAAACGAGTATATGTTCTTCATGGAACATGCCCTCAATACGTTCTTGCGCCTTGTCAACGAACCGCGCATCGCCTGCACCAATCCACTCGTCTAAGATATAAATTTGCGAGGACATGCTTGTCACAATCGCAAACCCAAGACGTGCGCTCATACCTGAGGAATATGTTCTCACAGGCAAATCTATATCCGAGCCAAGGTCGGCAAATTCGAGAATTGTAGGCAAATAACGGTCAATTTGTTTTTCCGTGAGCCCAGCCTGGCGTCCACGGCGGTAAATATTTTGATAGCCGGTGCGTTCAGGATCCATGCCAGTGCCGGCCGCAATTAGCCCAGCAACCTTTCCGATTCTAACAACCTTGCCAACCTCTGGCTCATATATGCCCAACAACACATTTATCAAAGTTGATTTACCCGCCCCATTTGCGCCGATTATGCCAAGGCGGTCGCCCGAACGAAGGGTAAAATTTATATTTTGCAAAGCCACTTTATGTTGGCGTTTTGAACGTTTCTTAAAACGCAACATTTCGCCAACTTTATTCTTGAAAGAACGGGTTTCAGAAATAAAGAGGGGAAAAACCACTTTAACATTCGTCACAGACAGGCGGGAGGTAATTTTCATAATTATGACCAGTATATGATCCGGCGACGGAATTTGACAAACACAAGAATAGCAAAGATCCAGACAACCATCGCCAGACCCATAACAACGAAATAATGCATGAGTTTCGGCGTACCGCCCAATAGAGGCGTTCGCATTAACTCCAAAAAATAATAAAACGGGTTTAAATCCAAAATTAAGTGCGGCTTACCTTGTGGTATATCCGCTGCTCGCCAAAAAACCGGGCTTAAATAAAACCCGAACTGCAAAAAATTTGAAACGGCATGAGGTAAGTCTTTTAAACGGGCACCAAAAACACCCAATATTATCCCGCCCGGAACAAGCACAAGCATAACAAGGACGACACCGGGAATAAACAGGAAAATTTGCCAATGAAAGCCGACAAACAAAAAGGACACGCCGAGAACAACAGGCGCGCTAAACAACAGCACCACAAAGCTTCGAGCAACCAGCCGTACAGGAATTTCTGCGAAAGACAAATGGAAACCTGTACTCGCAGCGGTAGGAGAGCCGTACATTGCCCCGCCCTCGGCCAGGGTCGAGTATATGAATGTCCAAAAAACGACACCACAAGCCACATATACAATATAAGTTGGATCCGTGATTTTAAACAAAAATTTACCCAAAATCATAAAGCCGGTTACAAAAACCAGCGTCCCTGCCACATTCCACAACGGGCCCAGGAACGAACGGCGATAGCGCGATAAAACATCATCAGCCCCCTCGCGGAGTATCGCACCAAACCTGGTAAACACCGTCGCTACATCCGCCAGGGTCGAAGCCATTGGATTAGCCGCATCCGTAATAAATATTTCGCGTTTGGCAATTGCCTTCCTGCGCAAGGCCCTTTTCTCCAGTTTGGTTAATTTATGGTCAGAAACAAACAAGGCAGGCTCCTTTAAATCGGCAACTAAACTTCCGAGTGGAAAGCTCGTTAGTTACCCTGTTTCGTCCATAACTGACAAGGAGGAAATTATTATTTTTCATAGATATCCAGGAGTATGTGGGCAAAATGTCCATAATTATATTCATTCAGCGCATAGTTACGTCCGGCTTTACCATGGACGGCTATTTTGGCCGGGGATGCAAGCAATAATGACAATGCCCTGCCAAAATCTCCGGCCTTCTTGTCATCATAAATAACCCCGCAGCTGGCCAGTTCAATAATGCTTTCAACATTGGGTAAAGGCGTGCTGATGATGGCTAAACCCGCCAACATATATTGTGAAAGTTTATTCGGGCATGCGCCGGCGTGATTTTCCACATATGAATGATAAGGAATAATACCTATGTCTGCGGTGCTCGCATATGCAATAAGCTTGTCTTCGCCTATACTGTCAAGAAAATATATGGACTGGTTTAAAAGCCCCGTACCGTGAGCATGATTGATCAACTGCTTCCGAAATACATTGTTGGGGCCCCTGATAAACAGGGCCGCATTTTTCGGGTTGAGCTTTGCCCACTCGTCTATCACCCACTCCACCCCCCTGTGCTTCGCAAACCCGCCTTGAAACAGGACGGAAACCCGACCCTGGGCCAGTTTTTTTATGTCAGATTTTTTCGGGACTTCAAACTCTCCGTCTTTGCGGGGTGAGGCATTTGGCAGAACCAGGAAATCAAGGCGCGGGAACCGGGCGTTAAATTTCTCCGCCAACCCGGGCGACACTGTAACGGCGGCGTCCACATGCTTAAACAACATCCGCTCCAAGGCAAAAAACAAATAGCGGGGCCTGGGCCAAAGTAAATATGCATCCGGACCATACTCATGGGCATCATATATAAGCCGGCAGCCGTATTTTGCTTTTAGCAAACTGGCTGCAAGCAGGCTATCCGGATCGTGGGCATGAATGATGTCTGGTATATATCCGTTTTGTTCAACATCAAAAAGCACACAAGCCGCAAACCCGGCCATGTGATCTCGAAAATACCAACGGTAGCCGCGCAACGCCTCGATCAGGGGGCGAAACCTGCCGCCCGACACAAACCGCCATATATTTCTGGGGATTTGTTTAATTTTCAAGACCAGTGTTTGTAAATAGCGACGATAATATAAGGCACTATAATTCAGCACGGCCTGGCCTTTTGGCAAATGCCGGACACTTAAATATACCGCCCTAAGGCCGCGCACCAAAATCTTAAAACCCAAAAAAACCAGTATGAATGGCAGGCTAATTAAAAAAGGAAGTGTCCAGATTGCCAGATCTCTGCCGCGCGGAACAATGCCGGAACCCAGCATAAGCATGAGGATATTGCGGAGCTTCAAGGACGGATGTTCAGGTGTAAAAATATTTTCGGGTATATTTGGTTTTGGGCCTTTGTGCTTTATCTGCCCTTTGGCTACATGAGAAAACCCCATCACGCGCACATCATAACCGTTTTCTTTACCAAAATTGGCACTCCAGCCTATTCTGGGGTCAAGGGAGGGTTGGTGACAACATAAGACCAAAAGCCGTTTTTTATTTTTGGCCGGACTTGTCATCTAGCCGCGCTCGAAAAAACGGTAAACCGGCCTTGCCAGTATTGCCAAAAAGCGGTAGCGCGGCGGGTTTTTAAGATATGCCACTTCTGCTTGGATAATTCGCCAGTTAAACCAGTCCTTAAAATTCAAAACTCTGCGCTTGAACAGATCTTTTACGGGGGCTGGTTTTGCCTCCAGAGCGTCGATGCAAAATTTTTCTATGCCGCCGACGAACCCGCGGTAAGTGAATTTCTTTGTCTCGATAATGTCTGCATAAGACCGGTCCACCATGGTTTGCACACGTTCATCGTCCAGAAGAGCTTCGAAAACCGCATCCAAATTCGTATAATCAGGTGCCACAGGAATATAATGCTGCCAGGGGCGCAAAACCCCGTTATAATGTCCCTCAATTAAAATCTGGCAAGTCTTGGTTGCGGCGGCTTCCAGATGGCGCGGCGACAATGCCCTTAAGTCCAGCGAGCCTTCTTGCGACATAAAGCAGGCCGCCTGAACCTCCTCAAAGCTCGCATTTTTGTGTGTTTCCAGATAATTTTCGACTTTTTCCTTTAACCGCCCGTCCCGGTCAATGATCGAGGCTCCGCCCTCAACCCCGACAACGGCCCGACTATTGGCCAAAAATTTAAGCCAGTCCATGCCTGATATTGTATCGGCGTCATTGAGCGAAATATCGACCGCCAGGTTTCTTTCGCGGGCCTCTTTTTGAAAAACCTCTCCAATGCGTACTTTTTGAATGCCGTGTTCCCCGAGCCAATAGGCGGCCCGCCAGGCCCGGTAGCTGATCATCCACTTACGCTGTGCCAACGGTTTATGAAAAGACTGGATGCGGCGCAGAACCTTTTCGTCAATATACCCCGTGAGCACGGTTTTATATTTGACCGTATTGCGCTTCACATTTTTGTAAATAATCGGCCACTGGCTCTCGTCTGCACAGCTCAGGACAATATCAACATTGAAATCATCGATAATTTTGGACAACATATCCGTGTGGATAAATTCGTCCTGGGGCATGGCAATTTTCAAGGCCGGGTATGTGCCGATCTCGCGCACAATAGCCGTGAATTTATTAAATACATCCCGCCCCCAGCGCATGCCGCAAAAACTTGTATGAAAGACAATTACGTCAAAAGACATGCTGCGGATAGTGTCCCACGGCCAGCCAAGGGCAATATTGATATAAACGACCCGGTGTTTTGAATAACGCTTTAAGGCGTATAAGTGCGTTTCAATGGTGCTGCGCAAAGGATAAACACCGCGTGTGTAATACACAACCAGAATGGTTTTTCTTGATCGCATAATTATTCCACACCCATAAAGCTGACACGTCAAAGACCATTACAGCTTAATATCTAAGAGGGCAATGTGCATTTTCTGTCGCTGTTTTGCTCCATGTGCTTCTTTATGAATCCATCCTCAACCAAACCTGGATATAGCTTAGGGAGTCTCTAAATTAGGGGTATAGTCCATACCACTTATTTAAACCTGTCAGCCATAGCTCAAGTCTGGGGCGACAGAGATGGGGTATGTTTACCACATTAAGGACGGTTAGAGCGAAAGGCTATAACCAAAAGGAGCAATTTGGTGTGCATTTGCAAAGCCATTTGAACGTATTATTTCTCTTGGACACCGTTCTGGCCTTTAGCCGAAAGCTCTTCTCCGAAATCCACAGCATTGAAGTAGTCTAGATACCCCATATTGTAGGTTCCGGTTCCGTCTTGCCAGTTTGGTGACAATAATGGAGGGGCGGCTTCTTTGACGGTCAAACTGGAATACGGTTTTTTACCATCTAAGCTTTGCGTGTATTGCCGTATCATGGGTGTGGTGGGCAACATTTCCATACGTTGTTTTTCCGTTGAGCTAAGCTGCATAAGCTCAGTGGCACTGAGAAGCCTTCCGTCCAACCTAAACATGAACCCGAACCACGGATCAATGCCTACCCATTTACCCCACTCTGGAACCCAAAACTCTGCAAGTGCGTGGGAATACGGTACTAGACCCTTGAAGGGAGGAAAGTAATTATAGGCACCCACACGGCGGACTTTTGGTATAAGTGTAGACGAAGCAGCCATCTCCAGCCACATGTCCCGCATGCCGGCACATTGAAATGCTGATTGCCCAGACCAAACAAGGTCTAATCGGGATTTAATCGGTAGGGCGTTAAATTGGGTTCGCGCAATTCCAGCACTGCCTATACGTATAGGCTGGGTGTAAAAAATACTTGCTAAGCGCACAGCTTCCAACACCGTAGGGTTATCTGTGTTCAATTGATCACGAATTTCACTGGCAACAATTAGATTGGGTAGCGTCTCCATTGGCTCATAAGACAAACTAGCTTGCTTTGCCAAGTCTATGGTAGTTGGTAGTGTCAAATTAGTTCGACCCGCAATTGTATAGCCATCAGCCTTGTTCATACCAATTGTCGCAAGGTGGGCGGGAGATTGTCTAATAAGTTCAATATATTTCGGGGTTTTACAAGATTGCGCGAAACTCAAATTGTTTGAAACAAAGCTAGGTAGGATTTGACAAACTGTCGGCTTAAAAATCAAATAATAGCGTTGTTGCTTTAGGGTTGCTTCCAAAGCGGCGGGATACGACCATACCATATCTTCGGGGCCGCCAAATATTTCATTCTTATATTTTGTAAAAGTTTCAAAACCATTTTTATCCGGTTCCGTGCCGTTAAATAAATCTACATTACCAGTAGTAACCAACATTGCCGTTGTAAACGAAAGGGTCGATTGCTCTATACGAACAAGTACGCCCCCATTATTTATTGGTGGAGAGGCATGCCTAAATTTCGTGAGCGTAATATCATCTTGCTGCAAAGATTTGGCACCAAATACACCACCTGCGACAAAAAGTATGATCACCAAGCCGCCCGCAATGAGCTTAAATTTCCTTTTTGTAGTTTTCATATTCCGGCCCATTTACCAGCAAACAAGATGGCTTGCAAGTTACAATGCCCACATAGCTATACGAATAAAACGCTTCAGATTTGCTCTGGTATCATTGTTTGGTTTTCAAAAAATCAGACACAAGACCAGCACACAGATCAGCCGCATCTCCAAGGCCGTAATCGGCAATTGTGCCGCGTTTCCCGTGCCAATCATCCGCTGTCCATAACCGGTTCCAGCCCGCTTCAATGGTTTCAACCCATTCGGTTTCGTCGCGCATGGTGATACAAGGTTTGCGGTGGAAATAGGCTTCTTTTTGCAGGCCGCCAGAATCCGTCAGCACCAAATCACAATGCTGTAACAAGGTATGCAGATCAAAATATCCCACCGGGTCGATCAATTGCAAGCCTTTGGGAACAATACCGCGTTTGGCCAGCAACTGGCGGGTGCGCGGGTGGACGGCAAAAATAATCGGGCGGTCTTGTGCCTGGTTTTCCAAAAATGCAATCAGTTTATCAAACCGCTCTGGGTTGTCGGTGTTTTCAGCCCGGTGCATGGTACAGACGGCAAATGGCTTGTCTTTCACACCAAGCTTGTCCAGTAAATCTGTATTGCTTTTGGTCTTGTCTATGGCAAATAATGTGGCGTCGTGCATGACATCGCCGACCATATGGACGCCGTTTTCAATGCCTTCAGCTTTCAGATTATCAACGGAAATCTGGGTTGGGCACAGTAATAGCTCAGAGACTTGATCCGATAAAATCCGGTTAATTTCTTCAGGCATTTTACGGTTAAATGATCGCAACCCAGCTTCTACATGGATGACAGGAATATGTATTTTCACCGCCGCCAACGCCCCCGCCAAGGTTGAATTTGTATCGCCGTAAATCAGGATAGCGTCCGGTTTTTCGTCTAAAAAAATTACTTCCAAAGCCTCCAGCATTCTTCCTGTCATCTGCCCGTGGGAGCCGCCGCCAAGTTCAAGGCGGTGTTTCGGGGTTGGAATACCCAATTCTTCAAAGAAAATATCCGACATATTGGCATCATAATGTTGTCCGGTATGGACGATATGTTCTTCAATATCGGGGAAAGCCCTAAATGCGCGGCTGATGGCGGCCGCCTTGATGAATTGGGGCCGCGCACCGACGATTGTCAATATTTTCTTGCGCGCCATATTGCTGCCTCCTAACCTAGGTATTTCTTCGCGTCCGGGACAAAATGCACATGTTGGGCAATACAGCGCTTGATTGTCGGCATATTTTCCTTGGTCCAGGCAACGGTTTTGGCAATGCCTTCCTCGATGCCCACGGAGGCTTTAAATCCAAGTTCAGCTTCAGCCTTGGCGGCACTGCCAAAGCGGTTGCCCGAGCTGTCCCAGGCGCGGCGGGCTTTGCGCAAGTCCAGGGGTGTCCCATTGCCCGTTGCTTTATTGATGGCTTCGGCCAATTCGCGGATCGTGGTCTCATCGCCCGACGCCAGATTATAAGCTTCGGACGGTTTGCCGTGCAGGGCGGCGGCCATCAGACCACGGGCCATGTCCTCGACAAAGATAAAGTCGCGGGATGTCCGCCCTTCATCGTCCAATGGCAAAGCTTCCCCGTGCAGGGATTTAAATACAAATGTCGGGGTAACATTGCGCCAAATTGTATGCACCGTGCCGCGCCAGCGACCAGCACCCAAAATTTCGCCGGGGCCGTAAACGTTCATAAACCGGGCTTTAACAAATGGCAGACCGTCAGATTTCCAGTAATAATTACCGTAAAGCTCGCCGATGATTTTCGAAACCGAATAAGGGCTGTCATGAAATAATGATACAGGCGCTTCTTCGTCGGTTGCGGTTGCTTCCCCGTAGGTTTTCGCCGCAACGGCACAGGCGGCGGCGGCATAGACGATTTTCTTGAGGCCTTTAATTTGCGCCAAACGGTTAAACAGCGCCAGGCTGGAATAATTATTGTGCATATGATCACGCATCGGGTCTTCGATGGAAGACTGGTTGCCGTGAAATGTCGCCAATTGATAAGCGTAATCCAGATCGTCCGGCAGGCGCTCCAAAACCTCCGCATTGGTGATAGAGCGCGGGATAAATTCAACTCTTGGATCGTCCCAGACATTGACCATATCGGCGGACAGCAAATTATCCACCACTATCAGCTTCTTGATATCTTCCTTCAGCAGCATTTTTGCCAGATTAGAGCCGACAAACCCGGCCCCGCCAACGATCAATATTGTTGCGCCGGTGAAATTTTTTGTATCAAATTTTGTTCTAGTCATTATTTTTTCTCCACATCGGGAGCCTTTACATGTGAAAAGATCGCCGTCACACCAAATTCATCATACCATTGATACATTTTACGGATGGTATCTTCAAAGGAAACTTTGGCTTTCCAGTTGAAAGCTTTCTCGGTTTCACTTGCATCCAAAACCACCGTCTGGACATCGTCCGCGCCAGCCGGAACCACCGGAACCGGCTCGTCCATGGTAATGCCCAGATAGGCCACGGCCTGATCAAACACATCGTTAATGGATTTGCTTTCGCCCGTTCCAACATTAAACACACCCTGGGGCGCATCTGCGTCCAAAGCCAGCTCCAAAAACGCCATAAAATCCGACATGTCCATAAAATCACGGTAGGTATCCGAACAAAAACAGCCCTTGCCGGCTTTCAGACGGGTGTAGAATGTCGGGATAGGCCCGATAGACAGGCGCGGCCCGGTAATATTGGACAAACGCAAGGAGACCACGTTGAGATTGGCCGCCAGCATAACTTGTTCGCCAGCGGTTTTGGACACCCCGTAACTGGTAAACGGCTTGGAGGGCGCATCATTGGGGATCGGTGTCGTTTCCGGGCGGCCAAATGTCAGCGAGGTCTGGAAATTGACCAACCGCTTGACGCCGACCCGTTCAGATGCACGGGCCACATAAATTGAACCCAGCACATTGGTGCGGGCATCTTCAACCCAATCATCCGGGTCTTTATAAGCGGCGGCTGAATGAATGACATGGGTTGGCTTGAAACCGTCAAACACCCGGTTCACCAGAGCTTCGTCGGAAACGGAGCCCTCGATGATTTCAAGGTTTTCGGCATTTTGCGGCAAGGAGGCCCGATAACCTGTGGCAAAATTATCCAGAACCAATATCTCCATGCCTGGCCGTTCAAGATAAGCATCGATAATATTTGCGCCCAAACATCCTGCGCCGCCAGTGATTAAAAGTTTCATGATAGTGTCCGCCGTCTTTAAGTTTCTTTGTCGTCTTTAAGTTTCAAATGGGTATATTCACCCAAGGTGCCGTGCTCATTATAATACTCCACCGCAAGGGCAACAAATGTATCAAGCGGCGTAAAATCAATAGCCCCAAAATCCTTGTATGTCCGCGACGGATCCAGCAATATTGAAGCGGCGTCGTCTTCGCCCAATGGATGCACATCAGGCGCGGGATAATCATTGATTTTCAACGCTTTGACCACGGCATCATAGAGCTCAATAATGGCGATATCCGTACCGGACGAGAAATGATAAGCACCGTTCCCGGTGCCGTCCGCGGCGGCTACAGACGCTTTGGCCAGATCGCCAACAAAGACGAAATCCCGGCGAGCTTCGGTAACAAAGCATTTTTTCCCGGACTTCAAGCGCGAATAAAAAATCGGCAGCGGGCCTGAAACATTGCGCGGGCCAACCACATTGGCCAAACGGAATGTGACAAAATTAATGCCGGAAAGCTCCAGATAATCTTCTGCAGCGGTTTTGGAAATTGAATAGGACGAATTGCCCGGGTTTTTCGGATGGTCAAGTGTAACCGGAGACTCGCTCGGATTGGTTCCGTAGCACAGCGCCGTCTGGTAATAAATAAACCGGCCAACACCAAATTCTTTGGCCGCCTGCACCAAATTGCCGCCGCCAACACAATTGGTGATATTGTCCTCATACCAGTTATCCGGATCTTTATAGGACGCGGCCGTGTGAATGAGCACATCCGGGCGAAACTCGCCGATCAACTTGTCAACCAGAGGCTTGTCGGCAATCGAGCCTGTAATCAGTGTCAGATTGTCGTGGCTTTCCGGTAAATGTTCCCGGCGACCCGTTTCGAAATTGTCAATGGCCATAACTTCGTCGCCGCGCGCCAAAAGTATTTCCGCTATGTGTGAGCCGATTTGGCCACAACCGCCTGTAATAAAAACTTTCATAATATATTCCTTTTGTTGTTAATTTAGCAATGCCCGAAATTCGTGGGCGCGATCGTAAAAATTCTGATGCCAAAGTTCAAGACTTAGCAAACCCCAAGTCTTTCTTGAAAACTGTGAATCCTTGGTAAAATTGGCCAGCACTTTCTCGCTGTCCATAAACGGCCGCTCCATAGCCGCTTTTGACCTGAATGTATCTTGGACAAAATCGCGCAATTCGCCTGCATACCATTCTTTTAGCGGAACGGGGAAGCCCATTTTATCGCGCCTCTCGGTCAATTCTATTGGCAATTTTTGCTTATATGTGGAGCGGAGCAATTCTTTGAGTCGGCCACCTGAATATTTGATATGCGGCGGGATGGTGGCAACAAATTCCACCAAAGGATGGTCCAGTAGCGGCACCCGCGATTCCAGCCCGTGAGCCATGCCCATGCGGTCTTCGACCTGAAGAAGCGCCGGCAACAAACATTTAAAATCAAACCGCGACATGCTGTCCAGATACATGTCCTCCCCAACCGCACTGCGGTCATTAAACACCGCCTTATAGGACGAAATCACATGCTCCATATCGACAACGGAAAGATCAACCTCGTCTTTCAAATCGGACGAGCGGTCGATCAATGTGAAAAACCGCATATCCAGATCGCCGAACAGTCCATCTTTCCAAGACTTTTGCAACAGCGGTTTATACTCTTTAAGGAGACCCATATTGGGAATGACATCTTCAAAACTGACATCAAAAGCGCCGCTGTTCAACCGCCCGTCAAGCCCGCCTTTAATAAGCTGCTCCAGATACCCGGCCAAATAGCGGGCATAGCCGCCAAATATTTCGTCGCCGCCCTGACCACCTAACACAACTTTTCTGTGGGACGCCGCCAGACCCGACACCATATATTGCGGGAATGATCCCGGGCCAGCGACCGGGTAATCCAGATGATAAATTACCTTGGACATATTATCTGAGAAATCCTGCGCCGTAATGTCGATTTGGTGCATGGTATTGCCACATTGGGCGGCGGCTATTTCGGCGTAATTACTCTCGTCATAACCGGGGAATTGGGTAAATTTGCCGTGAAAAGACAGATTGTTATCTGGGCTATGCTCGCTGGCCAATATTGCGATGAGGGACGAGTCGACCCCGCCGGACAAATAACTGCCAATGGGCACATCGGCGCGTAAATGTACATTGATCGAATCCGCTACAAGTTCGCGAATGCGCTCCTGACAGCCCTCTAATGTAAGATCGTGATTATGGGTATAGGTCACATCCCAATATTTTTCGATGCTGACCTTGCCGTTCGCGACCGTTAAAGAATGGCCAGGCATAAGCTGGAAGATATCTTTAAATAATGTGCGCTCTGTGACCGGATATTGAAATGTCAGATATTCTGAAAACGCCTTTTGGTCCATTTCCAATTTCGGCAAGATGGGCAACAATGCCTTTATTTCCGAGGCGAAATACAGCACACCGTCCACGGTTGTGTAATAAAAAGGCTTAATGCCAAATCTGTCCCGGGCACAATACAGGCTTTGACGGGCTTCGTCCCAAAGGGCAATTGAAAACATGCCGCGCAAATGCGACGCAGTGCCGCGTCCAAATTTTGCATATGTGGCAAGAATGGTTTCCGTATCCGTTTGGGACACAAAATCCCAGTCGCCCGCTCTCTCTTTGCGTAATTCTTTATAATTATATACCTGACCGTTAAAGGTCACAACCGTGCCATTTGGCCCGTGTCTAGGCTGTTTGCCGCCGTCCGTAAGGTCAATGATCGCCAGGCGCTTGTGCCCCAATCCAACCTGGTTTTTATTGCCGGTCCAAGCCCCTTCACCGTCTGGGCCTCTGTGTGCAATCAATTTACACATGACCTCCAACTTTTTTTCCAAGTGAGGTATTTGGTTGTTTGTAATACTAATAGCACCTGCAATACCGCACATGATGATCGCCCTATCTAAATTATGATAGCGCCAAATATCGGCTTTATCCACCTACGTCAACCTCTGAGTAGGGTGTTCATGCGGTTCCTCTGACTGGATGTGGTGTTGTGCTAACCTATAGGTGCCAGCATTGGACATTTCATGAATTGCAACATCAAAAAAAGACACCTATTTTTTTGACGTCTGCGGCAAACGGGCGACCAGTAAGCTTTGAGGAAGGACATTAACTGCTGATGAAATTGCAGAGGTAGCCGCCATTCTTAAAATTCATAAGCAACTACAAACTATATTTGCTAACCAAAAGTCAAACCAAAAAACGGCAAACTACTTAATCGGGCTAACCGTCGCCCCTAAAGGACAAACTTTTCAATAATGGCTTGAGGTTCTTTGAGATGTTTACCGCCGCCATATTCCGGACGGTGGAATTTATATCCCATTAACTGCGCTTGGGCGCGATCAATAACGTCCAAGTGGATAAGCTGATCTGACAACCAATGCCGCAAAGCGCGTCATGAGCCACGTTCTAGATGTTTATCTACATGACATCTTTGCTGGGCAATTCATGCAAGGCAAGGACGGCGCGTTATCGTTCGTTTATAAAGGACAGCATTGCCATGACCAAAGACTTGAAAACACTTGCTGAAGCGCATAGTTTCAAGAAAGGAGCAAACCCCAACCCTGCGGATTTCGTGTTTGAAAAACCTTTTGTTGGCTAGAAAGGCAGATAGAGATGCATATTGATACAGACCTGATGAGCTCACCGGAAACTCGGCAAACTTCAAATGTTACATTAACGCATCTGCAGCGACTTGAGGCGGAAAGCATTTACATTATGCGCGAAGTCGTCGCCCAATGTAAAAACCCTGTCATGCTTTACAGTGTGGGCAAAGATAGTTCAGTCATGTTGCATTTGGCGCTAAAAGCTTTCTTCCCTGCGCGCCCGCCTTTTCCACTTTTGCATGTGGATACGGGCTGGAAATTTAAAGACATGATTGCCTTTAGGAACCGCAGAATAAAAGAACTCGGACTTGAGCTACACGTCCATACGAACCCGAACGGTCTCGCGCAAAACGTTGGCCCGTTCACACATGGATCAAGTGCTCATACAGACGTCATGAAAACACAGGGTTTGAAACAAGCCTTGGACAAATACAAATTTGATGTCGCTTTTGGTGGGGCGCGCCGCGACGAAGAAAAATCGCGGGCTAAGGAACGTATTTTTTCATTTAGAAACGCGCAACATCGCTGGGACCCTAAAAACCAAAGGCCGGAACTTTGGCATAACTATAATGCTCGCGTGGCGCCGGGTGAAAGTATGCGGGTGTTTCCACTATCCAATTGGACCGAGCTTGATATCTGGCAGTATATTTACAAAGAAAGCATTGAAATTCCTGATTTGTATTTTGCGGCGGCGCGCCCCGTAGTCGAACGTGGAGGTCAACTTATTATGATTGATGATAACCGCATGCCCCTGAACGCAGGTGAAACGGCTCGAGAGAAAATGATCAGGTTCCGGACATTAGGATGTTATCCTTTGACCGGTGCCGTTCTTAGTAATGCCACAACACTTCCTGAAATTATCCAAGAAATGCTTCTGACGACAACATCGGAACGGCAAGGCCGCCTTATTGATTCGGATAGCAATGCCAGCATGGAAGACAAAAAACAAGAAGGGTATTTCTAGCAAATATGGCTTACCAAGACACATTAATTACCGATGATATTTCAGCTTATCTTGACGAACGCGAGAACAAAAACCTGCTGCGGTTTATCACATGCGGCAGTGTTGATGACGGAAAATCAACGCTGATTGGCCGTTTGCTGTATGACCGCAAACTTCTCTATGAAGACCAGCTGGACGCAATTGAGAAACAAAATATAAATTCAGGCATGCAAAATAGGGATATAAATTTCGCGAGCTTGGTGGACGGGCTTGCCGCCGAGCGGGAGCAAGGGATTACAATTGATGTTGCCTATCGTTATTTCTCTACCAAAAAACGCAATTTTATTGTCGCTGATACACCGGGCCACGAACAATATACCCGCAATATGGCGACAGGTGCATCAAATGCCGACCTAGCCATTATCTTGATCAATGCCCGCAAAGGCATTTTGGAGCAAACCAAAAGACATAGCTATATTGCGTCCCTGCTGGGGATAAAACACATTGGCGTGGCCATCAACAAGATGGACTTGGTGGATTATTCGCACGATAGATTCAGAGAAATTGTGGACGCGTTTAGCGCGTTTTCCAAAGATATGGGTTTTGCTAGTATACAGTACACTCCTATGTCAGCCCTAAGCGGGGAGAATATAACCGCCAAATCGGAAAAAATGCCTTGGTATGATGGCCCGTGCTTTTTGGCACATTTAGAAACCGTTGATACATCCACGCAAACTGACCACGCCAGTTTTCGTTTTCCTGTCCAGTGGGTGAACCGCACCGATGCGAACTTTAGGGGGTATTGTGGCACTATTGCATCGGGGCAAATTCAGCCGGGTACAGAGATTATCGTCATCCCGTCTGGACAGCGGTCTGCCGTCAAAGAGATTGTCACTATAGACGGCCCGCTTGAGATGGCGGCACAGTTTCAATCCGTAACCCTTACTCTTGAAAACGAAATTGACATTTCTCGCGGGGATATTATTTGCGGTATCGACAACCCCGCACAGCAGTCTGATCAATTTCAAGCCCACATATTATGGTTTTCGGAAAAGAAGCTTTACCCTGGGCGCAATTATCTGCTGAAAACACCCAACAAAATCGTTCCCGTTAGCATTACCTCCTTAAAGCACAAAATAAATGTAAATGATTTTTCAAAAAGAGCAGGGAAAACGCTAAGCCTGAACGAGATCGGCGTCTGTAATTTGTCACTTTCTAGTCCGATTGCTTTTGATCCATACAAGCTAAATAAAACCACGGGGAATTTCATTCTCATTGACCGACAGAGTAATGAAACTATTGGAATGGGGTTCTTGGATTTTTCACTCCGCCGCGCTTCCAATATAGTTTGGCAAGACCTTGAAATTGGTAAAGTCCAGCGGGCGCAGCAAAAACACCAAAAGCCCGCCGTGCTATGGTTTACTGGTTTGTCCGGTTCTGGGAAATCAACCATTGCTAACCTTTTGGAGCAAAAACTGCATGATATGGGTCGGCACACCTATGTTCTCGATGGCGATAATTTTCGTCACGGTTTGAGCAAGGATCTTGGGTTTACCAATGCGGACCGGGTTGAGAACATCCGCCGGGTTGCCGAAACGGCCAAGTTGATGTCCGACGCCGGCCTTATCGTACTTGTGTCGTTCATCTCGCCGTTTCGCGCCGAACGCAACATGGCGCGGCGCCTTATGGACGATGGGGAATTTATAGAAATTTATGTCAACACCCCTATCGAAGTGGCCGAACAAAGAGATGTGAAGGGGTTATACGCCCGTGCCAGAAGCGGTGAAATTAAAAACTTTACAGGCATAGACAGTGAATACCAAGCCCCGCAAACTCCGGAAATCGAAGTGAGTACAACCACACTACCCGCAGAAAAAGCAGCAGAGCAAATTGTCGAGTATCTGAACATTAACGGATTTCTCGAAACCCACACCTAAGCCCACCCCATTCTTACATCCTCTCATAAACAGGCTCAGAACAGCCCAAAATATTTTTGATAGCCCCTATCATTAAACCCGGGAATATGTAGGTTGTGAACTACAATTCTTTTCGGTGCCAATCAAACTGAACAGACAATTTGGGATTAAAAACTGATGTCAGATGCACCACTTAAGAAAGACGATTTTGCTGGCGTTATTAAGGCTGCGAAAGCAGCTATGAACAATGGTGGTTTTAGTAAAGCGCAAGAGAAAATACAGACTATTTTGCGCGAAGAGCCTGAGCACCGCGACGGTCTTTATATTCTAGCGGTTTGTCAGCGCTATCAAAATGAAGCTGACAATGCCCGCGCATCTCTTGAGGTACTTACCAACGCCTATCCGGCTTATGGACGCGCCTATCAAGAGCTTGGGCATATTGAATTTGCCGCGAATAATCATATCCAGGCGGCCCAAGCCTATCAAAAAGCGGTTTCTCTCAACCCGGCCTTGCCTGGTGCTTGGCGGCGATTGGTCGATCTGGGCGAGACGTTGAACGACCTTAAACTTAATCAATATGCCCATGCCAACTTTAACTATTTCAATAATTTACCACGAGAAATTCTAAGTGCGACAAGTGCCATGCATGAGCGAAATTTGGCTGTCGCTGAAAAAACATGTCGCCACTATTTAAAACACAATCCGAAACATGTTGAAGCCATGCGTTTATTTGCCAAGCTTGGCATTGAACACGGTCAGCTTGATGAGGCGGAGTTTGTACTTGAAAGCGCCATATCATTTGAACCGGATCATCTTTTGGCGCGTTTGGATTACGTCAATATTTTATATAAGAGACAGAATTACAAAAAATCCCATACAGAGGCTAAACTTCTGGCCTCCAAACAGGTTGAAAATAGCGTTTTCGCTATTAGTTACGCCAATCAATGCGCCGCGATTGGCCGCTTTGAGGAAGCGTTGGAGATTTTTAACGAGCAAGCACAAAAAGACCCAAGCAATGCGAATTTATTTCTATCACAAGGACATGCCTTTAAAACCATCGGTAATGTAGACGCCGCAGTGGGCGCTTACCGCAATGCCTATAAAGCGCGCACGGATCTTGGCGATGCGTATTGGAGCTTGGCCAATCTAAAAACCTACCGTTTTGTCGACACCGAAATTTCCACTATGAAGCTTGCCGAAAAACACACCTCAACGTCTCTCGATGACCGCGCACATTTGTGTTTTGCTTTAGGTAAATCTTACGAAGACGAGAAAGAGTTTGAACAAGCGTTCCAATATTATGAGCGCGGCAACGGCTTGCGCACTCAGCAATTTCCTTATTCCGCCGATGCCATGAGCAAGGTTATGTCCTTGCAAAAACAAATTTTCACAAAAGATTTTATAGGCACGAAAAAAGATTTCGGTTGTGACGATAATTCATTGATTTTCATTGTCGGTTTGCCAAGAGCAGGTTCCACCTTATTGGAGCAAATTTTAGCGTCCCATTCTGATGTGGACGGCGCTATGGAGTTTCATAATATTGCGACTTATGCACAAGGTTTTAACGGCAGGTTGTTTCAAGGTGACGAGCCGCGCTACCCAAAAATTCTGCAAGACACGCCAGCCGATAAAATTCTTGAATTGGGCAAGCGTTACTTGGACGATACATCAATACACCGAAAAACCGGGACTTATCTGATAGATAAAATGCCAAATAATTTTCGCCATATTGGGCTTATCAATCTTATTTTCCCCGAGGCGAAAATCATTGATGCCCGTCGTCATCCTATGGCTTGCTGTTTTAGTGGATTTAAGCAGCTTTTCTCGTCGGGGCAGGAATTCACCTATGGCCTGGAGAATATCGGGCGGTATTACCGCGATTATGTTGGCCTTATGGACCATTGGGATGATGTTTTGGAGGGGAAAATTCTCCGGGTTCAATATGAAGACGTTGTCGATGATTTGGAAACCCAAGTGCGCCGCATCTTGGATTTTTGCAATTTACCTTTTGAAAAATCTTGTGTGGATTTTTATAAAACAAAACGCGATGTTCGCACGCCCAGTTCCGAACAGGTACGCCAACCGATTTACCGCAGCGGCCTTGACCAATGGCGAAATTTTGAACCTTGGCTCGGCCCGCTTAAAAAATCCTTAGGCCCTGAAATACTCAAGCGTTACCCTCTGGATGGATAGGCCCAGCTAGAGCGCCCTAGCTCCAGGGATAGGGACTATTTGAAAGCGGGTGCAGATCACCTTCCTCGTAGCGCGAAAACCTGAATGGCTTGAGCAGGGCTTGAGGGTTGCCGACAATTTCCTGGGCGACCAGTTTTCCAACTCCAAGCATTTTATAGCCATGGTTCGAGTCCGCGATTACATAACAATTGCCACGGAATGTATCAAATACCGGGAAATTATCTGGCGTAAAACAGCCAACGCCTCCTGAAGGTTCTTTATCATATTTCACTATTTTCCCTTCAAAGCGCTTGTGACAATGCGCAAGAGCAGAACACCACATATGGGCGAACTCCGGCGATGCAACAAACTCCGGGCTGGACGGCCCGTAAGGATCAAGATCAACTTCATTTGCAGGCTTTGTCACCTCATAGGGCATTGCGCCGCCTTGAACGCCGCCAAAATGGAAGTCCGGCTTGTAATAAATTCCCCATATATCCTCTGTAATAACAGACCCGTCCACGTCAGAATATAAGGGTGCGTCCGAATCTACATGCATGACCGGCGGCATTTTGCCGTCATTGGTGGTGAATAGTTTTGGATCAACTTTTAAGACCCCCTCTTCAAGCTGCCAATATTTCCACATTGGAATACCGTGATGTAATTCCCCGTCACCGCCCCGGATTGAGATCGTATCGGGCAGGCCAAGCATTGACCAAAAATCACGAACCCAAGGCCCTGGGCACATTACAAAATAATCGCCATTTATGGTGCCTGAACTTGTTTCAATGGCTTGTATATCAGAGCCTGAACCGTTCATCCCCTTAAATCCAAGGACTTCAACCCCAGTGATAATGCGCACGCCTTCGTTTTCCGCTTTTTGCGCCAGCGCATAAATGGTTTTTGTATTGTTTGAATATCCGCCTTTTTTCTCATGAAGAACAGATGTGATGCCCTTGGCTTGCCAATCACTGAAGAACGACTTCATATAGGCATTACAGTCTTTTTCGCCTTCTATAAATTCACTTTCATAGCCGATGGCTTGCTGTTGCTCATAAATCGTCCGAACATCTTCATGCATGACTTCAGGTGAGATTTGCATATAGCCAACCGGATGATAAGAATAAGCCTTGGCGTCTTCCTCCCAAATATCTACGGAATGGGCCATCAATTCACGCATTGCCGGTTGATAATAATTATTTCGTACAACGCCGCACGCAATTCCAGACGCACCAGATGCAATGCCGCCTTTGTCTAAAACGACAATATCTGCACCTGTGCCAAGACCTTTAGCCTTTAACTCTTGTGCGAGGTGGTAAGCGGTAGATAATCCGTGAATACCTGCACCAACAATAATATATTTAGAATGCTCAGGAAAGGACATTCATTTTCCTCCAATTGGGATATAAATTTCTCTGGAGATATAGGGTAAACAACATTATCTGTCCCAACCATATTAGGAAGATATTTGCGAAATATGTCTATTATTATTTTTGATAATATTACAGGGTCTTATTCAGCCATAAATATTTTCCGCAGCAACGCAAATTTCGTGGGCTAAAGAATTGGCGAACGATCGCGCACACCAAATTTCGTAGATGTTAGGTGCACTGTCTGATGCGCCGCCAGATGCGCTGTCAGATGCGTTATCAGGGCGAATAATAAACACATTCAAATGCCCTAACATCGTTCTGGCAGCACTGCCCATATTCATGCCTGCGGGAAAAGCTTGATCTGACAAATCCAGAGTCACCAGCCTTTCTAACACTTGCGGCGCACTTGCGCCAATGATCGCCAGCCGCACCCAGGCATCGGTTTGAAGCGTTACAGCCGCGCTGGCTTTCAAAACGGCTCCTAATTCTACATCAAGAAAGGCATTTTCAGTGTTAAAGTGTACAAACCATTGTTCTGGTGCGCTGCAAAATAAAAACCCACCATTAAATGACACGACCTTTCCCTGCGCGGGAAGCGGCGCCCCATATTTGTTTTGAAATTTCTTGCGCAAAGTTGGTACACCGCCCTTGAGCGCAGTTAGAGAACATATCTCGCCCCCCACCATTTCTTTAATCTCTAGTATTGGCCAGGTTTTATGTAGCCCGTTCAGGGGCAATGTCTCCACCAAGCTGGTTTTATTATCAGACACGCAAACGCTCTCCTTTTGGATCAATAAAGTGTGCAGAACACACGGTCACCAGAACATCTGTTCCTCTTAATAAATCGACGGCACGAATTTCCTGACCTATACGTTCCTGACCGCGTTTCAAAAAACCAAGCCCTATATAAGACTTAAGAGACGGCGAATATGCGACCGAAGACAGATACCCTTCGCTATTTTCCGCAGTGTCGGATTTACCTTGGCCAATTAAGTGTGCGCCGCTCGCCAAAGCATCCGTTTGAGTATCAGCCCGTGAAACCGGTTTAAATCCAACAAGGTACAGCCCGTCTTCCGCGTTTAATCCTTCGCGCTCGGACAGAGTTTTGCCAATGAAATCTTTCTTTTTTGCAAGCATTCTGCCCATGCCGAGGTGTTTGGCCGTTGTTTGCCCATTTAGCTCATTACCAGCCGCATGCCCTTTCTCAATACGCATGACACCGAGGGCTTCGGTTCCGTACGGCACCGCGTTAAATTCTTCGCCAACCGACATCAGTGCCTTGATCAAACTGTCCCCGTAACGTGCCGGCACGCCAAGTTCATAGGCCAGTTCGCCGGAAAACGAGAGCCGGAAGAGCCGTGCCCGTATGCCGCCACAAACCGTTATTTCGCCGCACGCCATATAGGAAAAGGCTTCGTTAGAAACATCATGCTCTTTATCAACGATTTTTTGCAAAAGCTTGCGCGCATTAGGCCCGGCGATAGCGTATTGCGCCCATTGATCGGTGACCGAGATTAGTTTTACATCCATATTCGGCCATAAACATTGTCGGCAGAACTCAAGATGACGATAAACACTGACTGCATTGGCCGTCGTTGTGGTCATAACGAAATGGGTATCAGAAAATCTTGCGACTGTACCGTCGTCCATAGCAAACCCGTCTTCGCGCAACATCAATCCATAACGGCACTTGCCGACAACAAGTTTTGCAAATGCATTGACATAAATACGGTTAAGAAATGCGCCCGCGTCCGGCCCTTGAATATCTATTTTCCCAAGGGTGGTGACGTCACAAATACCTACACTGCTGCGCGTGGCGACAACTTCCCGGTCAACCGTTTGGCGCCAATGGGTTTCTCCGGGTCTCGGAAAATATTGGGCGCGTTGCCATAACCCGGCGCTGACAAAGACGGCGCCTTGTCCCTGTGCCCAATTATGGCTCGGCGTTTTCCTTACCGGGCGAAAATGTTCAAACCGTGAAGCGCCCGCGAAAGCGCTTATTGAAACCGGCGTATAGGGCGGCCTTGAAATTGTTGTGCCCGTTTCAGGAATAGTTTGGCTCAGATGATCCGCTAAAATAGCAAGGCCTAACACATTCGAGGCTTTGCCTTGATCCGTAGCCATGCCGAGAGTTGTATAGCGTTTAAGCAGCTCGACAGACTTAAACCCTTCTTGGGCCGCCAATTTTATATCCTTGGCAGTCACGTCATTTTGAGGGTCGACCCAGGCGCTTCCTTTACAGCCCTTCATTTCCCAAAACGGCGTAATTTCAAAAGGCGCATCATCTGCTTGGGGGAGGTCAATGGCCGCCGCATTTTTCCCGAGTGCCTGCACAGCGCGTGCGCCCGCTTGTGCGCCCTCCTGTAAACACTGGTGGGTGCTAAATGATCCGTTCGCCGCGCCAGCCACATCCATATCAGCCGTTAGCGCGTCTTTACTCGGAACAAATGCAGCAATGTCATCGCGCCATAATGGGCGGCCTCTTTTGTGACATGTTAGCTGAATGTTGGGATTCCAGCCGCCCGATATAGCAATACAATCGGCATCCACTTTACGGCCATCAGAAAATCTAATCGCCCGCACGGCTTTCCTGCCGCGAATATCAAAAGAGTTCTCCGACAAGCGCGTATCAATTACCGCCGACACCTCGGCTCCAGAAGCCTTTAAAATGTTTGCAGTACGCAATCCGTCCGAATTATTGCTGACCACAACAACACGCTTACCGCACAATGCCCCAAAACGGTTGGCATATGTGCGCACAGCACTGGCGAGCATGACGCCGGGGCGGTCATTGTTTGAGAGTGCGATCGATCGCTCCGTAGCACCCGATGCAAGCACTGAGCGTTTTGCGTAAATCCGCCACAGCGTTTCCCTTGGCTTTTTGGTTTTCACGGCAAGATGATCCGTATTGCGCGTAACCGCACCGTAAATACCGTGGTCAAAAACACCGTAAACCGTGGTTCTGCCCATAAGGCGAACATTGGGCATTGATGACAATTCAGCGGTTATTTGCATCGTCCATGCCAATGCGGTGTCACCGTTAATCTGCTCAAGTTCTGAAAGCAACCGCCCGCCCATTTGAAAGTCTTCATCAGCAAGGATAACCCGCAGCCCCGCTCGCCCAGCCACCAATGCAGTCATTAAGCCCGCCGACCCCGCGCCAATTACAAGTACATCACAGTGCAAGAAACCTTTATCATATTGGTCGGGATCCGGCTCGCCTGATAGCGCGCCCAAACCTGCCGCCCGGCGGATGATTGGTTCATATAGTTTTTCCCAAAAAGACGCTGGCCACATAAAAGTTTTATAATAAAAACCAGCACTTAAAAAAGGCGCGAGTAAATCATTCACCGCCATGACATCAAAGTTTAGAGACGGAAAGCGGTTCTGGCTTTGAACGGTCATGCCTTCATAAAGTTCAGCGATGGTCGCGCGTGTGTTGGGCGTCGCCCGAGCGCCTTCGCCAATGGTCATCAATGCATTTGGTTCATCTGATCCAGCGGAAAATATTCCGCGTGGACGGTGGTATTTAAACGAACGGCCAACAAGTTTTACGCCATTTGCAATTAGTGCAGACGCGACAGTATCGCCGCTAAAGCCTTGGTATTTCTTGCCATCGAAAGTAAATTCGACAGGCTGCGAACGGTCAATATGTCCGCCGCCCACTCGGTGTGTTTGTGTCATTTGCTGCGGCCTTCACGTCTTGCTACATCGCTTGCAAGTTCAACGGATAAAATATCATGGGTGAGCGTATTACGTTTAATGACAAGCCAAGACCTATCGCCTTGCTCATGGAACCATAATTCACGGTGCTCGCCCGCTAAATTATCGCGCTGATAGAGATATTCATAGAAATTTTCTGCCGCATCATCAGCTTTTGGATCAGGCCGGTGAATGAGGCTTGCATCGCCCAGATATGTGAATTCCTGTGCGTCGCGAGGCCCTAATAATGGATGTACAATAATCATCTAAACCCCCTCAGTGCAAATTTGGTTGGGCGCCCACGCCCTTTTCGTCGATCAGAAATCCGCGAGAAAAGCGGTCAAAGCGATAAGCCTTCGCCGTGCCGTGGGGGGTGTTCGTGGCAAGCAGGTGCGCGAAAGCGACCCCGGATGCCGGCGTTGCTTTAAAGCCCCCGTAACACCAACCGCCATTGAAATAGAGACCCTCAATATGGGTCTTGTCAATTATGGGCGAGCCGTCCATGGACATATCCACACATCCGCCCCACATGCGCAAAAGCCGCGCGCGGCCAATCATGGGCATCAGTGCAACGCCGCCCTCGCATACATCTTCAACCACCGGCAAATTCCCGCGCTGGGCGTAAGTGTTATAGCCGTCAATATCGCCTCCGAAAACAAGCCCGCCCTTGTTGGATTGACTGACGTAAAAATGACCTGCGCCAAATGTGATGACGCCGGGGATAATCGGCTTAAGGCCTTCACTGACAAATGCCTGCAAAACATGGCTCTCAATGGGCAATCTCATGCCGGCCTTCGCCATCACCCGGCTTGACGATCCCGCAACCGCGACACCAATTTTTTTAGCGCGAATTTGCCCGCGTGTGGTTTCAACGCCTGTGCATATTCCGCCGCTAATCAGAAACCCTGTTACTTCGCAATTTTGGATAATGTCTACGCCGTGTTGATCTGCGCCGCGCGCATACCCCCAGGCAACCGCGTCGTGCCGTGCCGTGCCGGCTCGTGGTTGCCACAATCCACCGAGGATTGGAAAACGTGCATTGTCAAAATTCAAGAACGGGCATTTTTTGCGCAATTCTTCTTGGCTCAATAAAACAGCATCCGCACCATTAAGGCACATAGCATTACCCCTGCGGACAGAAGCATCTCTTTGCGGATCCGTATGAAATAAGTTAATAATGCCGCGCTGGGAAATCATTGCGTTATAATTTAGCTCCTGCTCAAGCCCCTCCCAGAGCTTCATAGAGTGCTCATAAAAAGGCTCATTACCGTCCAGTAAATAGTTCGATCTGATAATAGTTGTGTTTCGCGCGACATTGCCGCAGCCAAGCCAGTTTTTTTCGAGCACGGCAATATTTACGCCCTGATATTTTTTTGCAAGATAGTAGGCAGTTGCAAGGCCGTGCCCGCCCCCGCCGACAATAATATAATCATAGTGCGGTTTCGGATCAGGTGAACGCCATATAGGTTTCCACCCGGCATGCCCCCTAAGTGCCTGCTTAAATATCTGGAACGCAGAATGTCGCATGTAAACTTCCTTAAGTTTCAAAAATAATACACGCTGTGCATCATTATTGAATTTACAAAACAGACGGTTTTATATATATTTAGGACATGCGGAATTTTGACGATCCAATTAAAATAGGTTTTCTACTCATTCCCGGCTTTGCCCTCATGTCATACGCCTCTGCCATTGAACCCCTACGAGCGGCCAATCACATTGCGGGCAAAGAGCTATATAGCTTGAGCAATATATCAATTGAAGATGACAGTTCTGCCTGTTCTACTGGCCATGAAATTTCTTGTAATGTCAATATTGACACCGCCAAATCTCTGGACTTCTTGTTTGTTTGCGCCGGCGGAAATCCGTTTAGCTTCCAGAGCCGGAAAGTTTTCACCTGGCTTCGTTCATTGGCCGCCGCTGGTGTTACCCTTGGCGGCGTTTCTGGCGGGCCAGTCATCCTCGCAAAGGCAAATGTCATTTCTGGTCACCGGGTCACTGTCCATTGGGAGCACGAGGAGGCCATGGGCGAAACCTTCCCAAACGCCATGATAGAACATGCCCTCTATATCTTCGACCGCAAACGGATTACATGTGCCGGCGGTGTTGCGCCGTTAGACATGATGCATGCACTCATTGCCGAACATCACGGGGCGGCATTTGCGAAAAAAGTTTCTGATTGGTTTTTGCATACCGCCGTGCGTCCACCAGGGGCTGCGCAACGTATGGGAATTGCAGAAACCTATGGCACCGCAAACCCTGCAATCTTACATGCAATCGAGTATATGCAAAACCAGATTGGCTCCCCGCCCCCGCTTCGCAAAATTGCCAACTATGCGGGTATTTCAGAGCGGCAATTAGGGCGGCTTTTTAAGGAGGAAATTGGCGAAAGTGCAGCACTCTTTTTTCGTAAGATGCGCCTGAATTATGCGGCGCGTTTGCTACGTCAATCGACCATGAGTGTTACAGAAATAGGATACGCGGCAGGTTTTTCCAGCGGTGCTCATTTCTCAAAATGCTTTAGCGCAGAGTTCAGCAAATCACCTATCAGAGTTCGCAAAAAGGCCTGATAACAAAGCCGCAATCACTTATTATAATGTTGTGTATTCGCCAATAGAAACTTAGTTGAACCTATGACAGATCATTTATTATTACGCGGTGCGCCCTTACGGAAAAAAATCTTAAATGAAGTTGGCGCGAAACTGCGTGAACTAGAAAAACGGCATGTGATTGGCCGCCTGGTATCCATATGTATTGGCCAAAATGACGGGGCTTCTATATATATCCGCAATCAAATGCGTGCGGCAAAAAAAGTTGGGATACCGTTTGAAAAACAATTTTGGCATGGAAACATCAGCCAGGGAGACTGCAAAGAGCGTATTGCCGCTTTGAACGACGACAGTCAGGTTGTCGGCGTAATTTTACAACGCCCTACGCCCGAACATATCAATTTGCGTTCCCTTCAATCCGCAATTCACCCCCTAAAGGATGTCGAGGGAATGAACCCGGCATCTATTGGCAATATTGTTTACAATGATTTAGCCCTTGCTCCGTGCACGGCCGCTGCTTCCATTGAATTACTAAGACAAACCGGTCTTAGGTTGGAAGGTCTGGAAGTGGTCATGATTGGCCATTCGGAGATTGTTGGCAAACCCGTCGCTTTTATGCTCATGGCGGAAGGGGCCACCGTAACCGTCTGCCATCATTTGACACGCTCGCTCGCAGCCCATTCAAGGCAGGCAGATGTGGTTATCGTCGCCGTTGGTAAACCAAAATTAATCCGTGCGGATATGATAAAACCTGGTGCCGCCGTTATAGATATTGGCATCAATCAAGTTGTTGATGAAAACGGAAATGTCACGATCGTTGGAGATGTCGACACAAAAGGTGTTCTGGAAGTCGCCAGTTGGGTGACACCGGTTCCGGGCGGCGTCGGCCCTGTCACCGTTGCCATGCTTATGCGAAATACGCTCGACGCATTTAATCTCCAAATAAAAAATGGCTGGGTAAGTTGATTGTTTTTATCCGCTATAATTAAAGCAAAAAGTGAACCACTAGAAACTCTCTTGACATTTACAGATCGTCTATGATTACTTTCACTTTATTTTCCAGCCAAGGTAGTTTTTTTATCAAAACCGGAATAATTTCCTCGTTCACTATTTCTTTGAACTCATCCGCAAATATTTTTGGAATATCTCCCAAAGCATTTTGGCGGGAAACCAGATAAAGGTGCCTTCCGAAACTGCCTTTCGTGATTGGTGCTACTATCAACTCATCAACAAGACTTGGGCGCTGTAATAGACACAAAGGCGTTGTTATCCCCCAGCCATGCCCATTAACAACGGTCCCCAACTGGCAACACGGGGTATCTACTTCTATTCGTTTTGGATACTTTACAGATAGACGGTCAAGTTGGGCTTCTATCTGATATCCGGCAGCGGAATGGGATGTGAATCTTACGAGTGGCAACGACAATAAATGCGGCCCCAATTCTTGAGGCCCCTGATAATCCTTCGGAAAAATTAAAATATACGGCTCCGTCATGAGGCCAAACCGCTGAAGCCCTGTTACATTGGATATATTACTTTCATCAGTGACCATCATATCGATCGCATGAGAAAGAAATTCTTCGCGTTGAAATGGCGTTAACCCACTCATAATACGCCAGCTATCACAAATGCTTTTTTTGCGCCCATAAAGAGCAGGCCCAATCGCGCTTGCCACGCTGTCTGGCATTGCGATTGTTAATGTTCCAATTTTTCTGCTTTGGCCTGATTGTGCTGTTTCTACATAAGCGTTTTGTACGTCATCAAGAATTTTATGGGCACGCAACAGTAATGCCCTTCCCGCCAGCGTTAAGCCGATAGGGCGTTTGGTTCGATCAAACAGCTCACTACCAACAATTTCTTCTAGTTTCGCAATTGTCTGTGATACGCCGGATTGCGTCATATCAAGAGCACGTGCGCATTGCGTCATCCCTCCTTGTTCAGCAACAACAGCAAAAATTTGCAATGCTCGAAGATCGAAATTCACAGGTATACGGGTTACTGTTTTGACTGTAGCCTCCAGCTTAAAAGTTTTACGCAATACTTCCGCATGACACTTCAGCATGCCCAATGCCTTATATCACGATACTGATTAATAGGGTTCACTTCAAGCTTCTTGTGAGTACACCCCCCACGACAACCGATTGAAACGAGCATAGTAAATACAGGTGTTTATCATATATATCCAAAGATATCCAGAAACCCGGTTTTTCGGGAGATACTTTTTTGGTTAAAAAAAACGAGCCAAAAATGGCTCGCTTTTATTTGGTAAATTATCAACACTCAAATAAGTATTTGGTATCTGTAAACAAGAGTTAGAAATCCTTACCCACTCTAATACCAATTGTACGTGGACGAGCGGTTGTAATCCGGCGCTGATTATCGAAAGTTTGGATGTTTAAATCAGGCACTGCATTTGTGATGTTATCGACGAATAACTCCACCTGCCAGCCATCGCTATCGCTTGAATACCCAATAGACCCATCTAGAAGCGCATAGGCTCCTTGCACCTCCCTTTCGCTGGTTTCGAGACTGCTAAAACTATCGCCTGCGTATTTCAATGTAACTTGAGCGTGAGCTAAACCGCCATAAGCATCTTTCTCATACCGACCCGTGGTTGAAAATTGTAGGTTTGGCGTTAAAGGCAGTTCGGAGCCAGCTGGAACAAGAATAAAACCAAGCGCCGGATTAGCTCTGACAAGCTCGGTCTTAATATAAGACGCATTGCCTGACCAGAGGAAATTGTCCGTAAGAGCGAACGCAAAATCTGTCTCAATACCTCTAATCTCTGCATCTCCCGCATTATCGATAAACCCGAACAAACTAATGTTTTGGCTATCAAATGCACCGATTTGTATATCGTCCCATTCCGTAAAGTAGACCGAACCATTGATGCGCAAACGATTATTCAACAATTGCGTCTTCCAACCAAATTCATAATTGGTTATGGTATCAGACTCGAAAACCAGAGGAATAAAGAAATCTGGAAAGATAGTAGTGCCATTGCCAGTCGCCGCGCCAAAGCCCGATGCTGTCGCCCGATTGAAGCCAGCAGGCCTAAAACCTTCAGAATATGTTGCAAATAGCAAAATATCATCATTAGGTTCATAAGTGAGAGTTACACGCGGAATAAAGTCGTTGGTTTGGTCCGGGTTGTCTGCACCCAAAGCAGGGATAGTTACCTCAAAATCACGACCGCCGGTTACATTCGGATTAGTTGTGACGCCAGGAAGACCCGCAAGGTTCGGCGCAGGATCATTACCAAATACAAATGCAGAAAAGCCTTGGAAACCAACATCTAACCAATAGTAGCGGCCTCCAAAGGCGATGTTAAACTTATCTCCAATATCGAATGCAACCTCACCAAAAATAGCAAATTGCTCTTCAGGGCGGGTAATGTCATTCGTAAACTGCACGCGCGGATCTCTGACGTTGGGATTGTTTGCAGTCAATGGTCCCGTGCCACCATTGAGTTGACCAGGGTCAATCGGCGCACCTCGCGCATCGCTGTAAAAGAAATCGCCAACATGGCGAATTTCATTATCCTCATGGTATACACCCAGCAAGAAGCTTGACCAGTCAGTTAGGTTACCACTGACACGAAACTCATTTACCAAGCGTTCGTTTTCATTCGTCGTCCTAATGAAGTTATTTGAACCACGGCATTCGATAACGGCTGGATCACCTGAAAGGGTAGGGTCAAATCCATAACCCCCAGCGGCACCAGTGTAGCCTGGAGTGTTGTACTCACAGATATAACCTGGAATAAATCTACCCGCATCAGAATATTGAGCATAGGAGATCGTTTGTTCGACATCCCGATTTAGGTATGAACCGGTATAAACAGCATCCAAACCGGCAAGACGCCCGGTAAGGGTCCAGGAAGTCGTTCCGAACTTATCTTCCAACGTGTCTGGCGCAAAGCGGCTAACCTGCAATTCGCCCACTTCTGGGTCATAGTCAAATACGCCGTCTACGTCTAATGTCTGGCGATGGTGTTGAACAAGAAGGCTCCAATCATCATTGATGGCCAAATTAACGCCGAAACGAAAACCTGAATAGCGGGCTTCATTGAAATTGTCCTGAACCAGTTCGGAATTACTAGTTTCCTCGTACACAACGGGAAAGGTCGTATCAGCGGCGAGAACCGTTCCGTCCGCCAATGTTGTGCCAGCAGCAAAAAACACGCCGGCGTCTGACGGTAGGCTAGGGTTGTTGGCTGAAGACGGGGTGAAGGTGCCGAGTACATTGTCGATGTAACCACCTTTACGATCATTAAATGCCGTAAAACGTACTGCCAAACGATCTTCAATAATGGGAATATTAACCGTCCCAACCAAAGCCGTGCTATCATTGCCGCCGTCTGTAAAGGCGTAACTTGCATCTAAACGGCCACTAAACTCATTAAACTTTGGCTTGTTGGTGATGAAACGTATTGTACCCGCCTGTGAGCTGGCTCCATAAAGGGTTCCTTGTGGCCCAGGCAGCACCTCGACCCTCTCTATGTCTGCAAGATAAATATCTAAATTACGACCACCTGCTGTTACGGGCTGCTCGTCCAGATAGAGCGCAACATTTGGCCCTGTACCTTGAGATTCCGCAACGGAAATGTCGAGAGTTTGAATGCCGGCACCACGAATATTAAACGTGTTCTGCCCCGGACCTCGACCTGAAAATGTAACATTGGATAAAAGCTCGATGTAATCGTCAAAGCTTGTGATACGTTGTTCACTAAGGGTTTGTTGGCTAATCGCCTGAACAGCGATTGCTGCATCCTGTAGGTTCTCTGTTCTTTTTGTCGCTGTCACAATGATTTCATCGAGTTGAGCATGGGCATTGCTTGCTACGAAAATCGACGAGAGCGCTGTCGTGCAAAGCGCCTTCAAAAGTAAACTTCTGCATGTTTTTTTCTTAATAGACATTGTCTTCCCCTTATTTTATAAACTAAATGAACTGTGTATAGCTCACGCAAAGCTTCCTTACCATTTTATATGTGCTAACTGAAGCGGCGTGCGCACTATCTCCCAAAGGGATAGAAACTATTAATATTAATAATTGAGCTATCCCATTCCTAAAGCTTAGACTAAATTAAACTTGTCCAACGCCGCGTCTGATTTCGAATTTGAGGGATTTGGGTTAAAAGTTTTTATATGGCGAAGATAAACATTTTTTTGCCGTTTTTTTGCAAGTTTACCACTTCAAATTTGCGTATAGTAAAATTTGCTTATAGCAAATGATAAAGTAGCACTTAGTCTATCTGGAGATATTCATGACCAATCGTCGCCGTTCAAGTAGTCGTCGAGGACGATCCAAGCCGGGCCAAGCCGCCATTCCTCAGCTTCCTTGGAGCCAAATCCGTAATAATTTTTCCCCCCTTGAAATCGTTGGGGAAGAGCAAGTTGATGCCATTCACCACACATCAATAAGAATTCTCTCCGAACTAGGCATTCGCGTGATAGGCGATAAGGTGCTGGATTATTTTGAAGCGGCAGGTGCACGGGTTGAGCGCAATGAAGGCAATGAGGGCATGGTTCGCTTTGATGAAGAATTGCTTGATCATGCCCTGTCGACAACGCCGTCAACAGTGACGCTAACACCGCGAAACCCTGAGCGCGCTGTCGAAATCGGCGGTAATTCAGTTGTAAACGGCCTCGTAGCAGGCCCGCCAAATGTACACGATGCGATTAACGGACGGCGCCTCGGGAACATGAAGGACTATGAAAACTTCACACGCCTAGCGCATCATTTTAATGTCATACATATGATTGGCAATCAGGTGACGGCGCCGATGGAGTTACCGGCCAATACCCGCCATATGGATACTTATCTGGCGAATATTCGGCTGAGTGACCTTGCCTTTCATGTCACGGCTATCGGGCGTGGGCGAGCGCTCGACGGCATCAAAATGATGGCGATAGCACGGGGTGACAGTCTTGAGGACATGGCAAAAAATCCTGGGGTGACATCCATTATTTCCGTCAACTCCCCGCGTCTTTTTGATGAAGAAATGGGCGAAGGCCTCATCGTTATGGCAGAATATGGGCAACCTGTATCCATAACGCCGTTTACATTAATGGGGGCTATGACGCCCGTAACATTGCCCGCCGCCTTGGCACAACAAAATGCTGAAGCGTTATTTGGCGTCGTTCTTACACAACTCGTAAATCCTGGTGCGCCCGTTATTTATGGGGCTTTCACATCAAATGTGGACATGAAATCGGGAGCGCCCGCCTTTGGTACGCCTGAAAATACGAAAGCTAATTTGATCGCCGGGCAACTGGCACGGCGGTACAAATTGCCTTACCGGACTTCGAACGCCAACGCTTCGAATGCTGTCGATCTACAGGCCGCATATGAAACAACAATGGCTACATGGGGGGCCGTATTGGGCGGCGGCAATTTGATCTATCACGGTGCAGGCTGGCTGGAAGGCGGGCTAACGGCATCTTATGAGAAACTAATCCTGGATATAGAAATTCTTCAAAACATGGCAGAAATTTTAAAGCCCATTGATTTTTCCGAAGATGAACTTGGCTTTGACGCTATTGCCAAAGTAGCGCCCGGCGGACATTTCTTTGGGGAAGAACACACGATGTCCCGCTATAAAACCGCATTCTATGAACCCATGTTATCAGACTGGACAAATTATGAAGCGTGGGAGGAAGCAGGTTCTGTAACCGCCGGACAACGCGCCACCAAGCTGTGGCAAAAAGCGCTGGAAGAATACGAAGAACCAGTACTAGACCCAGCTATTCGGGAAGAACTGGACGAGTACATGGCCCACCGCAAAGAAGAAATTGGCGAGGGCGAACCTTAAATAGCGCCGCTCGCTCTTTACAGGCTTTCAGCATTTCCACCATTTTGTCCGTGGCTTTCCTGCATTCCAATTTTGTATAATTCTGGTTTTATTATTTTACCGCTTGGATTAGTGGGTAGTTTTTCTAAAAAAATGTAGCGCTTTGGCCTTTTAAAAGACGCTAAGGATTCGCTTGATTTACAAAATTCATCCAAATCTTTCTCACAAAGACTGGAATCAGCGGCGACAATGAACGCTGTTACAACTGCTCCCCATTTTGGGTCAGGCAATCCGACAACAGAAGCTTCTTTCACACCTGGGCAAGAATATAACAACTCTTCGATTTCACGCGGGTATATATTTTCTCCGCCCGAAACGATTAAATCATCGGCGCGCCCATGGAAAAAATAAAACCCTTCATCATCTTTTGAAAATAAATCATCTGTATAAACCCAGCCTGCCTTTAATTTTTTTGTCGTTTCGAATGGCTTATTCCAGTAGCCGTTCATGGTTTGCGGGCCGCGAATGATAAGCTGTCCTATCTCGCCTGTGCCCACCGTTTCATTTGGCGACACCTCACCATTACCGCCCAGCGCAATAATTTTGCATTCAGATATCAAAGTTGGCTTGCCGCAAGACCCCAATTTTCTGACCGCGTCGCGAGGGTGTAAAATAAGCGAAAGACTGGCTTCTGTCATCCCGTACCCATTATATATATTAGGGCAAAATTTCGCAATCACATGTTCCATGGTTGCAGAGGAAATCGCCGCGCCGCCAGTTGTCATTAATCTGAGGCTGGAGAGATCAAAACCATCAAATTTTCCATGAGACAGCATCTCCTGAATTTGTGTAGGAACAACAAATAAGGTCGTAATATTTTCCGTCTGAATGGTTTTTAATGTGTTTTCGGCCTCATAACGCCCTATAATTACATTGGTCGCACCGACCATCAAATGGGGTATAAAATAAGCCTGCATACCCCCCACATGATATAATGGTGCGACGTGCAATGCTTTATCACTATGGTTCAGACCGTATTCCATTACGCAATTCATCGCAATTGCCATATCATTCGCATGTGTGTGAATGACCCCCTTTGGACGGCCCGTCGTGCCTGAAGTATAAACCAATGCCGAAATGTCCGTTGAATTTGGCTGCCCCCATGGTAAATCATTGGCAACAGCTTCCTTAACCAAAGTGTCAAAATGCAAATGCCCATCAGCTACATTTTGGGCATCATATGCACAGGAGATAAAATCATGAACTGAGCGTAGCTGTACTTGTATCTTGCTGACATTTTCCGTGAGATAGCGACCATAGATCAGTATTCGGGCACCCGAGTCTTGTAAAATATAGGTCGCTTCACCCGCACTTAACCGGTAATTGATCGGAACGGCAACAGCGCTAAGCATCTGACACGCGAAATAAGTTGTGACTGAATTCTCAGAGTTAGAGACATAAAACGCCACCCGGTCACCTGGACGTACTCCCAAGTCTGAAAGCGCCTTTGCGAAACTGCGAATTCGCGCAAGCCATTCAGAATAAGTCCAGCGCTGCCCGTCAAAAACCAAAGCGGTACTGTGTGGATGACGATCAACTGACGCTTCCAACATGCGCGCAATATTCATTTTATATGCATTCTCTTAGGGTCATAAACTTGGCTTTTAAAGTCATAGATTTGGCTTAATTTCAGGCATTTCTTTCGCTGCAATTAAATATTTACACATCTCGGAACTCCCCCCAACTATGGTGAGAGGTCGTGCATCACGGTAAATTTGCTCTGCCCGTCCAAACTGCTTTGTTACGCCGTCACCGCCCAGTATCTGAACCGTTCGGTCTGCACAATAAATGGCCGTTTCAGTAGACACCAGCTTTGCCTGACTTGCCTCTCGCATCAGAGACTTCCCGTCCAGGCCGCTATCGTACATTTTTGCCGCTCGGTAAGTCAGCAATTCTGCGGCATTTATGCGGCAACTCATTTGCGCAATCATATCCCATATCAATTGCTTTTGGCCTAGTTTTTGGCCAAATGAATTTCGTTTTTGCGCGTGGCTTTTAGCAATATCAAAGGCTGAACGCGCGACGCCCAAACCTGCGCCTCCTAAAATTACACGTTCAAAATTAAAGGCACCCAACATAATATTGAACCCTTTATTGACTTTCCCAAGTAAATTTTCTTCTGGGACACGCACATTATCAAGTGTAACTTCCCCGACGACACAACCGCGCCGCCCCATGAAACGATAATTGCGCGGAAAAGAAAGCCCAAACGTATCCGCAGGCACAACAATGGCCGTCATCCCCTTTTGTGGTGAAACCTCGCTATCAGTAATGCCCCAGATGATGTATATATCTGCCTTTGATGAATTTGAAATATACCGTTTTAGTCCGTTAATAACCCATTCGCGGGCTTTTTCATCAAAGTGGATACGGGTTTCCATGCCAGCACTGTCGGATCCAACACCCGGTTCTGTCATACAAATTGATCCAACTGCATTTCCCTCAAGCAGCGGGGTAAGGTACCGTTCTTTGATCTTTGGCGCGGCATGAGCATGCAGCGGGTAGGCACAGCTCAGCGCAGTGGCAATGGTCGATTCGAAGGCATAATTAAGATAGGCGGCTTCTTCGGATAGAATTGTTGCATGGGTTAAGCCGGGATGTTTTAAAGACCCCTTATAGACGTCCTTGAACATCAACTTCATATAACCAGCATTGCCAAGAACGCGAATAACGGATTTAACAGCGGCCCAATCTTCGTTCCGCTCAATGGCCTCACACCGGGGCGCAAGCTCACGGTTAAGAAAATCACGAATTTCCAAACGAAATGCCCGGTCTTCTTCTTCTAACAAAAAATCGCGCATATCTATCTTATTTATTACCCGGAAATCGTCCGCGGCCGTCTTGCACTTCTACCAATCGGCGTATTTCAGACTGCACCAAATTAGTATCGCTATCGCGTACAGTTGGTAGCTGATGGCGCGCCTTTCGAACTTGATTATAGTCTAGCTCAGCCACGATCAATTCTTCCTCTTTTCCGGCAACGGCAAGGGGTTTGCCAAAGGGGTCAAATATGCAAGATCCGCCCCAAAAAGTTAGATCCCTTTCGACGCCAACTCTATTGACCATGATAGACGGTACGCCGTACATCATAGAATAGAACCGCATCGTCAACTCCCAGCCGCCAGGATTGTCGAAACCAGGGCCTACGGCTTCAATGCCCGAACTCACGGGCGTGATCAAAAGCGTCGTGTCCGCTAAAAATGCCAGATGCGTCAACGCCGGGTTCCAGGCATCTGAACAAATCAGCAAGCCAGCATCCCAATCTTCATCTAATGAGCAGGTTCTAACATGTCTGCCTTTTGCAAAATATTTACCTTCTTCAAGCTTTCCGTAATTCGGCACATTTATCTTGCGGTGGCGGTGGATAACTTTTCCATTTTGCATAATCACGGCAGTATTGTAAAATAGCGCCGCCGGGCCTTCTTCAATAAACCCCAAGACAATGGCCATATCTCCCGCTGCGCTACTCAGCTGACGTAACCTTCGGTCAGAAGATTTCATGGCTACATCCAAAAGATGTTCCGTTCCGTGGTAACCAACCAGAGATAATTCTGGCATGACCAACAGGTCAAGTTTCTTGCTCAAACCACGAGTAATCCAGTCAAGGTGAATTTCCATATTAGCCTCGACATCACCAATCTCGCTTGCAAATTGAGCCGCACCAACTTTCATAACGCTTACCTTTTCTCTCGGCCTAACTCTTTTCTCGGAAGTATAACCATATTAACCAGCCTAAAAACACCAATACGGAAATATTCAACAATGATACGAAAACTCCAGGGCTTAAGGCGTCTGGATTTAAGGTTTCTGGCTGGGCGACCGCGTCTTGTGCTTGTGCCAGAGCCGCCGTAAACGGCAACATGCTCAAAAACATACCCAGTGTAAACACTATTTTTTTCAACATCTGCACGATGATTACCCTTCTTTACTGGTAGTCGGCACTATTGCATTCTCGCTTGCTGGCTCACGCAGTTCCTTGCGAATTTCTCGCAAAAACCCGACAATCTGCAACAATAGAAAGACTGAAAACGGGAGAGCACCGACAATAGCCATGGCCATAGCCACAGGCACAGACCCGCTTAGAACCGTAGCGGTTGTTATGGCGGCAATCAGTACCCCCCATATTAATTTATGGCTCAGTGCCGGATTCAAATTGCCGTCCATCGTTAGCATGGAAAGTACGAAAGTTCCAGAATCTGCGGAGGTCACCAGAAAAATGAAAATCAGCACACAAGCCAGTACGCCCAATAGATGACCCACGGGAAAATTGTCTAAAAACTGGAAGAGCGCAGACGTAACATCGGCTGATACAGCTTCGGAAATACCGCCGCCGCCAAACATTTCCATATAAATAGCTGAACCGCCAAAAGCCGAAAACCACAGAATTGAAAATAGCGTCGGGACGAGTACTACGCCTAAGCAAAATTCCCGGATAGTGCGGCCACGAGAAATACGGGCAATGAAAACGCCAACAAACGGCCCCCAGGCAAGCCACCAGATTAGATAGGTTAATGTCCAGCCGCTCATCCAACCGGACAGTCCTTCGAAAGGGAATAATTTAAACGACATCTCGGGCAAACGGGTGACATACTCGCCAATAGAATTTACGAAGGTTTCCATAATAAAGACCGTTGGGCCAAAGATTATTACAATGGCCAATAAAGTTATTGCCAGCAACATGTTGAGTTGGGATAAAATTTTAATCCCCTTACCCAGCCCCGTTGAAGCGGATACCATATAACTAACAAATAAGGCCGCCATAATCATAAGGGAAAGTGCCGTAGATGGCCGCAAATCAAACACCGTATTAAGCCCGCCGCTGATTTGAAAAATTCCCATTGTTAAAGATCCTGCCAATCCAAAAACAACGGCAAGAACACCCAATACATCTGCCGCAGTACAAAAAGACTTCCCAGCTTTGCTCGAAAAAAGAACAGTGATCGGTGCTGAAATTGTCGCGGCCATACCGCGCCTAAATGAGAAATAGGCGATAACAAGAGCGCACATGCCGTAAATAGCCCAAGCGTGAAACCCCCAGTGCAAATTGGTAATGACAAAGGCCTCTCGTGCAGCCTGAGCCGTTCCGCCTGCCATGCCTGGCGGATTTTGAAAATGGCTTATTGGCTCAGCCACGCCCCAAAAAAGAAGGCCCGCCCCCATACCGCTTGCGAACAACATGGAAAGCCAAGATAGTGTTGAAAATTCTGGACGTTCATCATCCTTGCCGAGCCGTATATGAGCATATGGCCCGAACGCCATATAGCAGATCAATATCAACAACCCTGTTGTGATGAGCAACCAATACCAGCTTAAGTTTTTTAGCATATAACTAGTAAAACCGCCGAATGCTCCCGTCATACTATCCGAATCAATCAAACCCCACGCGCCAACGCATGCGGTAAGGAACAATGAAATGATAAACACTCCAGTGAATTTTTGCGGTTTTTTATCTGTTGTCGTTTCTTGCTTCATCAATTGTAAATCCTAGTCAGTCTTCCGCCGAGCGTCAATTTCATAATCACATTATAACGAATACTACTAAGCCTCATTATTCAAGCGGTTAGTGGATTGAGTTATGATTTCACTTTATTTTTCCCGCCGTCCGCGACGGCGCCTTGTGCTTGCACTTCCAGACGGGGTTGTCGCCGTTGGAAATTTCATAGCGTCTACGAATAATTGTTGGAACTCTGGCTCCATAGCCGTTTCAATCTTTTCTATATGTTTTACCGCTTCTATGATTTTGGCTTTTTCATCAATGTTAAGGAGCGCCGTCGCCGCGCCCATGCCCGCCGCATTGCCGATAGAGCGTATAATCTCTGCACACGCATTCGGAATTATGCCAATGTCGGCAACATATTTACTATCCAAATGCGTACCAAACGCCCCGGCAAGAAGCACCTCGTCAAACTGTTGGCAATCAAGTGCTTTGGCCAGAAGGCTTACGCCGGCGCTGAGGGCCGCCTTGGCAAGTTGGACGGCGCGTACATCTGTTTGTTTGATATAAATCGGGTTTTTATCCCGGCGCACAAGAGCGTATTTCCAGCCCTTGCCTTCTTGCACAAAGCGGTGCGGCGCGGCGCTTTGGATAAACAAACCACCTTGATCCACAAGACCCGCATTGGCAAGTTCTGCCATCACTTCAAAAATTCCCGAACCGCAAATGCCGATAATATTAAATGTATCAATATTTTCCGTGTTATCCGAGAGCCACTTATCATGACCGATGATTTTAAATTTTGGGTCTTTGGTGACCGGGTCAATGCGCACGCGCTCTATGGCACCATTGCTTGCACGCACGCCTGCGCTTATTTCCGCGCCTTCAAATGCGGGGCCGGTCGGCGAAGAACACGCGGCAACCCGCCCATTATGGCTAAGGACAATTTCCGCATTGGTGCCAATATCAACCAACAAAACCGAGCGGTCTTTCATATGCTCTAATTGCGTAAGATACGCGCCCGCCGTATCGGCACCGACATGGCCACCGATCAGCGGCAAAAACGATATACGCGCAACATCTGAAAGCCCAAGATCCAACTTATGGGCAGATATATCGAGCCAGTCTTTGACAATGAGCGTGAACGGGGCCTGGCCAAGTTCAGTTGGATCTGCACCAATGAATAAATGGTGCATGATCGGATTGCCAACAAGGATAATTTCCAAAATTTGGTTGGGGCCGAGGTTTAAAAATTCGCGGGCATCCGAGAGCATAGATTTAATTTGCTTGTGAATTTCTGCGGTGAGTTTTTTTTCTCCGCCCTTATTCATCATCACATAAGAAACACGGCTCATGAGATCTTCGCCGTAACGAATTTGCGGGTTCATGGCGGCAGATTCATAAACCAGTCCGCCATTGGTGAGGTCATAAACATAAATAGCCACAGACGTTGAGCCAATATCAATGGCCGCGCCGTAAAGATTAAACGGAGACGGCGGCCATATATCTATGATTTCGCAGGCGTCCCTGACTACAACAATGGCAGTGCGGTCATGGGATTTCAGGATGTTTTGGATTTTTACCAAAACCTTATGGTTCGGCTTTGCCTTAATACCAAAATCTTTGTCCAGCACTTCTTGTAAACTATCGCTATCACACGGATTTTCATCAAAAGTCGGTACACCTAACTTGACCATATAAAGGGCGACGGAAGGCTTAAGCGCCGTGTTGATCTCCGTGCTTTTCTTTTTGATACTGGTCTCGTGTTCTCGCGCATCGCTAGGAATTTCTACAACAAGATCGCCCTGTATTTTAGCCCGGCACGCAAGTCGGCGGTGGGTTTCCATATCCCCATCGTGGTAGGCTTTTTTCTCGGTTGGTGATAGTTTTGATAAATTCTCATCCAGAACTTCAATATTAAATTTGGCGTGCTTGCCGGGCTCTATTTCTATTTGGCACCGTTTACACAACCCTTTACCGCCGCAAATAGACTGCATGTCTACACCGCCGCGTAGCGCGGCTTCATAGACGCTCTCCCCGGTTTGGGCCTTCGTGCGCACGCCCGAGGGCGTAAATATGACAATATGTTCGCTCAAAATATTACCAAATAGGTATTAGCCTTTGCCTCTTCTGCCACGGCGACCTCCTCTTCCGCGCCCTCCTCTTGCGCCCCGACCACCACTTTCGCCCTCTGGAACAGGCGCACGGTTAGCCCGGATCCAATTACTACAACTCGGGTCATTCCCCGCCAGAACATCGCCAGCCCGAACGGCCTGAACCAAGCCCTCATGAAGTGGGTTTACAATTGCAGATGTCATGCCCGCACCCGCTAGCATTGGCAGGAAAGCATTATTGATAGCGTGGCGGTTAGGAAGACCAAAAGACACATTAGAAGCGCCGCATGTGGTGTTGACTTTAAGCTCATTGCGAAGACGAGCGAGCAGTTTAAATACGTCCTGACCCGCAGAATTAATTGCGCCGATTGGCATAACCAGCGGATCAACCAAAATGGCGTCGGGTTTAATGCCGTAATCGCTGGCACGGTTGACAATACGCTTGGCCACTTCAAAGCGCACATCAGGGTCTTCGGAAATACCCGTATCATCATTGGAAATAGCGACAACGCAGGCATCATATTTTTTCACGAGTGGCAATACCCGCTCCATAACCTCTTCTTCGGCAGTCGTTGAATTAACCAATGCACGGCCCTTGTAAACCGAAAGACCCGATTCCAAAGCTTCGATGATAGAGCTATCAATACAAAGCGGCACATCTGTGATGCTTTGAATGAGCGGGATAACCTCGGCCATGATAGCCGGTTCATCCGCAAGAGGTACACCAACATTGACATCCAGCATTTGTGCGCCGGCTTCGACCTGTTTAAGGGCTTCGCTTTTGACGCGCCAATAATTGCCCGCTCTTAATTCCTTTGAAAACAATTTACGCCCGGTCGGGTTTATGCGCTCGCCGATCATTACAAATGGTTGGTCAAACCCAATGACGAGTTCCTTTGTTGCTGAAGTTATTACAGTTCGTGTCATGTCTTTTTTCCTGATTTTGAGCTTAATTTTTTTGGATTTGGCTTCTTGCGCGTCAAGTTAAAACGCTCGGAGCGCCACGGTTTACGCCCGCCGAGAACACCCGATTTTTGCACAATAGAGCGCACATGTTTTTCTTGTCTATAAGCCATTAAATGGACGCCCTTGACGCCTTCGACTTCTTTAAGTTGCTGCATCATTTCTATACAAATTTTGCGGCCTTCTAATTTGGGCTTCTCTGCACTTTCCAGTCTTTTAATAATTTCATCTGGTATATGCACACCCGGTATATGCGTGCGCAACCATCTTGCCGTTGCCGCCGATGGCAGCGTACCTGTCCCGATCAACATAAAGGCCTGCTCTGTAAGCCCCATATCAACGGCGCGTTTCATGAAGCTTTTAAGCATGGAGATATCAAAACAATATTGGGTTTGGATAAATTCTGCGCCCGCGTTAATTTTTTTAGTAAGCTGATCTACCCGGTTGTTAATGGGCGGCGCGAACGGATTTATAGTGGAGCCGATAAACAGGCTCGGCGGAATATCAATTTTACGTCCGCTCAGAAATTTGCTCTCATCACGCATGGTGCGGATGGCCGCTATCAATGACACGCTATCAAGATCAAAAACCGGCTTGGCTTCGGGGTGGTCGCCAACACTGACATCATCACCACTGAGGCACAAAACATTGCCCACCCCCATGGCCGCAATTCCGAGCACATCGCCTTGAATCGCAATCCGGTTTCGGTCTCTACACGATATTTGCGCAATGGGAGAAATTCCGTTTCGGGTCATAATCGCGCACATGCCTACGGAGGACAGATGACAATTAGCGCCGGATCCGTCCGTGGCATTAACAGCGTCTACGGCGCCGTCGAACATTTCAGCCCGGCGCATAATCTCTTTAGGGTCGGCACTATCTGGCGGCGCTATTTCCGAGGTAACGGCAAAATGTCCCGCCCGCAATACACGCTCAAACCTGCCGTGTGAAACATGGCCCGGCAAGCGCGGCAAAGGGTCGCCAGGATTAGTGCCGACAAGTTCAACATCTAAGGGCTCTGCTGTCATATCACGAACCTTGCTTACCTTTGTTCGCAAGCTTTATCCAAGTAGACGTACCCTTTTGGTTATAATCCAAAGTAAGTTGTACATCCTTAATCCCGTCGCCGTTTTTCATACGCGACGCCCCGTCCCAAGCCGCAACCCAAACACAACGCATGTCAGGCTTAACCTCGCAATTTCCGTTTTCCCGCACACCGCCGCACGGGCCATTGCGCATGGTTTTGGGGCAATTCATCGGGCAGCTCATGCCCGTGCTCGACAAGATACAATCCCCGCACATCTGGCAATCAAACAAGAAACCTTTGAGACCAGCTTCCAATGCCGTAATTGGACGATCAAGGGATTTGCCGAAAATTTTATGGGTAGCCCGCAGAACTAACAATATGGCCGGGTTGAAAGTATTATAAAGGCTTTCCATAAACCTTGATCGCCGCACCGCCCATAACCGCACTCTATACATATGTCGGCGCCCCCAAAACAGGCTTATCTTGGGCGAGCTTATCCATCACACCCGCCAGCGCACCGTATCCGGTAAACCGATATTCATAATCAAGGCCAAGAGTTTGCGCCGCCGCTTTCGCCTGCTCTTGTAGTTCCAAATCTTCGGTTTGCGCCAGATAGACAACCCGCTTGTAATTTGCGAAATATATGTCTTTTAAATCGGGGTGCCGGTCAATGCCAAAACCTTTTATAACAAGCGTGTCGAAAAACTGTACGAGATAATCGGTGAGAAAAAAACTGCCTAGCTCTTCTTCCATCAGCGCGTCAAACGCGTCAAGCCCTGCGAAAAATGCGTAACAGTGAGCGCCCGGCAGGCGCTCTAAATTATTTTTCGCTATAAATGCATCCAGAAGCCCGCCCGTGCCGCAATCTCCGTAGCCAATGAGAATACGGTCATAATGACAGCCTCTCTCGGCGATCACTTTTTCCAAACCCGGAATAATTTTATCCGGGCTGTTATGGTAGTTTGCTGGCAAGCACTGCAAATCAATAGAGCGCCCCGCATCACCCAGCATTTTCTTTAGAAACAAGATTTCCTTGGCCAAAGCTCCGCAAGCTATAATGAGTGTTTTATGCGAAGTTTTTGCCATAATTGCACTACCTGTTTTTTCCAACGATTGCTTTGGCAAGCTCTGCGGTCATGGCGGCATCGCGGCCATATGTATGGGCGTTGATTGCATCGGAAAATTCTTGATTAAGGGGCGCGCCGCCGACCATAACCGGAAGCTCTTTCAAGATACCGCGTTTATCAAACTCCTCAATAACAAGGCCCATATAAGGCATGGTTGTGGTCAGCAAAGCCGACATACCAAGAATAGCAGGTTCGTGCTTATCAATGGCTTCAAGGTAATTTTCGACGGGATTATTGATGCCAAGATCAATCACTTCAAAACCAGCGCCTTCAAGCATCATGCCGACAAGGTTTTTACCAATATCGTGAATATCGCCTTTAACCGTGCCGATGACATACGTGCCAAGGCTGGCTGAATTGCCGCTTTCTGCGAGTATTGGCCGCAGCAATCCCATGCCGCCTTTCATCGCATTAGCGCACTGCAAAACCTCGGGTACAAACAAAATACCATCGCGAAAATCTATCCCGACTATGCGCATACCCTCCACGAGTGCATCCGTCAGAACGGTGTTTGCATCCCAGCCACGATCAAGCAAAATTTGCGTACCCTCAAAAACTTCGTCCGCCAAGCCGTCATAAAGATCATCTTGCATCTGCTCAACAAGCTCAGTGTCGTTCAGGTCTGTTAAGATGATTTCGTCTTCGTTGTCACTCATGTTCTTCTCCCTCGTGAATTATCTTAAGCAAGACCAACAATTTGACCATCTTCATCAAGTCCAATGTCTAGTGCGGCTGGGTGCCTCGGCAGTCCTGGCATACGCATAATGGTGCCGCAAACCGCAACAACAAACCCGGCCCCTGCGCATAAAGTCACTTCGCGCACCTCTACCGTATGCCCGGTGGGCGCACCAAGTTTCTTTGGATCCGTCGAAAAACTGTTTTGGGTTTTAGCGATACATATTGGCAAATGGGCAAACCCCATTTTTTTAATCTCGCGTAACGACCGGGCAGCTTCGGGCGATAGCGTCACGTCTTTCGCGCCGTAAATAGTTGTGGCAACGGCTTCAAGCTTGGAAAGCAAAGACTGCTTGTCTTTGTAAATCAACTCAACGTTATTTTCGTTTTTATCAAGCTGGGCTTTTACGGCCTCCGCGAGATCGACCGCTCCAGCGCCGCCCTCCGCCCAGTGTCGCGATACTGCCATGACCACGCCTTCATCAGCGCAAACTTTGCGGATTTCTTCAATTTCAGCCTCTGTATCGTGAACAAAGTGATTAACCGCAATTATTGGATTTAGGCCAAAGGCACGCATATTGTTAATATGGCGGCGCAAGTTTACACAGCCCGCTTTCACAGCTTCTACATTTTCGGCGAGCAAATCGTTTTTCGCCACACCGCCCTGCATTTTCATGGCGCGAATTGTACACACAAGCACAAGCGCGTCCGGGCGCAAACCCGATTGGCGACATTTAATATCAAGGAATTTCTCTGCGCCAAGATCAGCGCCAAACCCGGCTTCTGTGACAACCACATCTGCCATTTTAAGGGCCGCCTTCGTGGCCATAACACTATTGCAACCATGGGCGATATTGGCGAACGGCCCGCCGTGGATGAAGGCCAGGTTATGCTCAATCGACTGCACCAAATTAGGCTGAAAAGCATCCTTGAGCAGCACAGTTACGGCTCCGTCGGCTTTTAATTCGCGTACCGTTACGGGTTTCCTGGAACGGTTTTTACCAATAATAATGTCGCCGATCCGTTTTTGTAAATCTTTCAAATCCGACGCCAGGCAGAAAATCGCCATCAGCTCGGAGGCGACCGTGATGTCAAAACCGCCTTCGCGGGGAATGCCGTGCGTTGGCCCGCCAAGACCAATGGTGATATTACGCAAAGCCCGGTCATTCATATCAACGACACGGCGCCATGTAATGCGGCGCGGATCTATATCCAGCTCATTGCCCCAATGCATGTGATTGTCGAGCATGGCGGAAATAAGACTATGGGCCGAGGTGATGGCATGAAAATCGCCATTAAAATGCAAATTGATATCCTCCATAGGCAAAACTTGCGCCCGCCCGCCGCCAGCCGCCCCACCCTTCATGCCAAAGCACGGGCCAAGCGAGGGTTCGCGCAAGCACACCATCGCTTTTACGCCAATTTTGTTGAGACCATCATTAAGGCCAACACTGGTTGTGGTTTTACCTTCACCAGCCGGCGTAGGCGTAACAGCCGTCACTAAAACCAATTTACCGTTTTTCTTGCCCCCGAGGCTTTCTATATATTCTAGGGACAGCTTTGCTTTGTAATGCCCATAGGGCACCATAGCTTCGCTCGGAATTCCAAGCCGTTCTTTTGCCAGCGGTAGCAACCGCGCCATCTTGGCGGCGCGGGCAATTTCAATGTCTGGCGCACCGGGCGCAGGTAATTTTTGCTCAATCATGTAAATACACGGCTTGAATACCGCCCCTTTAATCGCTCATTTTATGTAGAGTATCCGCAAAAAGAAAATCAAACTACCCTAAAAACGGCATTTAAATGCCGTTTTTAGACATAATCTATTGAATTATGGCTTATATACTGCTCTAAACAAATCAGTAAAATCAGGATCACTTCATGGATGATGCCCTAAAATCAGAAGAATTGCCATTAGAGCCTTTTCGGTGTATTTTGAACCATTTGACTGGTTTCTCCCGTTCGCTGGCTAGGCGGGTCACGTGCAGTGGCCTTACTGGCCACAATCGGGGCCCAACGACGTCCAGCGTGCGGGAGAAACCAGCCTTCGGTGGGTCATATCTGCACGTCGGGTGCGTTGCGTCCCTTGTCCAATGCTATGGCATTGCCCTGCGGGCCCGCGCCTGCCCGAGCGAGCAGATATGACCCATCAAATTGATTCAAAATACACCGAAAAGGCTCTAGAACCTGAAGATAGCCCGTGCCAGCTTATTTGTTCAATCGATACAGACAGTAATATGTGTTTTGGGTGTGGGCGAACGCCAGAAGAAATCGCTAACTGGCCATTGCGCCCTGATGAGGACCGCAAGCGCATATTGTCTGAATTGCCGGCGCGTATGCCGCCTCTTCGCATTAAACTTAAAGAGCGCAGGTCGCGTCGGCGTGTCAATAAACGCAGCCGCCTAAACGCTGCTAAGACCTGACTGTGTTTGGGAAAACGCCCATAAAAAAACCTCAAGCCATTGGGTTTTTGCTGATACCAGAATTTCCTATGTTGGCGTTCACCACGTCGATTGAGCCTCTGCGCGCAGCAAATCGTATGTCGGGGGAGAAGCTTTATACTTGGCATATTTATAGCCTAGACGGCGAAGCCGTAAAGGCCAGTAATGGGGTGGAAATTACACCGGATTACGCCTTGTCCCAAGCCAAAGATATAGACGCAATATTTGTTTGTGCCGGGCTACGCACGCAAAACTATACTGATAATAAGATGAACCGATATCTACGCACACTTGCCCGGGGTGGTGTCGCCGTAGGGGCCGTGAGCACGGGCACAATAATTCTTGCAGATGCTGGTCTTCTTGAAGGGTATAGATGCACATTACATTGGGAGTATCGGGAAGGTTTCGAAGAATTATTTCCAGATCATAATCTGACGTCGCGCACCTATGAAATTGACCGGAACCGCTATACCTGCTCGGGCGGTACGGCACCTCTCGACATGATGATCCACAGTATTGCACTAGACCACAGTTCCGCCCTCGCAGGTAAGGTCGCTGATCAAATATTATATGGACTAGATCACACACGGCAAGAGCGGCAACGGTCTCCGCTAAAAGCCCGCATCAATATCACAAACACTAAAATCCTGGCCGCTATTCGTTATATGGAATCTCATACCGAAACTCCTGTCCCTATGGCTAAACTCGCGAAAATTGTGAGTTTATCTCTGCGTCAATTTGAACGTTTGTTTCGCCGGCACATGCAAACCACACCTGCAAAATATTATTTGGAACTTAGGCTTAACCGTGCCTCACATCTCGTTAAGCAGACCAAGCTAACGCTTCTGGAGATTGCGGTTTCCACCGGGTTTAATTCTCCGTCACATTTTTCTCGCGTGTATGCACGGCAATTTGGTCATGCGCCCAGTATGGATAGATAGGAAATGCGTAAAATTAATATATTAAAAATCTGCAATAGCTATAACAATCAGCCGGACGCTTTGATTGAGATTTTGCATGATGTGCAAAACGAATTTGGATATTTATCCAAAGACGCTTTGGTCGAGATTGCCGAAGCGCTGAATATATCGCGGGCCGACATTCATGGCGTGGTCAGTTTTTATGATGATTTTCGGCGTGAGCCTAGTCAAGGAATATGCATTAAGGTGTGCCGCGCCGAAGCCTGTCAGGCGGTGGGTGGTGAGGATTTGGCGCACTACGCTCAAGACAAATATGACGCCGGTATTCACGATGTTTATTGTCTGGGAAATTGCGCTCTTGGCCCGGCGGTGTTGATCGGCGATAATTTGTACGGGCGGGTTACGCCAGAGCGGCTAGATGTTTTGCTTAAACAAAAGAGCGGATCATGAGCGAGCAAATCATCATATATGTCCCGTGCGATGCCGCCGCTCTTTCAGTTGGCGCGGACGATGTAGCCGCAGAGATAAAGCGTGAAGCGGAGCGCCGTAATCTGGGCATAGAAATCATCCGCAACGGTTCACGCGGTATGTTGTGGCTGGAGCCTTTGGTGGAAGTGGTTGCGGACAAAGGTCGTATGGCCTACGGGCCAGTGGACGTAAAAGATATTACCAGCTTGTTTGAAGCAGATTTTTTGCACGGCGGCACCCACGCATTATCCCACGGGCTTACCGAAGACATCCCGTATTTTGCCAAACAAGAACGCCTGACCTTCGCCCGGTGCGGCATCACCGACCCGCTCAACCTTACGGACTATGAAGCCCACGGCGGCCTGACTGGACTGCGTAACGCATTGAAATTATCTCCCGAAGCTATCGTAGATACCGTAACAAAATCGGGCCTGCGCGGACGCGGCGGGGCCGGGTTCCCGACGGGGATAAAGTGGAAAACTGCGCTTGAGGCCAAGGCGGCGCAAAAATATATTTGCGCCAATGCCGACGAGGGCGATAGCGGCACATTTGCCGACCGCATGTTGATGGAAGGCGACCCGTTCGTCTTGCTGGAAGGCATGGTCATCGCCGGGCTGGCCGTAGGCGCGGACACCGGGTATATCTATATCCGCTCGGAATATCCCCATGCCATCAAAACCATGAACCGCGCCGTAGAGATTTGGCAAAATGCCGGATTGCTTTCGGGCAGTGGCAAGACATTTGATTTCCATGTTCGCAGGGGCGCGGGTGCCTATATTTGCGGCGAGGAAACGTCCATGCTCGAAAGCCTTGAGGGCAAGCGCGGCCAGATCAAAGTCAAACCGCCGCTTCCGGCCATAGAAGGATTGTTCGGTAAGCCAACCATTATCAATAATATCCTGACGCTTGCCAGTGTGCCAATCGTTTTGGACAAAGGCGCAGACTTTTACCGTGATTTTGGCCAGGGCCGTTCGCGGGGTACACAACCATTTCAATTAGGCGGCGATATTAAACGCGGCGGTTTGGTGGAGAAAGCCTTTGGGGTTTCATTACACGAACTGGTCGAAGATTTTGGCGGCGGGACACGCTCTGGCAAAACTGTGCGCACCGTGCAGGCTGGCGGACCGCTGGGCGCTTATATTCCGCCGCGTCAATTTGATGTGGACATGGATTACGAAAAACTGGCAGATATTGATGCCATGCTCGGCCACGGCGGTCTTGTTGTGTTCGGCGCGGATGTGGACATGGCCAAACAAGCCCGTTTTGCCATGAAATTTTGCGAGGTCGAGAGCTGCGGTAAATGTACGCCGTGCCGCATTGGCTCGGTGCGCGGCAAAGAGACACTGGACAAAATAATTTCGGGCCAGAACGTAGCGGCTAATCTGGCATTGCTGGAGGATATTTGCGAGCTGATGACGGACGGCTCATTATGTGCTATGGGGGGCTTAACGCCCATGCCTGTACAAAGTGCGATCAAGCATTTTCCGGAAGATTTTGAGGCTAAATAATGGTTTTGTTGATAGAAAAAGATTTTGGCACACCGCCAAGCCCTGCAACCAAGACAGTAGATATTGCCATTGACGGGCAATCTATCGCCGTCCCCGTCGGCACCTCCGTCATGCGGGCTGCGGAATTGGCGGGCATAGATATTCCGAAATTGTGCGCCACCGATACGCTGGAGGCCTTTGGTTCATGCCGATTATGTCTGGTAGAAATTGAGGGCCGCAAAGGCACGCCCGCATCCTGCACCACGCCTGTGGACGCGGGCATGAGCGTAGTAACGCAGTCCAAAAAATTGCATAAATTGCGCAAAGGCATGATGGATCTTTATCTGTCGGACACGGCTAATGACCCGGCGCTTATGGCTCTGGCCAAAGACTTAGGACTGGACGAAACTTCCTATGACATATGCCCGCAAACCGCCGACAAAGACACCACCAATCCCTATTTCACCTTTGATCCGACTGCCTGTATTGTCTGCTCGCGCTGTGTGCGGGCTTGTGATGAAGTGCAAGGTACATTCGCCCTCACCATAGAGGGGCGCGGCGCGGACTCCAAAGTTGTCGCAGGCATGGCGGAAGGGTTTTTCGACAGCGAGTGCGTATCTTGCGGGGCTTGTGTCGAAGCTTGCCCGACCAATGCCTTGGTTGAAAATACTGTGCTGGAGCGGGGCGAACCCGACCGCACCGTGCTCACCACCTGCGCTTATTGTGGGGTTGGTTGTTCGTTCAAGGCCGAGCTTAAGGGCGAGGAGGTCATCCGTATGGTGCCGCTCAAGGACGGCAAAGCCAATCACGGCCATGCCTGTGTCAAAGGCCGCTTCGCCTATACCTATGCCACCCACAAAGACCGTATCACCAAACCAATGATCCGCGAAACCATTGACGATCCGTGGCGCGAGGTGGATTGGGACACGGCGTTGGATTTTGCTGCCGCAAGGCTCAAGACCACCCAGAAAAAATACGGGGTTAAATCCATAGGCGGCATCACATCATCGCGCTGTACCAATGAAGAAGTTTGGGCGGTGATGAAGCTCATACGCGCCGGGTTTGGCAATAATAATGTGGATACCTGTGCAAGGGTCTGCCATTCGCCGACGGGTTATGGTTTGATGCAAACCTTCGGGGAAAGTGCAGGCACGCAAAACTTTGATAGCGTCATGCAGGCGGACGTCATTCTGGTCATAGGCTCCAACCCCACAGACGCCCATCCGGTGTTTGGTTCGCAAATGAAACGCAGGCTCAGGCAAGGTGCCAAGCTCATCGTCGCCGATCCCCGTGCCATTGATTTGGTCAAGACGCCCCACATCAAAGCCGAGCATCATCTGGCCCTGACGCCCGGCACCAATGTGGCGTTGATCAACGCTATGGCCCATGTGATTGCCAGTGAAGGCCTGATCGACGAAGACTTTGTCCAAGCTCGTTGCGATAAAAAATCTCTTAAAACTTGGCTGGATTTCATCAAAGACCCGATCAATGCCCCGGACGTGATGGCGGAAATTACAGGTGTGCCCGCAGACGATATCCGGGCCGCGGCGCGTCTTTATGGGGCAGGCGGCAATGGCGCAATATATTACGGGCTGGGCGTAACCGAACATTCTCAAGGCTCGACCATGGTGATGGCCATGGCCAATCTGGCCATGATCACCGGTAATATCGGGCGGGCCGGGGTTGGGGTTAATCCCATGCGCGGCCAAAACAATGTGCAAGGCTCGTGCGATATGGGTTCGTTCCCACACCAATTTTCCGGCTACCGGGATGTTTCTGATGATGCCACCCGCGCTATGTTCGAAGATAAATGGCAACGCACACTTGACCCTGTGCCCGGTCTTCGCATTCCTAATATGTTCAACGAAGCCGTGGCGGGCACCTATAAAGGCATGTATATCCAAGGCGAGGATGTGGCACAATCCGACCCCAATATCCATCATGTGGAAGCCGCTTTGCGTAATCTGGATATTCTCATTGTCCAGGATTTATTCCTGACCGAAACCGCCCGCTTTGCCCATGTGTTTTTGCCCGGAACATCGTTTTTGGAAAAGGATGGTACGTTCATAAACGCCGAGCGCCGCATTGGCCGGGTGCGCCCGGTGTGTGCGTCCCCGACGGGCAAGGACGAATGGCAGGTGACACAAGATTTGGGCCGGGCCATGGGCTATGATATGGGCCACGAAAGCGCGTCAGAAATCTGGGACGAAATTGCCAGCCTGACGCCCATATTCGCCAATGTCACCTTTAATGAGCTGGACAAGCGCGGCTCCATCCAGTGGCCATTTAACGACCAGTTTCCGGACGGCGCCGAGATTATGCATGTGGACAGCTTTACGCGCGGCAAAGGCAAATTTGTCCTGACCGAATACATTCCGACCACCGAGCGCACCAATCGTCGTTACCCCCTCATCCTGACCACCGGGCGGATATTGAGCCAATATAATGTCGGTGCCCAGACCAGACGCACCGAGAACAGCCAGTGGGCCGGGGAGGACTTTCTCGAAATCCACCCGTCCGACGCCGAGACTTACGGCATTCAAAACGGGGCCTGGGCCAGTATCAAAAGCCGCATGGGCGAAACCAGCTTGCGGGCCAAAATTTCCGAACGCATGACGCCGGGCGTGGTTTATACCACATTTCATCACCCCGAAAGCGGTGCAAACATCATCACCACAGAAAACTCCGACTGGGCCACGGAATGCCCGGAGTATAAAGTCACGGCGGTGCGGGTGCGCCCAACCAACCACAAATCCGACTGGCAAAAGGATTTGGGCATAACATCAGAAAAATCCCGCCAAATCATCGCGGAACCAGCGGAATAATGTTCAAGGTCACAATAACTGGCACCCCTCCTTTATCCGATAGGCAAATTACGGTCTATTCTTTGGACACACCTCAAGAGGGTCTATGGCATATTCCAGAAGAAACGCCCGTAGCTTTTATCTATAACCGCCGTAATTATGCGGTGATGCTCGCGACCCCTGCAGACATGGCAGACTTCGCCCTTGGATTTTCTCTCAGTGAACGCATTATCAAGCAGATTTCAGACATTGAAAGTTTAGAAATTCGCCATGTTGATAAAGGCATAGAGCTATATTTCAAAATTAGCTCAGAATATCTGGAATCTTTTGATATCCGCGCCCGTCGCCGCAACCTGGTTGGCACTGCCGGGTGCGGGATTTGCGGGTTGGAAAATGCCGATGCCTTGTTTACGCCTCTCGCTCCCGTAAGACAAACGCCCATATCCATAGACAAAACCGCTTTAGAACTGGCCATGAGCAATTTCAAGACACTTCAGCCGATAAATGTGCGCACAAAAAGCGTCCACGGTGCGGCGTGGGTTGACAGGAAAGGTACAATCCTAATGGCCCGTGAAGATGTCGGGCGGCACAATGCTCTCGATAAACTTATAGGCGCAATGACCCGTGAAAGCCTGGACACAAACGGGTTTTTGCTAATGTCCTCACGCTGTTCTTATGAAATTATAGACAAAGCGGCCCGCGCAAAAATTCCAGCCATATTGTCCTTATCCGGCCCAACAAACCTCGCGCTCAATAAAGCGCGCCAAGCTAATATCACAATTTATGCCCGCGATAAGGTCGGCGGAGTAAAACGTATTGGATAACTGATGTGCCGGTTACACAATAGTGAACACGATATTTTGGGTATAGGTTGATTTTGACATTGAGGCGAAGTTAGGAGCGATTAAGTGGCGCCTAAACGAAAGTATTTAAGTCTCATGCGTTACTTATGAAAAAGAGAAAGCGGTTGTGTCCACAAAACTGGAATACCAACCGTCTACCCTGCTAGAGCAAGCAAAAAAACCTTGAAACATTTATGTCCACAGGCCCTAGTTATTAAGGGCATAGGCATTATGGGCCTTATGAATGACTTCCAAAGGCGTGTTGGTGAAAGAGCTGAGCGGCGGGCGCAGCACCAGTTCCCCTGCATACAGGGTACTTGACAATTTAATATGATAATTGGTATAACCAAATATATAAGACTGGGTTAATTTTGACCAAGTATAATCGAAGTTATGAGAAAACGTAGAAAAATTAATCTAACTTGACCTAAACTGGTTAAACCAATTATATAGGAAGCTTCCATGATCCGCCCACACAACAATTCTCACCGCCATGCGATTTGTCTGGACGGTATTTGGCAATGCCGCGCTGATCCCCAGGAAATTGGCCAAAAAGAAAAGTGGAGAGATGGTCTAAGCGGCACATTGTCCATTGCTGTGCCGGGGAGCTGGAATGAGCAATTGGCAGAAACGGGTTTGCTTAATTATACAGGAACGCTTTGGTATCAAAGGGATATTTTTATACCCGGGTTTGCCCATGAACAAGAACTGATACTTTACTTTGGTGCGGCGGATTATAACGCACAAATTTTTATTGACGGCAAGCTGGCCGGGTCAAGCGGGCCGCAAAAATTGCCGTTTGAGATGAATATCACCAAGTTAGCCGCGCCGGGGCAATCGGTCAATCTGGTGATAAAAATGGATGCACAATTGCCCGAGCATGGCCCCATGCAGCGTGTAACCCGTGATGATTATGTGGCAGAAAAACGCGACAGGGACGAATATTGGCCAGCGGTTCGGTTTGATTTCTTCCCCTTTGGCGGATTGAACCGCTCCGTATATTTGTGTCTGTTGCCAAAACAGCGGATTGTGGAGGCCCAGATTGATACGGGCTGGAGTGATAAGGGCGGCACTTTATTGGTAAAAACGAAGCACACCACAGGCAAGGTAAGTTGTTATCTGGACGGTCTTCCCGTCGGCGAAGCGTTCGCAAGCGGTGAAAACTTTGCGCTTGATTTGGTAGATGTCCAGCCTTGGTCACCAGAGGATCCAAAACTGTATGATCTGAAACTGGTGTTGAAAGACGCACATGGAAACGCGCTGGACACCGTGACCAAAAAAATCGGGTTTCGCAGCGTATCTATTCAAGGCGAGCAATTTATTCTTAACGGCAAGCCTATCCAACTTAAAGGGTTTGGTAAACATGAAGATACGCCTGTATCCGGGCGCGGGGTGAATTTGCCCATGCTGGTTAAAGATTTTCAGCTCCTAAAATGGATTGGCGCAAATTCAGTGCGTACCTCTCACTATCCTTATGACGAGACTTTTCTCGACATGGCGGATGAGCAGGGCATTTTGGTTATTTCGGAAATATTTTCGATAAATCTTGATTTCAGACGCACGGATGAACGAGATTTACTGGCCCACAAACAAAGCGCAGAGGCACTGATTGCCCGCGACCGCTCCCACGCTTGTGTTATCGCATGGTCATTGTCCAACGAGCCGGGCTATCTGGGCGAAGCTGTTTATACCGAACGATCCGCCCCTTATTGGGAGGCTCTTTTTGCCCATGTGCGCACGATAGATAATTCGCGACCCTTAACCGTGGCCAATGTGCATTTTGCCGGGCTGGACGATCCAGCCTTAATCCATAGTGATTTTGTCACGATCAACCGCTATTTCGGCTGGTATTCTGAGCCTGGGCAGTTGGACCGCGCCGAGGCTAGTTTGCGCAATATTTTTGATGAGTTACAGCGCCGCTATGCCAAGCCTATTTTTGTTTCAGAGTTTGGCGCGGATGCCGTTGCGGGCATGCATGCCACGACGGACCAAATGTGGACAGAGGAATATCAAGCCGATTTAATTGCCCGCTATTGGAAGGTTATGGAACAGCACCCAGCCTGTATTGGCGGCCATGTCTGGAATTTTGCCGATTTTCGCACCGCCCAGCATTCCCGCCGGGTGGTCATGAACCATAAAGGTGTGTTTACCCGCGCACGCGACCCCAAGAGAGCCGCATTTACATTACAAGAGCTTTGGCGCGACGACCCTTCGCCGAGGCGCGACAATAAAAACTAGGAGAAGTATTTTGTTCAAAACAAAAACTGAAACAAAAACAAAACTAAGCTGGGGACAGAAAATAGGTTGGGGTATTGGCGATACCGGGTTGAATATTTTCTTCAAGGCCATGGCCTTGCTTCTATTACCTTTTTACACTGAAATTCTTGGACTTGATCCCATTTTGGCAGGAACGGTTTTCCTAATCGCCAGCCTGTCCGACGGTGTTGCGGATTGTATTGTTGGGGCGATTGTTGATCGCACCCGCTCGCGCTATGGCAGTTACCGGCCTTATCTTATTTTCGCCAGTCCGATTTTAGTCCTTTGTTTTGTCGCCGCCTTTATTCCCATTCAAGGCAGCCAAACCACACTATTTGTCTATGCGTTGCTGTCACAAATGGCCTTGCGAACGGCTTATGGCTTGGTCAGCATTCCCTATTCCGCCCTGTCATCGCGCATTTCCAGCGATAGCAATGAGCGCAGTCAAATGGCCGGCATAAGACTTGCCTTTGCCATGCTGGGCGGCATTATTGTCACTTATTTAATGCCAACATTGGTCGCGTCTTTGCAGGCTAAATTTACGTCGGCAAGTGTGGCCCCTTATATGCTTGCCGCCTTGATTGCGGGCCTTGTGTCCCTGCCGTTCTTTTGGGTGTGTTTTGCCGCGACAACCGAGCCTAAGCAACTGGAAGACGCCAATCCTCGCGGGTTTTATCTGGGCGCTATCGCCGAAGATTTGAAAGCCATGGTGAAAATAGTGCAAAACAATGGCCCGCTCTTGCGGGTTTTTGCCTGCATGATTGTGTCTTCATTCGCCTTTAAAATGACAGAAAAAAGCCTTGTCTATTATGTATATTATTATTTGGATGCACCGCAATTGGTGGCGACCATTCTCCCCCTTGTTTTGCTCGTCAATCTGATTTTTTGCCCCATATGGGCCTGGGTTGCGCAAAAAACATCAAAGCGCGATGCCTGGCTGATTGCCAATGTTGTCAGCGCGATTGCCTATGCTCTGTTTTTCTTTTCAACCAGCCGCGATCCGGTTATTGCGACGGCGCTTCTGGGCATGATTTCCATCGGGAATTCAGCTTATCTGGTTTTGATCTGGGCCATGATCCCTGACACAGTCGAGTATAACGAATTTAAGACCGGCGAGCGCCATGACGGAAAAATCTTTGGGGCAACGATTTTTTCCAAACGCCTGGCGATGGGGTTAAATGGATTATTGCTTGGGTTTTTCATGGCGGGCATTGGCTTTCAAAGTGGCACGCAAGTCCAGACACCAGAAACCATTGAGGGGATAAAACTGATCATGACAATTGTGCCTTTAATTGGCATTGTCCTTTCAGCCATGCTCATATGGGGGTATCGATTGGATCAGGACTTCCACAAGGAAATTACCGACCAGGCGGATCAAAACCGCAAGCGTCTTTAAGCTATCTCGTTGCCATCGCTCTATTGCACATCTTTACGCTTTGGAAATGTCGTGAGAATTTTCTGATGCTTCGCTTTGAGGTCGGCCAGTATTTCCGGATAGTCTGCTGCAAGATTTTGCGTTTCAGCTGGATCAATTTCAAGATTGAACAGCACATCGCCGGCGTCCCTCGTATGCATGTATTTCCAGTTTTTATGGCGATAAGCGCTGATGGTCTCGCGGTGCCATAGGCCCCATTTTGGATCATTACCTGCCGCTTGTTGTTGCCAAAACAGATCGCGGTCAAGGCTCTGGCCCTCAAACAAATGTGGGCCGATATCAATGCCGTCAAACCGGGTAATGTCCGGCTTGCAACCGGCGATCTGGCACAGGGTTGGAAACAGATCAAGCGCTGACATCATCTGCTCCGAAACCGTTCCAGGCTTAATTTGCCCAGGCCAGCTTATCATGGCAGGCACATGGATGCCGCCTTCATATAATGAAAATTTACCGTCTCTGAAGGGCGCATTATTACCACCATATTTTGGATCACCGCCATGGTCACTCATAAAAATCACCATGGTTTCCTTGTCCTGTCCACTGGCTTTAAGCGCCAGAAAAACCCGGCCAATCGCGATATCCAACGATACGACCATGCTAGCATATTCGCGTTCGGTTTTGTCCTTGATATGTGAAAATTGTGCCCGCATTTTCGGGTCGGGCTGCAAGACATTGACTGCACGCTGTTTTTGTTCGTCCCATGGTTTGCCGAAGTGCGGGGCATTAAAGGCCAGATACAAGAAAAACGGGTTTTCGTCATGCTGTGCCTTTTGCACAAAATCCACGGCTTCGTCGGCTAGAATATCGGTGGCATAGCCAGTATAATCGGCCAATTCTTCATTGCGGTACCAGTCGCGAATCTTGCCATATTTCATGGTGAAATAATCAACCGCTCCGCCCGTATGCCCAAAAAAACTGTCGAAACCATGCCGGGTTGGTAAAAACTTTTCCTGCCCATGCCCTAAATGCCATTTGCCAATGAGAGCCGTTTTATAGCCGCTGTCTTGCAAAGCTTCGGCTAGGGTTATTTCCTCGCTCTGTATACCCCTTTGGGCGTCGTTATCTTGTGAAAACATCAAGGCGGTTAGAAGCTGGTCTTGAGAACGGTTCGGATATTTCCCCGTTAGCAAAGCATAGCGCGACGGCGTGCAAATGGGCGCGGCAACATAAGCTTGATTAAACCGAATGCCGTCCCGGGCGATCATATCCATATTCGGTGTTGGGATATCACTGCCAAATATAGAGACGCCGTTATAACCTTGATCATCCGTAAAAATCAGCAAGATATTGGGTCTGGGCGGAGCGACCTCGTCCCTGCCGGACAGGTATGCATAAAGTAGGGATGCAACAATAGCACCCAGAAACAACATCACGATTATGCGGGTTGGGTTGTTGGATAAGGCTCTCATCTTAATACCTATATCAGGCTTATGCGTAGTTAGTCCACACGATTGGCGAAGCTATGGCTAAATACTTCTGTCATTTGCGTGGGATCACTTTCCTTTTCGGGCATGGAGAACACACGGACTGTCATGGTTTCATCCGTAAGCTCCACATGGGTAAACCCCCACACATCACCCCTCGCCCAGACCGTGCGCATTTGCGGGTAAGCGGCTTTTTGCTTCGCCATGAATTTCGGCTTTACACTGCGCGACTTGGCGGCTGCACCTGATACAATATGCACCAAAGGTTTGACGTCTTCACCCGACAGCACCGTAGAGCAGTCATCTTCATGCAGCTCCAGTGTATGTTGGTGGCCGGCAAAATAGGCATCGGCTTTGTTACATAATATTGGTAAAAGCAGCCTACGCAAAATCTTTCCTTGCCGTGCCTTGCCGCCATTTGATTCCCACAAAGAATGGTGTGACGTGACGATTTTCCACTTTGCAGAGGACGCCTCAAGAGCGTTCTCAAGCCATATTAACTGGCCCTTCTCCTTCTCATTTTGGGGATAGGCATTCATAGACTTATGCCTGTCTTTTTTCTCCCATGCCGCCTGACCCTTTTCCGCAGCAAGGATCATTTGTGTATCAATAACGAATATTTCGACCTGGTTATTGCCATCTACCGGGCGGACAGAATAAAACGGGCCGTCCATAAAAAACGGTCTTGTGTTTTCAAGAAATGAAATTTGCGCAAACGCCCCGACCCGCGACGTGTCCCAGTCATGATTGCCCAAGGCGGGGTATATCCGAAAATTTTCATCCGTACCGCCCAAATCGCTATAGGGCTTGATGAGCGTGTCTTCAAACCTCTGCGCGTCGGCGGAGCTGCCGTCAGCGCCGTCAGGATAGATATTATCTCCCAACATGACAGCGAAGCGGCAATCCTCCGTGCGGCAAAACTCTTTCATCGCGGCCGCAACCGGAACTAGCCCGCTACCCTTTGGTTTTTTCGTGATATATCCAGTATCGCCGAAGGCTAAAAAACCAGTGGTTGAACCAACCGTGGATGTATTGCTGGTTTGCCCAGCTGATGGCTCAGGTTGTGACATCTCGGTTGCACAGGCCGTCACTGCCATTAATCCAAACATAAGCGCGAGGACATTACGCGCTTTAATTTGTTTATACTCAGGAAATAAATGATTTATCTTCATGATTTTAGCAATCCTTCTTGGTTAATTAGAGCATCGGGGTTAATTAGAGCATCGGATGATCCCGAAAAATCACCCGATACCTTGGAGCCATTTTGACTTTATTTGAATCACAGAATGGCTCTAAATTCTGATGACCCCATCACTATGCCGCTTAGAAAGTGGCGACAAGCCCGAACGTAAAGACCCGGCCAAAGTTGGAGGTTTCTTCAAAGATGCGTCCATTGGCATCTCCTCTAAAGGTTCGCACGTCTACAGCATTGGTAATATTGCTAACATTGCTAAACAACTGAATACGGTCATTGAACTGATAACGACCTGTCAGCCCAAGGGTTGTTATGCTTTCTTCCAAAACATCGCGTACACCCAAATCTTGATTCTCCAGATTAGAATCACTTAGATTTAGCACGCGCAGTTGATTGCCCCGGTGGTTAAGGGATAGGCGCACAAGGACTTTTTCACTCTCATAGCCGATTGACGCATTGGCGCTTACATTTGTTTGAAACGGTAGACGGAAACTTTCGCCACCGCGTATATTAGGGTCGCTTACACTACTATCGATCAGTGAGATATTGCCTGTGACAAATGTATTACCCCAAAAACCGCCCAGTTCGGTAAAGAAATGCCGGCCGGCCAATTCAATGCCGTAAAGCGAAGCTTGCTCGGCATTAATAACGCCCTCAATAGTCGTATAGGGAATTCCGGTCAATTCATCAGTAAGTCCGGTTGTGCTGGTTTGCACAAAGGCATTACTGATATCCTTATAAAAAGCGGCAAAGGTGAATGTGGTATCACTCGAAGGATACCAACCGACATTAAAATCGAACTGATCCGCTGTAATCGCTTCGAGGCGAGGATTACCGCCCTCGAATTCAGCTTCATCAACGCAGACACTGGTCGGCACACCATCGAGGCTAACTGTGGTTTCAGCACATGTCCCGTCCGGTTCAATAAACTCAAAAGCCACGCTTTGCAAAGGAGACGCAGAACCAAACCCAGGGCGGACTTGACCTTTGGAATAGCTAAGCCGTGCCACGACATCTTCACTTGCGTTATAGCGGAAGTGCACACCAGGCAGCACATTAGTATATTCATTGACAAAGACTACATTGCCAGCGCCAGGGATTTGCACACTTCGCGAGTTATCCGCTGCGTCGGTAAATTGAGCGGTGCGGGTCACCGTACCTTCCGCCTCGTAGGTTGTTTTTTCAACCCTAACCCCTGCGATGACTTGCAATTTATCACTCAATTCATACTTACCTTGAACAAAGGCCGTATCAATGTCCTCGGTAACGGTAAAGTCCCGCCGCCTATCGGATGATTCAAGGTCAGCAAATTCAGCCGCTCGCAGCAATAAAGCCCTAAAAGCTTCGATCTCGGGGACAATACCACTTGCCCCGAGGCCACCACTAACATCTAGACTGCTAGGCGGAGTAAATGTGGTAAACCCCGCCAAAGTTTCAGGAACGAACTCACCGCCTGGCTCGTCAAATATATCTTCTGGTTCGATGTCATTTTCGCCACGTAAAAACACGCGGTCACGGCGGGTTAACTTGCCGCCCATCTTAATGCTTGCGGCGCGACCGTTAAAGTTAAAGTCCCGCTCTATATTCGCATTAAGCGCAAAAATTTCATCATTTCTACTCTCTTCAGAAACGCTGATGTCGTCAAAATCAAAATCAGAATTATCGGGACGGAAATTAAAATCATTGTCACCCGGGCCATCATTCTCGCCGCGACCTACATAAGTCCAAGTGGCGAAATCCTCGCCCCAAGTGGCATCAACAATCGCGTCTCTTTCGCGGAACTGACCGTTAATACTACCGTCCAATACAAGGGTGTTTTTAGAGTAATCAATAGCATACCCCAGCGTCCACGCATCGGCGAATCTATTACTGCCCTCAAAGTGGAGCGCGTAGGTTTCTTCTGTTGTGACGCGGAATGATACCCGGCGCTCAATGTCCACATCGCTAAACCGGCCCGCACCCTGAGAGATAGAAATAATCTCATCCCCGCGACTATCGCGCAGCTCAATCTCTTGACGGGTTTGAATGTCGTTATCATGCAAGCGGCCATACAAGAAGCCGAAATTCCAACTGTGATCGTCTCCGACCCGGTAGTCCATGGTTACGGTGCCGCTCAAACGCTCTCGCTGCCCCAATTCGCTCCGCTGGTCGATTTCTTGTGGTGCCAAAAAGCCGTTCAATGAACGCAAACCACCCCCTGAACCCGACTGCACTTCATCACCGGAAACGGCCCGCTCGGAATAATTAATCGCGCCGGCAATCCCAAATTCGCCCGCACCCGCATCAGCGCGGTAGGTGAAATCAGCGGCAAGCTTTGGATTTGTTGTTTCAGCATTCTCCACATAATTACCCTGGATTAACACCTTGCCGGTAAATGCCTCGGAGCGATCAAAGGCGGACAAAGGGCGCAAATCAACTTTGGCACCTAACGAGTCATGATCGGTATCGGGCAGCAATGTCTTGCCAACATTAACCTTGCTGAGCAGATCGGAAGAAATTACATCCAACGCCACAGACCGGTTAGAGGAAGGAGCCAGGCCAGATCCACCCGATGATGAGCCCAATTGAGCGCCGTTGACGGTGACTTGCACAAAGGAACTGTCCAAACCGCGCACGCTGATAAAACGCCCCTCGCCTTCATTGTCAATAATCGTGACACCCGGTAGCCTTTGCAAGGCTTCGGCAATATTTTGGTCCGGGAACTGCCCCACATCATTGGCCGTAATAACAGAAATGATTGTATCAGCTTCTCGCTCTATGGCGTCAGCCTCTTGCAATTGCCGCTTTACCCCAACCACAACAATTTCGTCATAATTAACATTTTCACTGCCGTCTGTCGCAGGGGGTTGCTGCGCCTGCGCGGCAACAGAAAGTACCGACATGGCTATAATGCTCGCTGATACCATAAGCGTGTTACACTTATATTTTTTCAATCTTTGGTCTGTCATACTTTTCTCCCAGTTTTTTATATATTTGGTTTTTTGCATTAGTTAGTTCGTTCTTTTTGCCGGGGAAGCGAAGCCCTAAAGAAACGCGCCTCGGCACCTAATCATGTTATCTCTACCATTTCCCGCCCCCTCTATATGGTGTGCAAGATGCCGCATAAACTTTCAGTTTGGGCAAATTGAACTTACCAACACGGCATACTTATCTTACCAATAATGCTTATCAAACACATTTACAAGGAAATTTTGGTTATTCCAGTTATTAATGTGCAGAAGTGTGCCTTTAGCGCCACACCCCTGCTGATATCAGCCTTTATATATGTACCTTTTACAAAACTTCACTGAATTTCAGTTTTTTAGGCTTGATGTGGACGTTAAGAGTTGCGCTTCCCCTAAAATACCGATACACATAGCGATATATTGGTAAGACCAATACTTGAGCCGCAACAAAACGGCAACCACGATGTAGCCGATTCGCGGCTTGGTATGAATTATGGATTTTAAGATAGGTGTATTATGAAATTGTTTGTCAAAATAGCGGCGTTATGGGTTTTGAGCATCAGTGCGGCGTGTGCCGACCGTGGCTCTGTAGCGGATGCACCAATTGTACCATTAGAAAAATCGGGTGTGGCAGAAGAAGCCTATAGCGCGACAGAAACAGCCACCGCTATGGTCAACCTTAATGGGCGCAGTCGGGTTGATTTATCCGGAAAATGGCGTTATATTGTGGACCCTTCCCGGCTTGGCATCCTCAAAGCTGGCCGACAGCGCGGGTTTCCCAAAGACCGAGGCCCAACCAATCACCCTTTGATCGAATATGAATGGGATACGTCACCAACCATGGACGTTCCAGGTGACTGGAATTCACAAGTGCGCGAACTGAACATGTATGAAGGCATGGTCTGGTTTCGCCGTAAAGTTAGCGCAGACCCACAGCCGGGCAAGCGCTATTTCCTGCATTTTGAAGCATCAAATTATGACACACGCGTTTTTCTTAACGGGGATTTGCTTGGCCGCCATATTGGCGGGTTTACCCCGTTTGAATTTGAAGTTACCGATAAGTTGAAGGCAGGCGAAAACTCTTTGGTGGTTTCCGTTGATTCTGAACATTCGGCTAAAACCATTCCGGCGGAAGATTTTGACTGGCAGAATTACGGCGGCATCACAAGGCCCGTATCACTAATAGAAGTACCAGAAACATTTATTCATTCCTATTGGGTCAGGCTTGGCAAGGCTGGGCATATTGAAGTTGACGTAAAACTGGACGGGCCCAACCGGGCTGGCAGCATGGTTGACATTAGCATCCCAAGCCTCGGCGTAACCGTTCAAGCAAAAACAGATGCGCAAGGCCAAGCACAAGCTAGCTTCCCCACACCCGAGGGTTTAAAATTGTGGGAGCCGGCGACGCCGACCCTGTATGATGTCAAGGTCGCTTCAAACCAAGACAGTATAGGGGACCGGATCGGGTTTCGCACCATTGAAGTTCGTGGCCCGAAAATATATCTCAACAATAAGCCACTTACGCTCTACGGGATTTCCATTCACGAAGAAGCGCTCGGCGAAATTCCGACACGCCGTATGGACGAAGCTGCGGCGCGAGCCTTGTTGGGTGAAGCTTTGGATTTGGGGTCGAACTTTGTCCGGCTGGCCCATTATCCCCATTCTGAAATCATGCCGCGTCTAGCCGATGAAATGGGCCTTTTGGTATGGAGCGAAATTCCGGTGTATTGGGACATTGATTTTGAAAGCGAAAAAACCCTGCATGAGGCTCAGACCATGATCAACGAGATGATTGCCCGGGATAAAAACCGTGCGTCCATTATCGTTTGGAGTGTCGCCAATGAAACACCGATTAAGGATGTTCGCACCGTCTTTTTACGAAAATTGATTGATAATGTGCGAGCACAAGACTCTACGCGGCTGGTTTCCTCGGCCATGGATAAATCTGCCAAAAAAGACGGCCAAGCTGAAAATCTTATCGTGGCCAACGACCCGTTGGGCGAATTTGTAGATATCATTTCTCTAAATAGGTATGATGGCTGGTATGGCCCTCTAACCCCGGCCGAAATTTATAAAGTGCAGTGGGAAACCATTTATGATAAGCCAATCATTCTAAGCGAATTTGGTGCTGGTGCGCTGCATGGCTACCGGGCTGACCCGCTAACCCGTTGGAGCGAGGATTATCAGGCATTGATGTACGAAGAATTTATCGAGATGACTAAGCGTATCCCCAATTACGCTGGCATGTCACCCTGGATATTAAAAGATTTCCGCTCGCACCGCCGTTTTCACGGACGGTTTCAGGCTGGGTGGAACCGTAAAGGTGTGATCGACCAGACGGGGAAACGCAAGCTGGCGTTTGACGTTTTGCAAAATTATTATAATGAGCAAGATTCGCGTGAGCCGTTAAAACCATGAAGCGGCTAAAGAGGGCGGCTTTTGTAAGTGTCGCCCTAAGCTTCTTTTTGTCCGCGTGTAGTACCGCGCCAGATAATTCTGTGCGCACCAATAATAGTGTGCCGCCCGGACCGACACTGCCCCCCCAAGCCAGTTTGCAGGACGGGGTTTTAACCTTGAGTAACGAACGAATCTCCCGGCGGTTTTTATGGAATGAGGGTAATTTACAAAGCATTGACCTGACCAATATAAGGAGTGGCCACCGCTGGAAACTGGACAGCGAAACACCTGATATTGCACCGTTCGGTGAAGTTCTAAAAGCAAGAAACGGAAAACTGCAAACCCGAAATGTGCCCAAATCCCCGACAGTGCCCGCCTATCTTGAAGCGGTCATCAGTTTTAGTGCTGACCAACTTGAGGTTAAGCGCACCTGCCAGATATTTAAAAATGTTCCGGCCATTCATTGCCAACTGGCCTATCGGGGTGGCCAGCGCCAGAAGCAAGACAAAGCCCCAACAAGCCGCGAAATGATTGAAAATGCCAAAAAACAACAAACCTCGAAAGAAGACCGGATAGAATATTTAGCCTTGCCCAAAGGTCATTGGTCATTTGAAGCCGTGCAATTTCGGGCCGCAACGGATTATATTGACTGGCTGACCAGTGAAGAAGAGGGCGAAATTTATCGCCGGGACCAACGCATTGATGCCAACATTATCCGTCTTGAAGAACGGGTGACCGGCGAACAGATATTGTTGGTTAAAGAAGCGCCGATCGGGGCGGACCAAGTCGCATGGCCAGGGTATGATTTTGTCTTGCGCGATAAAAACGTGGCGGTGGTCGGCGGCGGCATTGATCCGGCAACACTACACGCCGATACATGGAAAACCGCCTATTCCGCCAGTGTTGTTGTCGCGGGGCCAGGGCGTTATGAAGCTTTAAAATCCTTACGTGAGTACCGTGAAAGCTGGCGTACCTACTCACATGCACGCGACGGTATGATCTTGATGAATACCTGGGGTGATCGTAACCGCGATGCCAGCATGAATGAAGCGTTTGTTTTGCGCGAGTTGGAAGCCGCGCATAGATTAGGGCTATCGCATTTTCAATTGGATGATGGCTGGCAAGCGGGGCTATCCAAAAACTCCTCCAAGGCTGAGGGGGAAATGTGGGAAAGCTGGACGCGCGCCGCCTGGCAGGTGCACAAAGTACGTTTCCCGCAAGGTTTGGCTCCGGTGGTCAAACGGGCCGAGGCTTTGGAAATAGAGCTGGGATTATGGTTTAATCCAACCAGTAAGAATGAATATGCTTTATGGGAACGCGATGCGGATGTTTTGACGGATATTTATGCCAAGCACGGCATTCGTATTTTCAAACTGGACGGCGTTGATATTCCAACGCGTCAGGCGGAGCAAAATTTCGGGAAATTCTTGAAGCGGGTTTATGAAAAAACCAACGGCGAGGTGGTGTTCAATATTGATGTTACCGCCGGACGCAGGTTGGGCTTTATTCACCCGCTCAACAGTTACGGCAACATTTTCATTGAAAATCGCTATACGGATTGGGCTAATTATTACCCCTATAGGACATTACGAAACCTGTGGGCTTTGTCGGCCTATGTCCCGCCGCAATTTTTGCAAGTGGAATTTCTAAACATAAGTCGCAATGCGGATAAATACCCAAAAGACGACCCCTTTGCGCCTGCTAATGTCTCGTTCGAATATGCCTTTGCCACCACCATGATGGGCCAACCCTTGGCTTGGTTTGAGGCTTCCAATTTGCCAGTAGAGGCGCAAAAAGCAGCACCTGCCATCAAGCGCTACCGTAAGTTAGCCCCCAGTATTCACAGCGGGCGCATTTACCCTATAGGGTATCGTCCAAACGGAGCCAGTTGGACGGGTTTTCAATCAGTATTGACGGATGAAACTACTGGGTATTTACTGGTTTTTCGTGAGAACAATCAGCAAGATACTGCGCACATCAAAACCTTCCTGCCTGAAAACCAATATGCCTGTTTCACACCAGAACTGGGATCTGGTGCGAAATTTGAAACAAGGATTGGGGCCGAAGGACAAATAGAAGTGCAGTTGGAAGCCGCTCATAGCTATGCATTATATAGCTATCAGTTATCGCCGGAAAAACAAAAGTGTGCGCCCTAATCAGACTTGACGTGATAAATATAGCAATCCCTTTATCGCCATTTCATTACCCGCCAAAGTTTGGCTTTTAATCCCGAAGCCCTCTAGCGCACTGGCATAAAGCACCGTGTTAATTTCGGCACCTATGATAGGGATGACTGTTTGGGAGCTTAGATGATTCTTGTATATATCAAAGGCGCTGCGCACATCAAACCCGATGATCAGCGCCGAAAGATAACTCCTGGCCTGGTCATTATTCATTTGACCAAGTACGCGCTTGCTACGGACCGAGAACAGGGTGTTGATGAAATTAAGTTTTGGGGATTTATAAATATGCGCTACCGTGTCTTGAAAAATTTCCATATCTGTATCTGGTGAACCGTCGGCACTATTGTCTACATAGATACCGTGCTTGGAGATTATGTTATACAACTCTCCGCTGGGGATGGTCAAAAATTCAGCAATGGTATTTTGTTTGGTTAGCGCCCACTTTGTGTGGGTGCCGGGCAAACACAAAATTTGGCTATTTTGGACGGATGTCTGGTTGGTCAACCAGCCAAGAAGCTGAACCTCTTCACCGCGCATAATATCAGGGTGACCCAAACGGTTACGACATTCTGCTCCGGATATAATGGTAATATTCCTGCCCCGGCTTAGAAACTGTATAGGCGCGTTCGCTAACTGCGCGGCTGACACCGGGCATTTTTTATAACCCGCATCCTTCCAGCCAATATCCGCACCGACCATGCCCGATAAAATAACCGCAATATCACCGTATTGTTCGTACCAATTTGCGGTCAGTTCGTGAAAATATTGTTCAAAATCATTACAGAATTTGGCGCCGCACCCTTTACGGCTGTCAAGCTGCAAGGATGCGCCTTTTTGAATTTTATATAAATAAAGACTTAGGTTAGTCGTACCCCAATCCCCAATAATGAGATATTTGCAAGCCACGAATTATCCCGCGACTTTATTGCGACCAATAACCGGATATTGCTCAACTTCATAAACCGATCCTGTAACCGGAGCAGAAGCCGGGGAGAGCCAAAACACCGCATGGTTGGCAATCTCCTCTGGCGTTAACAACGAGCCGCGCGGCGCGGCAGCCTTGTTAATATTTTCATGCCAGTCATCGGGCGCGCCCATGCTTTTTTGCATGTCGATCTCGCCCTGGGTCAGTGTCCAGCCAACATTAAGCTGGTTGACCCTGATCAAATCCTCTCCGAGCGCATCACCGAGATTGCGGGTCATAGTCATCAGCGCGCCCTTGGACATGGAATAGATCAAAATCATATCAGCGCCGCAATAAGCATTGATCGAACCAATATTCACGATAGCGCCGGGCGCTTTTCTGGCGCGGCAATCTTGCACTAATCTTTGCGCTAACATTAACGGGGCGCGGGCATTGATATGGAACACTTTATCAAATTGTGTATTCACTTCCGTATCGATGTCGCTTCGCGGGAAAACCCCGGCATTATTGACCAAACCGTCAATGCTTCCAAATGCATCAAGACTGGCTTGTGCAACTATATCACTGGCCGCAAGGTCGGCCAGATCCGCCACGACCCAGCGCGCATTCGAGCCTAAAAAATCGGCCTTCTCCGCCAGAGATTTGGCGTTTCTACCGTGCAGCATAACCCGTGCGCCTTGCTTGTAGACGGCTTGCGCAATGGCCCAGCCAATACCGGACGAAGCGCCCGTGACAATAACCGAAGAGTTTTCAAGTGTCGTATTCATGAGTAATCCTAACTGATAGCAGATGAAAAGGATGTTTTGGGCCGGTGTTCTTGTATCAAACTTAGCGCTTCCTCCAAAATAGCCAAAGTGGCCGCCCGCGCCCGCACAGGATCGCCAGCAAAAATAGCATCAGCGATAGCCTGATGGGCTTCCAGCTCTGCGGTTTGGACGCCCTTTGTTTTATTGGTCAGCTTGATGGCATATTGCAAAACCGTTTGCACAAGCTCTTTGTTTTGTATGATAAAACGGTTGTTACTCGCATCAAGAACGGCAAGGTGAAAGTTGATATCAGATTGGAGCGGATCGGCCTTTCCAGCCTCTGCTATTTGCATATGCACAAGCGCAACTCTGATGGCCTCCAGATCAGACGGGCGGGCATTGCGGGCGGCCAGAGCGGCGGCTTCCGGTTCGACGGCTTTGCGGTATTCAATAAATTCGATCATAAGATCATAGGAAAACCCGGATTTTAGCAGCCATGACAAAACATCTTTATCAAGGAAATTCCAATGCCGTTCTCCTTGCACCCATGTGCCTTGTCTAGGGCGCGAACCGATGAGACCTTTTGCCGTTAGCATTTTTACGGCTTCGCGAACAACGCTCCTGCTGGCAGAAAATTGCGTGCAAAGCTTGGCTTCAATGGGAAATGGTTTGTCGTTATAAACGCCCGCAGCAATAGACTGCCCAAGTGTTTCGACAATTGAATGGGTTAGATTGCGACCCTTTTTAGCGCGCGTCATTGTTCATGTCTTTCCCCTAAGCTTTCAGAGCTTAGTCGAAATTTAAGGGCAGGCAAACCCGTAATGTCTGTTTGGTAAATGAGTACGTTTCCAGCCTGTGGCTCCTGTGTCAAAGTTTCGGCGCTTAAGCCGTCGCGGGCTGTGGTTACAAACATCACATTCATATCCTTGCCGCCAAATGCAATACAGGTGGGCTGGGTGACAGGTACGTCCAAAATATGGTCGATTGCGCCGCCCAGCCCGTAGCGCACAACCCGCTTGCCGCCCCACTCGGCGTTCCAGATATAACCTTGGGCATCTACATCACTGCCGTCGGGGAAAACACCTGGAGCGGTCGTTGCAAAAATGCGCTTATTGGCGATGGCCCCCGTGTCTTTATCAAAATCATAGGCAAAAATAGTGTGCCGAGGGCTGTCGGCAAAATAAAGCACAGAGGCATCCGGACTCCAGCAAAGCCCATTGGAAATCATGATATCATTCATCATGGTTTTGGCGCCCGCGTCTGTGCCTGCATTCGCAAGACAATAAAGAGCCGCACTTGCGTCCCCTGCCTTGCCCGCATCTTCAACCATGCTGCCAGCCCAAAACCGCCCCTGCCTGTCCACCCGCCCATCATTAAAACGGCGACCTGTATTTTGAAATTCTGGACGCGCCAGCCAAGTAATCACTCCGCTTGCATAGTCAAACAAGGCAAACCCGGTTTCAAAACCTATGATCAGTGTTCCGATATCTGTCGTCAGGCCAAGGGCGCAGGCGCGCTCCGGAACTGCGAAATTTTCGTAGGTTTTCGTGCTTAAATCATAGCGGTAAATCAGCCGCGCCTGAATATCTACCCACCACAAATGACCAGTTCGCTCGTCCCACACAGGGCTTTCCCCCAAGGTATTTTGCACATTTATATGGTCAATCAGTTCTATAGACATCTGGGCCTTACCACCAAGCGGTATAAAGTCCGGTTAGCACTACGAGAATACCGATGGTTGCCACCAAAAAGCCCTTTGATGTTTTAAAGTCTATTTCATCAAGGGGAATGGCATTTTTATGCGCGCCTTTGCTGGTCAGCAAGGAGACAATAATAGCGAGCGCCATGCACAGTAAAAACACAATACCAACCCGGTCGATAAACGGTAAAAGCGGATAGAAAATCTTGAACAAAAACGAGAAAATAGCCGAGCCGATAGCCGCCGCCAGAGCGCCACCCGCTGTTGCCCGTTTCCAAAACAGGCCCAGCATAAAGATAACGACAATCCCCGGGGTGAAAAATCCGGTAAATTCCTGTATGTATTGAAAGGCTTGATCAAATTGTCCCAAAAGCGGTTTGGCAACAATCATGGCGATGATAATGGCAAGGACGGCAACAGTGCGGCCAATCGTTACCAGTTTTTTCTCTGAGGTACCAGGGCGAAAGCTACGGTAAATATCCATAGTGAAAATCGTCGAGATCGAATTCATCATGGAACCAAGCGACGATAAAATCGCAGCAATCAGAGCCGCAAAGACAAGTCCGCGAATGCCGGTCGGCACCAACTTCATCATCTCTGCATAGGCTTGGTCGGGGGCGACAAGTTCCGGAGCCAAAACCACAGCGGCAATACCCGGCAAGACAACAATCACCGGCATAAATAGTTTCAAATAGGCTGCAAATACAATGCCTTTTTGGGCTTCTTTTAAATTTTTAGCAGCCAAAACGCGCTGGATTGTATATTGGTTAAACCCCCAATAGGACAAATTCATAATCCACAACCCGCCAACCAAAACCGATATCCCCGGCAGGCTGATATAATGGGGGTTGTCCTTGGATAAAATAAGATCAAACTTCTCCGGGGCCTGTTTGGTCAGCTCAATAAACCCGCTAATCACGCCGCCAGTAGGCGAGATCGCGGTGAGGGTTACATAGGCAATTATTAACCCGCCAAGCACTAGAATAACCACTTGCACAATATCTGTCAGAGCCACAGCCCGAAGCCCGCCGTAAGTAGAATAAACAATCGCTAACGCCCCCAGAATGAGCAAGCCATAACTTAGGGGCAGCCCGGTAATACTGTTGATTGCCAAGGCACCCAGCCACAAAATCGCGGTTAGATTAACCAGCACATAAACACCGATCCAGAATATGGCCATAACCATGCGCACATTGTGGTCATAGCGCTGCTCTAAAAATTGCGGCATGGTGTAAATGCCGTGCTTTAAAAATATTGGCAGGAAATATTTACCGACAATGATCAGCGTAATCGCCGACATCCATTCATAAGACGCAATGGCAATGCCAATCGCATACCCGGATCCGGACATGCCGATGATTTGTTCTGCGGAAATATTGGCTGCAATGAGCGAAGCTCCGATAGCCCACCAAGGGAGAGATTTTCCAGCGAGAAAATAATCCTTTGTATCGCGCTCATGGCCTGGCTTTGGTCGGCTGACCCACTGGGCAAGAGAAATAATGGCGATAGCATATAGGCCAATAATGACTAAATCGATGGTTTCAAGATTCATAATATTGCCAGCTCTAAATTTAACGCACATGAAGCAGAATTTGATCTTCATAGGAATTATATGATAATTAAACTATTGTAAATAGTCAATTATATGATAATTGACGTTTGGTGAAGCTGTTAAGATAAAACCAAGGAATTTTACATGTTGGATACTGATATAGCCCTGAAGAAATTACCGCTTGTGGCCGTAATTCGCGGGCTTGACATAGGCCGGATAAAAGATGTTGGCACGACACTCATCGAAGCTGGGTTTACTTTGATAGAGGTAACCCTCAACTCACCCGAGCCTCTGAAAGCGATAGAAATTCTTGTCGAAATTTCTGGACAATCTGCCTCTATCGGTGCCGGGACTGTCCTGTCCGTGCAGGATGTCAAGGATGTTAAAACAGCGGGCGGACAGTTTATTATCTCTCCGAATATGGACGAAGACGTCATCAGAGAAACGAAAAACTGCGGCCTGGTTTCCTGGCCGGGTGTGTTTACGCCAACGGAGGCTTTTAATGCGCTGAAATACGGCGCGGATGGGTTGAAAGCTTTCCCCGCCGAATCTATATCGCCGCAAACCCTCAAAGCTTGGCGCGCCGTTCTGCCGCTAAATACACAAATTTTTATCGTCGGCGGGGTAGATGCCGCCTCCATGAAACCCTATTTAGCTGCAGGGGCAGGCGGGTTTGGGCTTGGGTCTTCGCTGGTCAGCGCCAACAAATCCTTGGAAGACATTCGCCGGGACGCCGTAGAAATTGTGACGGCCTATCACGACGCTGTAGAAAGTCTGTCAAATGGTTAGAAACCGCAAGCTTCGTAGCCAGCAATGGTTTGACAATACCGATGATCCAGGAATGACGGCCCTTTATCTGGAGCGTTATCTCAATTTTGGCCTGACGCGAGAAGAGCTTCAATCCGGGCGGCCCATTATTGGTATTGCCCAGACGGGATCAGACCTTGCGCCGTGTAATCGCCACCATATGGTGCTTGCCGCCCGTCTGCGCGACGGCATCCGCGAGGGCGGTGGCATCCCCATTGAATTTCCCGTGCACCCTATACAGGAAACTGGGCGCAGGCCGACAGCAGCCCTTGATCGAAACTTGCAATGTTTGAGCCTGATCGAGATACTGCACGGCTATCCACTTGACGGCGTGGTGCTGACCACGGGCTGCGACAAGACAACGCCGGCGCTGATCATGGCCGCCGCAAGTGTGGATATTCCTGCCATCGCTTTTTCTGTCGGCCCGATGCTGAACGGGAAATATAAAGGACAATGTGTTGGCTCAGGATCCGTGATTTGGCAAGCCCGCCAGAAATATGCAAAAGGCGAAATCGACTATAATGATTTTATGGATATGGCCGCCGGCTCAGCCCCCTCATCAGGGCATTGCAATACTATGGGCACGGCCTTGACCATGAATAGCCTGGCGGAAGCGCTGGGCATGACATTGCCGGGCAATGCCTCTATCCCCGCGCCCTATAGGGAGCGGGATCAAAATGCTTATTATACGGGTAAACGGATTGCCCAGATGGTTGAGGAAGATTTGAAGCCTAGCCAAATATTAACCCGCCCGGCCTTTGATAATGCTATCCGTGTCTGCACCGCCCTTGGGGGGTCAACCAACGCCCCCATTCACATCAATGCCATTGCGGCCCATGCCGGTATAGACCTGGGGATTGAAGCTTGGCAAAACATTGGCCGTAATGTGCCCCAAATCGTCAATTGCCAGCCTGTCGGCAAATACCTGTCCGAAGACTTTCACAATGCTGGCGGCGTTCCCGCCGTTATCAATCAACTGATGAAGGCGGGTTTGATAAACACAGACGCCCTGACCGTCACCGGAAAGTCCATTGGTGAGAACAATAAACGGGCCGAAACAATTGGTACTAATGTCATCAAACCGGTGGATAATCCGGTTAAAGAAAATGCAGGTCTGCTTGTGCTTTCAGGTAATATTTTCAGTTCCGCGATTATGAAAGCATCGGCAATTGACGCGGAATTTCGCGAGCGCTACCTCTGTAACCCAGATGATAAAAACGTCTTTGAAGCACGGGCTATTGTCTTTGAAGGCCCGGAAGATTACCACAAACGCATTGACGACCCTGACCTTAACATTGACGTAAATTGTATTTTGGTCATACGCGGGGTCGGCCCCGTGGGCTATCCTGGCTCTGCCGAAGTGGTGAATATGATGCCGCCCAAAGCCCTGCTTGAACAAGGGGTCAAGGATCTCCCTACCCTTGGGGATGGCCGCCAGAGCGGCACATCAGGCGCACCGTCTATTTTAAATGTCTCGCCCGAAGCGGCCGTTGGCGGCAATCTGGCTTTGCTTAAAACCGGCGATATAATCCGTGTCGATCTGAACACATGCCGTGTTGATGTTTTGGTCGACGACAAGGAGCTGCAACGCCGGCGCAAAGGGCTGGTGTTTGACATTCCTGAAAACCAAACCTGGTGGCAGGAAATTTACCGTAAAAATGTTTCCGGCCTGGATAGCGGGGCCGTGTTTGAAGATATGCTCACATATAAGAATATCGCTGCCAAACCACCACGCCATTCTCATTAACCTAAGAAGTACAAGAGCTATGGCACAGAAAACACCAGCGCTTATCCATTTAAAATCCGGTGGATTTGAAGTTGGCATTGCCCCGCATATTGGCGGTAGTATTACCCACTATCGTTACCGCTCCCAAACGCGTTGCATTGATATTTTCCGCCCCTTCACCCAATCGCCAGAAGCCGGGAACCAGGTTTTGCGCATGGGATGTTTCCCTTTAGTCCCTTATTCAAACCGGATTAGAGACGGTAAAATAAACACGGGCAGTGGCCCGGTATCCTTGCCTCTTAACCACGCCCCCGAACCTCATTCGTGTCACGGAACCGGCTGGCAAAATCTCTGGCATGTGGAAAAACATACGCCGCACTCTGCTTTATTGGTACTTCCGCCCGACAAAAATTTTCCGCTTTTATACACGGCGAGCCAGCATATTTCCTTAAGCGAGGAGCAGCTTCAAATTACTTTAACTGTGACCAATTTAGACCAGTTTGAATTTCCAGTGGGACTGGGCCTGCATCCTTATTTCCCCACGCGCGCTGATGCCAAAATTACAGCAAACCTGCCCCATGAATGGACTCTCGATAGTCACAGCATGCCAATAGACCGCAGGCAGAACAAACAAACCGCTGGTTTTTTTAAAGGTTATAAAGCACAAGCCCTCAAAGAAATGAGCGCCTATTGTGGGTGGGATGGCCGCGCAATGCTACATTGGCCGCAATCTGGCTTGAAGCTTGTTATGCGTACAGAGCCGCCGCAGGCGCATCTGTTAATGTGGGCGCCAAAAGGGGAAACATTTTTCTGCGTGGAGCCAGCCTCCCACGGCATTGACGGCTTTGATCTGGCCCAAAGAGGGGCGCAACATGTTGGCGGGTTTATGCTCGCTCCCAATAAAAGTTACACTCAAAAATTCACTTTCGGGGTAAGTTTCAATAATCCCCCAAATACCCGGCCGGTTAAATGATTTTATTCATGGAAGTGAAGCGGGTTCTATCCAGGGAAGAGCGTTCGCGAGCCTGTGTCACAGCATCTGTTTCTGTTGCGATTAGCAAGGCATCAATGACATTCATCAAATGTGCGCGCATGGCCCTGCGTGCCGCTTGTGGGTCGCGGGCCTCAAGGGCCATGAGAATAGTCCGATGCTCGTCTTGGCGATCTTTTAGGCCATAACCTCTGGCTTTTTGGTAAGTGCGCGAAGTTATTTTTGAGCTTTGCCGGATTTCCCAAAGATTGTTGACAATGGCGGAAATAGCATCATTACGCGTAGCCCTTGCGATAATTTGGTGGAACCGCCGATCTGCCTCTTCGCCTATAACTGTCAACTCTCCTTCGGAGGACATTTCTTCAATGGCGGTTTTTAACTGCTCTATCTCTTCATCACTGATCAAAGTGGCCGCCAAGGCCGCGGCTTCGCCTTCCACCAATGCTCGCGCTTCTGTTAACTCAAATGGCCCGATGTCAAGTTCCGGGGTCATGCTGCCATCTTTGTTGGGGCCTAATACATAAACACCAGAGCCTTTTTTAACCTCAATACGTTTGGCGATTTCAAGGGCGATAACGGCCTCGCGTATGGTCGGGCGACTAACACCAAAGCGCTCTGCCAAATCCCGTTCTGCGGGTAGACGGGCACCGATCTCATAGCCGTCTTTCTCAATCATCTCCAGCAAAAGGTCTGCGATTTTTTGATAAGTGCGCCGATTTTCTTTCTTTTTTGCCATTTCAAAACCTTTCCATTTTTCAGATGCCTTATTGCCAGATGCCCTGTTGATTGTTGTGCCAGTTATAGTGCCAATTATGGCGAGTGTATTCACCAAATAATATAGTGGTTTTACGACCAAAATCTACCCTTTTTACAAATATTTACACTGTATAAGGCCGGTAATTGGGCATAAGGTCGGTAATTGGCTTGATAAATAACAAGCTGGTATGAAACACACCTCATTACGGCCTAAGAGCTATTTCTATGGTTTTCAAAGCCCCCTCTCGGTCAAGAATTTCTAACCAGCCCGCGATTTTATCGACCAAAGGGATGTTTTCCTGCAAGCCTGGCACAAAAACGGCATCAACAGATAATATGTTTATCACCTGCTGGCGGAGGGTAATGTTGGGCACCGTAACACTCTTGAGCAATACGGCACGCAACGGGTCACTATAATCATAATGCACACCTTTCTCGTCAACACCGCGCAAATACCGAATCCAGCCGGCCAGGGCCAAACATAGCAAATCATATTGACCGCCGTCGCCGATTTGATGATAGAGGCTGTCCAACCAACGTTGCGGTAGTTTTTGCGAACCATCCGTTGCCACTTGAACCGTTGTATATTTCACATTCGGGTTGGAAAACCTTTTCAAAATGCTGTTCTTATAGTCTTCAATATCAATGTCTTCTGGCACATTAAGGCCGGGGGTGATTTCTGCGTCCATCAGCTTCTTAACATAACGAACCATCGTTTTATTTTGGCTGGCTTGATAAATATAATCAAAACCCGCCAAAAAACCCAGATAAGCAATTGCGGAGTGAGCGCCATTTAACAGACGTAATTTTATCTCTTCATAAGGGTTGACGTCTTTGACAATCAGCGCGCCCGCTTTCTCCCAGGCTGGACGCCCGCAGGCAAAATTATCCTCAATCACCCACTGACGAAATGGTTCACAAACCACCAGGGCTTGATCTTGCAAGTTGATTTTTTTTGCGACGTCCCGGCGATCCTCATCCGTTGTAGCAGGCACCATCCTGTCCACCATAGTACACGGGAAGCGGCAATGTTCCTTTATCCAGGCTTTTGTTTCGGGGCAGCTTATGGCCGCAAATGCCAGCAAGGCTTGTTGTAAAACCTGACTGTTTTTTGGCAGGTTATCGCAGCTCATCAATGTGAGCGGCAACCCCTTGACCCGCCTTAGTTTCAAAGCCGCCAGCAAATAACCAAAAATGGTTTTTGGCTGATCCGGGTTTTTCAGATCATGGCGGATATCGGGGTGTTCCAGCTGTAAATGTCCCGTCGCCGGGCCCAGATAATACCCTTTTTCCGTGACTGTGAGAGAGACAATTTTTACCGCCGGGCTCGCAATGGCTTGGGTCAAGCGGCGCGGGTTTTGCGGCGCAACCACAATTTCTTTTACCGCGCCGATCAGGCGAATGTCTTCGCCGTCTTCGTCGCGCTGCAAAACCGTATATAGATTGTCCTGCGCGTGCAATTGATCCCGAACATCCGGGCGGCGCAAACTGGCACCGAGTACGGCCCAGTTGCCGGCCTGTAAATTTAAAACATCTTCCGTGTAAATCGCCTGGTGCGCCCGGTGGAATGCACCAATGCCCAAATGAACAATCCCAATTTTGGTAGCGCCCCGGTCATATTGGGGGCGGCGCACGGATTGGGGCAGGCTACCGAATGTAGCAGAACTAAGGCGTTTCATAATAATCTCAAAATAAAGTTAGAGTTTGTAAGCAGATTTAACCAGATTATAGCTCAAATCTTGCGCCAGTTCGTGGGCCTCTGTTTCGCCAAGCCTATGATCACAAACCAGGTGGGCAAGAAAAGAACAATCCATCCGCCTGGCAACGTCATGGCGGGCCGGGATGGAAAGAAAAGCCCGCGTATCATCATTAAAACCAACCGTATTATAAAACCCGGCTGTCTCCGTCACTCTTTCGCGGTAACGGCGCATGCCTTCGGGGCTATCATGGAACCACCAGGCGGGGCCAAGCTTCAGCGCAGGATAATGCCCGGCCAAGGGCGCTAACTCCCGGCTATAGGTTGTCTCGTCCAGAGTGAATAAAATTATCGTCAGTTCTGGGTCATTGCCGTGCTTGTCCAGCAAAGCCTTTAAATTATGCACATATTCTGTTGAGACAGGGATATCCGCGCCCACATCCCGGCCATATTTTTGAAATAACTGGCGATTGTGATTGCGGTAGGAGCCGGGGTGAATTTGCATGACCAGGCCGTCATCAACAGACATGCTGGCCATTTCCGTGAGCATGTGTCCGCGAAAATACTCTGCTTCCTCTTGGTTCAACCCGCCCTTTAAGGCTTTGGCAAATAGGGCTTCAATATCTGCTTTTGGCAAATCAGCCGTAAAAGCCGTTGGATGGCCATGGTCTGTCGCTGTTGCGCCATTTTCAATAAAAAAGGCGCGCCTGTTTCGGAGCGCTGATAGATACCCAGCATAGGAAGATGTGTCCTCACCGCAAATCTCCCCCAGTTTTGCAATATTGGCAACGAAGCCCTCAAATTCAGGGTCGACCACCGGGTCTGGCCGGAAGGTGGGTATAACGCGTCCAGCCCAACCGGATTTTTTTACGGTTTTGTGGTGTGCCAAATCATCTAAAGGGCTATCCGTTGTTGCGAGAAGTTCGATGTTAAACCGGTCAAACAAAGCGCGTGGTAGATATTCTTTTTGCGAGAGTTTAGCGGCGATAATGTCGTAATATTCATCAGCCGTATCGGTGTTCAATTCTATGTCAATATTGAAGACGGTTTTGAAAACATAATTCATCCAGATGCGTGTCGGGGTGCCGCGAAACAGATAGTAATGTTCTGCGAATACGCCCCATGCTTTGCGAGGATCGGTATCGGTTTGCCCCACCCCGAGCACAGCCAGATCAACCCCCTGAGAATACAACATGCGAAAAATATAATGATCTGGGGTGACAAAAAGATCAGTCGGATTGTCGAAGGGTGCATTTGTGGCAAACCAGGCCGGATCCGTATGACCATGGGGGCTAATAATCGGCAAATTTTGTACGCCCTCATATAAAGTACGAGCGATTTTCCGCACGGTTTTATCTGTGGGCAACAATCTGTCCGGGTGGTGTTCAATTTGTCTATGCATCAAAATCCTCACATACCTATTAAACGGCAAATTACAACAGGCTATGCTTGTGCGGCACACCCAACAATAATTGGCTTATAAAGTATCTCTAGGGAATAGGGTAGTGTTTTTTACAAAAAAAGATACTTTGGCAAAGCCAATAAATTTACAAATAATAATAATCAATTATTTGCACCATATATATTTTCTTGTAACCCTATGAATTTAAACAGTAAATAGTTTTGCGACAAAAATAAAGGATTGTATAATTTTAATTTCTGCCTTGTTATTGCTTTTAGTTTATTATATTGGTAAGGCCAATATTTATAGCTATAGGCTTGGGGAAACTTGCTTTTGTTTAGCGCACAGGCGGTCGTTACAAGTAATAATGAAGAGTACTTATATATGAAAATCACGGATGCAAAAGTAATTGTTAGCTGTCCAGGTCGAAATTTTGTGACATTAAAAATCATGACAGACGAGGGTGTTTACGGCATTGGCGATGCGACGCTCAATGGCCGCGAACTGGCCGTTGTTTCTTATCTGGAAGACCATGTCATTCCGTGCCTGATTGGCCGGGATCCAGCCCAGATAGAAGATATTTGGCACTATCTTTATAAGGGTGCCTATTGGCGACGTGGTCCTATCACTATGTCAGCCATTGCTGCCGTTGATACGGCGCTTTGGGACATCAAGGGAAAGGTCGCAGGCTTGCCCCTATACGAACTTTTAGGGGGCAAAAGCCGGAATAGTGTCATGGTATACGGCCATGCAAATGGGGCGAATATTGATGAAGCACTTGACGAGGTAGCGCGGTATTCGGATATGGGTTATAAGGCCATCCGTGTCCAAAGCGGCGTTCCCGGCCTTAACTCAACATACGGGGTTGCAAAGGATAAATTGTTTTACGAACCCGCCGATGCAGACCTGCCAACTGAAAACATTTGGTCGACCGAAAAGTATATGAAATTTGTGCCTGAGCTTTTTGAGCGGGTGAGAGAAAAGTTCGGGTTTGAACATCATCTTTTGCATGATGGACATCACCGTTTGACCCCTGTCCAGGCGGCCCGGCTCGGCAAAGATCTGGAGCCTTATAGGCTGTTCTGGTTTGAAGATTGTGTGCCAGCGGAAAATCAGGATGCTTTCCGTTTGATCCGGCAACACACGACAACCCCTCTGGCAGTTGGGGAGATTTTCAATACAATTTATGACTGCCAACAGCTGATCACAGAGCAGCTTATCGACTATATCCGTACAACGGTTGTCCATGCTGGCGGCATTACCCATTTGCGTAAAATCGCCCAGCTTGCAGAACTTTACCACGTTAAAACCGGTTGCCACGGTGCAACGGACTTATCACCGGTGTGCATGGGGGCAGCACTGCACTTTGATATGTGGGTGCCCAATTTTGGCATTCAGGAATATATGCGCCATACGAAAGAAACAGACGCTGTCTTTCCCCATGATTATCACTTTAAGGACGGGTATCTCCATGTGGGCGATACGCCGGGGCACGGGGTTGATATTGACGAGGAACTGGCGGCGAAATATCCGTATCAAAGAGCCTATTTGCCCATTAACCGTCTTGAAGATGGCAGTATGTTTAGTTGGTAATAGTTTAAACAGAGAAATTTTATGTCCAGACTGGCCACTATTGGCGAATGCATGATCGAGTTGTCGCAGGACGTAAAGCAATCATCGTCCCATTACCGCATGAGTTACGGCGGGGATAGCTTGAATGTCGCGCTTTATTGCGCACGCTGGGGCGGGCAAGTTGATTATGTAACCGCCATTGGGGATGATGGATTTAGCCGCAATATGTGCGCCGACTGGGCCCTTGAAAATATCGGTGTGGGTTCGGTGCAAAAAATGCCGAACCGTCAATCTGGCCTTTATATAATAGAAACAGATAAATATGGTGAGCGAGATTTTACCTATTGGCGAGATAATGCGCCTGCTCGGGATATGTTTGAAGGCAAAGATAGTGCTGCGCTTTTGCAAAATTTGCACGGTTTTTCCCATCTTTATTTTAGCGGTATCACCTTGTCGCTTTTCTCAAAACATTCGCTGGCGGTTTTTTTGGATTTTCTTGTCGCGTATAAACGCGGCGGTGGCAGGCTGGTTTTTGATTTAAACTACCGCCCGGCCAGGTGGGAAAGCGCCGATAAAGCGCGAGACACTATCGCACCGTTCATGCCCCACATCGACATTGCTTTGCCCAGCCAGGATGATGAGGATTTACTCTACGGCAAAAGCACACCCGAACATATTATTGAGCGCTACATAAAGCTTGGCGTATCTGAAATTGTCGTTAAATGTAGCGCAAAAGGCTGTGTACTTTGGCATGAGGGCGATACAAAACATATCGCTGCAAATATCATCGAAACTCCGGTGGATACAACGGCGGCAGGTGACGGCTTTAACGGCGGCTATCTGGCCGCAAGATTGTCCGGCAAAAACCCCGTGCAAGCGGTAGGCTACGGGCAAAAAACGGCATCTCTGGTCATCGGCTATTCTGGTGCCATCGTACCCAGATCAAACTGGCCCGCTGATTATAAAATCAACTCCACCTTAAAAGGAGGCGGTCTTGCGTAATATATCCATACAGGCTTTGCGCCTTCTTTGCCTAATGCTTGCGAGTGTGGTGACATTGGTCGCTTGTCAACAAACCCGAGACACCAAAATCATCAGGATGGCCCATGGTCTGGACGTCACGCATCCGGTGCACCATGCCATAAAGCATATGGACGAGCAATTACGTGTGCTGTCTGGCGGGACAATGCAAATTGATATCTATCCTAGCGGACAATTAGGCTCTGAGCGTGAGCTAATTGAGCTGTTACAAATCGGCTCTCTGGGCATGACCAAAGTGTCCGCCAGCCCGCTGGAAAGCTTCGTACCCGAGATGAAAATTTTCAGCATCCCCTATGTGTTTAACGATAATGAACATTTGTGGCGCGTTTTAAATGGCAGCATTGGCAAAGGGCTTTTAGCCGCGACACAGAAATACCGCATTCGCGGCATGGCGTATTATGACGCAGGGAGCCGCAGTTTTTATTCTTGCAAGAAACCAATTTATACTCCGGAGGATTTGGCTGGCATGAAAATTCGCGTGCAAAAAAGCCAAACTTCAATAGATATGGTCGCCGCCCTTGGCGGATCTGCTACGCCCATATCATGGGGAGAATTATATACCGCCTTGCAACAAGGTGTTGTCGATGGTGCGGAGAATAACCCGCCAAGCTTTCATCTCTCCAAGCATTATGAGGTTTGTAAATATTACACCATAGATGAGCATACGTCTGTACCCGATGTGATTTTACTGAGCAATGTTGTTTGGGAGGCGCTATCTGCCCAAGAGCAAAAGTGGCTGCAACAAGCCGTTGATGCCTCTGTCATCTATCAACGCGAACGCTGGAAAGCGGCCACACAGGAAGCCATGCGGGCCGTACAAAATGCCGGGGTGGAGGTTATCTATCCCGATAAATTATTGTTCCAGCAAAAAGTAGTAGGTCTGCATCAAGGCTATCAAGACACAAAAATCGGGGCATTGTTATCCGCCATCAAATCCGAGGGGGAAATACAATGACAGCCCTGACAAGCATAGTTGATAGAGTTCTGCGCACCGTTTTAATCTTCCTTATGGGGTTTTTGGTTGTCGTGGTGAGCTGGCAGGTTATCAGCCGGTATATTTTATCAAGCCCAAGTTCCTATACTGAAGAAATCGCCCGTTTCACCCTGATCTGGATCGGCCTTCTGGGCGCGGCCCATGCCCTGCGGATGCGGATGCATTTGGGTATCGATTTACTGGTCAACAAACTTACGGGCAAAGCCAAATCCGTTGTGTTGATGTTCTCGTGGCTTGTCAGTCTGTCCTTTGCTTTCTTTGCCATGACGGTTGGCGGGTTTTATCTGGTGCAACTAACATTGGCTCTGGAACAAACATCGGCGGCCCTGGGTATTAAGATGGGCTATGTTTATCTAGCCATTCCCTTTAGCGGTCTTTTGATGTGTTTTTATATTATGCCGCCGCTTTACAGTACCGTAAAAGCGGTTTTTCGGAGACCCTTATAATGGATATTGCTATCATTATTTTGCTGGTAACTTTCATTGTCTTTATGGCCATTGATGTGCCTATTGCCATCTCGATCGGCATGGCAACTCTACTGGCGCTTCTGGTTTCCGTCGATACGGCGCCCGCCCTGACAACTGTTGCCCAACGAATGGCCGGAGGGATTAACAGTTTTGCCTTGCTGGCCATTCCGTTTTTCATTCTTTCGGGTCAAATTATGGGGCAGGGCGGCATTGCCCGCCGCCTGATCGAATTTGCCAAAGCTCTTATTGGTAGTTTTCCCGGCGGGCTGGCATTGGTAAATGTTGCTTCGTCTATGCTGTTTGGCTCCATTTCCGGCTCCGCTGTTGCCGCCACATCTGCCATTGGCGGGTTCATGATCCCGGCCATGAAAAAAGAAGGGTATGACGATAATTTCAGCACTGCAATTACGGTCACCTCGGCGACGACAGGCTTGCTCATTCCGCCCAGCAATATTCTTATTGTCTATTCCCTTGCCAGCGGCGGCGTTTCTATCGCCGCCTTATTTGTTGCCGGATACATCCCCGGTATTTTGGTCGGGCTGGGCCTGATGATGGTTAGTGCAATCTATGCCAAACGCAAAGGCCTGATTTCCGGGCAAAGGGTTCCCCTGCCCCAGGCACTGGCCAAAACACTTGACGCCCTGCCCAGCCTGTTTCTCATCTTCTTGATTATTGGCGGCATTATTGGCGGCATGTTCACCCCCACCGAAGCCGGAGCAGTGGCAGTGCTGTACTCCTTGGCGTTATCCGTCGTGGTTTACAAGGAAGTCAAGGTTCGGGACTTGCCGGACATTTTGTTAAAATCAGTCGAGATTACGGCGATTGTGATGTTGTTGATCGGGGCATCGGCTGCCATGTCCTGGGTAATGTCATTTGAAAACCTGCCCCAACAAATCAGCGCCGGACTGCTAGGTTTATCCGATAACCCGATTATCATCTTGCTGATGATCAATCTGATCTTGTTGGTCGTTGGTACATTTATGGACATGACGCCGGCCGTGCTAATCTTTACGCCGATTTTCCTGCCTATTGCTGTGCTCATGGGTATTTCGCCCTTGCATTTCGGTATTATGATGATTTTGAATTTATGCGTTGGCCTCTGCACACCGCCCGTTGGTAGCGTCTTGTTTGTCGGGTGTAGTATTGGCAAAATTTCTATTGCCGATATCATCCGCCCGCTCATCCCCATGTATTTCGCTATGTTTGCCGTATTAGGCTTGGTAACAGCGTTCCCCATATTAAGCGAAGGCCTGCCTCGGTTGTTGGGCCTCATTGATTAAAGCGGATGCTCTATTCAATTGGCATACCAAATTGGTGTCTTGATATAATAGAGATTGGACATTTGAAGCTAATGACAAATGAATATTCAAAAGCCAGGCTTGCTTTACGCAGCCTCTTTGATGCAGCGACCGAGGCCGTTTCCGCGAGTGTTGCGATGCCGAAGAGACTGCCTCACAGTAAAACCGGCAGGACACTGATTATCGGCGCAGGCAAGGGCGCTGCGGCGATGACCCAAATTGCCTGCACGCGCATCAAGGGCGATGTATCGGGCCTGGTTGTGACCAGATATGGTCACGGCGTGAAACCGGGCGCCATTCCCCGGTCAATTGAGGTGATTGAAGCCAGCCATCCGGTGCCGGATAGTGCGGGCGAAAGGGCTGCGATAAGTGCGCTCAATATGGCCCACGACCTTGGATGTAATGACCATCTTCTGATGCTGATCAGTGGTGGTGCCTCGGCCCTTTTGACCCTGCCAGTGCCGGGTATCACCCTTGTTGACAAACAAAAAATTACCAAGCAACTCTTGGCATCCGGTGCCACGATTTTAGAAATAAATTGCGTTCGAAAACATCTTTCACTGATTAAGGGCGGACGTCTTGCGTTGGCCGCTAGCCCAGCCAAAGTAAGTACTTTTCTAATTTCGGATGTCCCCGGAGACGACCCTTCCTTTGTCGGGTCAGGCCCGACAATTGCCGACCACACCACCCTTGAGCAAGCTAGAAAAATCATTAAACGTTATCAAATTGAGGCGAACGCGGCTGTCATCTCAGCCTTAAACAACCCTGATAACGAAACGCCCGGCCCCGATGTTTTGGGGCTTGCGGGTAACGAAGTGCAGATCATTGCCAGGGCGCGTGATGCCCTGAACGCTGCGGCAAATCTTGCGGCTGAGTGGGGCTATAACGTCACCGATCTAGGTGATGATTTGCAGGCAGAATCGCGCCGCCTTGGCGCCAAACATGCCGCGCTTGCCCGGAGGTTATCGGCGAACAATGAAAGGCGGGTTATTATTTCCGGTGGTGAAACGACCGTCACGGTAAAAAATAAATCCGGGCGAGGAGGGCGTAATCTGGAATACCTTTTGGGGCTGGCAATCGGCCTTGATGGCGAACCCAATATCTCAGCTATTGCTTGCGATACGGACGGCATAGACGGGACAGAAAATAATGCTGGCGCGATTATTACCCCCGACACATTAACCCGCGCAAGAAAATTGGGTCATGACCCTAGAGCATATCTGTCGGAGAATAATGGCTATATGTTCTTTGAGAAATTGGGAGATTTGGTGATAACAGGGCCAACCCGCACAAATACCAACGACTTTAGGGCGATCATCATTGACCCGGATCAACAATGATTTCCCCGCAAATTCATTTACGCCTTAATTGGGTCAGACCAATTTACTTTGTAGGTCCGTAATGAGCTTGCCCAATTTTTCTGTGTTTAGTATGCACCTTCCCTTTATTGAACTCTCGCACCGAATAGCGCGAGCATGGTTGCATATTCTTCGTTCAACACTCTACGGTATCATTTTGCGGCATCATTTGGCGTCTGCCGGAATGGTGAGATAGGTTCCTCTATGCTCCGGAGATTGAACACCAATAATGGCGGCCTCCACCCCGTCCGGTTTAAACCGGATCGCGGCGATGCCGTTTGCAAGCTCGACCTTTTTGCTTCCCGTGGGTATGCCGAGGTTTTGGGCAAGCGTGCCGCCGCCGCCGTGGGTGAAATATACCCGCTGTTGGCAAGATGTGCAGCGAAGCCCCTTATTGTCAACTGCCTCGGCAGTGATAAGTAAGGTGCCGTCCCCGTTTCCGTCCCCGTTTCCGTCTTTGGCGGGTGCATAACTTAGGATAATATCCGCCAGCGCGCCGGGCTTTTGTGTCACATATTCAATGTCGATAGCATGGGCCGCGACAACTTTACCTTTATTATCAACGCCTTCGACGCTGAGACGATTAGTACCCTCACTGAAGATGACGGGCCATGTTAGCCCCGATGCCGGGAACTTTGTGATATCGCGTTCTCTATCACCAAGGGATATACCGTTTAGGCTAAGTGTCGCGCGCGCCGTATTGTGCAAAAAACAGAGATTGTTTTTTCCTCACCGACAGCGCCGTTGCGCGCGGTCCAAGTTTCCGATTCGATATAACAGCTCGGCTCGTCGCTCCAATAGCTCTTGAAAACATAATAGGCGTCCTTTGGTTTACCTGCGCGGTCAACCAGTCCTTTTTGGTTGACGAACGGGATTGGGTTTTCAGGCCTGATCGGTGTTCCGAAATCCTTGAACGCCCATTGCGCATTGCCCGCGAACAAAGGGTCTGTCTCCGATAAACGCAAATGCCAGTCAAACAGATCGACGATATAGGTTTCGTCCCAGACATGTGCGCGGGCGACACTGACAATCCCCGTCTGATTGATGGTTTCGGCAACACCGCCACCTGGTGCCGCAGCAGAGACGCCAGCAGCGCCGAACGGGTCTTCTACATGCCGACCTCTATGGGAAGAGCCGCCGTATTCCATGTGTAAAAGGGCAGGGAACTCTTTGCGTGCCTGCGCCATTCCGTCTTCATACTGGCCGTACCCGCCCCGATACCAACCCGCCCAAATTGACGGTGAATAGACATCTACAATGTCGGCACCTTCTGGGAATTTTCGGATTGCCGTTGGCCGGTAGGGGTCCATTTCTTTGGCAATTTTATGCAGCGCCGCCAGCTCAGCTTTTACGGACGCGATATCGCCGCCACCTTCAAAATCCGGCAGCCAATACATCTCATTACCAAGTGACCAGAAAAAGACGCTTGGGTGATTATAGTTTTGAACAATCATTTTGCGCAGAAGGCTTTGTGTCGTCGCCCGCCATTCGTCGCCGCCAACGCCGCCCCGGCACCAAGCCAGTTCATCCCAAAGAATAAGCCCTAACTCATCCGCTGCCCGGTAAACTTCAGGATCTTGCGGATAATGACCGAGACGAACAAAATTTGCGCCTATATTTTTAATCGCTTCCATATCAGCGCGGTGCATTTCATTCGACATGGCCGACCCGACGCCTGCATGTTCCTCATGTCTGTGGGTGCCGCGTAAAAGCAGCCGCTCGCCATTGAGATAGAAGGCTCCGTGTGGTTCAAAATGATACCAGCGAAACCCCAAGGGATGGCGCTGCGTGTCAGTGACGGTTCCGTCCTTATCAAGCAGGCTGACCTCAACCTGATAAAGCGACGGGGTTTTGGGTGACCACAAAGCAGGTGATGCTATGGTGATCGGCGCAAAAACTGCCTGTACCGCTGTGCCGACCACACTTGTCTTTTGTACGGCTTCGGCTGCGATTGTGCCGTCTGGTGCCAGAATTTTAACACTGACCATTCTGGCATCGTCGCCGGGGCTTGCATGTACCGTACTCACGATGCTGACAATACCGGCTTTAGCTGAAACAGACGGTGTGCTAATGGCAACACGGCTCAGATGGATTGCTGGCTTGGTAACAAAATAAACGTCGCGCGTCAGGCCACCGAACAAAAAGAAATCCGATTTTTGCGACGGGATGATATTGCGATCAACACTGTTATCAACACGAACCATAATATCAGTAGGCTCATTGACCTGGATATAAGGTGTAATATCAATATCAAAGCCGACATAGCCGCCGACATGCTCGCCCGCTTTCTTTCCGTTCACATAAATCTCGGCCCGCATTTGTGCTGCTTCAAAGTGCAGCAGATAACGCTTGGCCGTATTAGAGGCAGGCACAACAATCATTTTTCGATACCACGATGCATCGCGTCTGTAGCCTGTGATGACGTCCGTCGTATCAAGCGCATTCCATGTATGTGGCAGATTGACCTTTGCCCACCCTTGTGCCGCGCGCGCAACCGCAACATCCGGTGTACGGTCTTCAAGATAGCCCCAATCCGGGTTGAGCAATTGACGGTTACTGACAATTTGAAGCGGTGCCCCAGACAATGCGCCTGAGCCAGACACTACGCCTGAGAATGAGGCAGCCCTAGTTACCTCTTTATCCCGATGATCCGTCGAAGGCGAACAGGCGGCAAACATCCCCGCCCATAACAATCCAAACAGTAAGGAAAACAGCCGCCTATTTCCTAGCACAACCTTCTTAAACATATGCCGCATACTAAAATTCTCCTTACACGTATAAAATATAGCTGGCTTTATGTGGTTTCATGCGCATACCTATATTAAATGGAACTTATACACCTGACCAAAATAATTAAAGCTACCTTACCAAAATATAAATCTATCTTACCAAAAGCCCTTTACTGTAGCAAGAAAATAATCTGAGAGCCAATAACCGCCATACCGCCTTCGGCACTGTCAGAGTAAATTGAGTTTTGGATAAATTCGACCATGGGGTAACAACCGTATCTCTGTTTCTTATTTTTGCCAGGCGCATCCTCTTTTGAGGATTGCGTTTGCGAGGATGATCAGTTTCCTGGCGACGACGGTCATGACCTGTTTGTGTGGTTTGCCTTTTGCTTTCAGGCGGGCCGCGAAGGTCTGCATACCACTAGCGCGGTTCATCGGGGTGAGCCCCGTCAGCGCCGCCCCAGTCTTGTTGGCCAGGCTGCCAAGCTCGGGCTTTGCAGGGTATGACTGTTGTAAATATCACCAGCCTCATTTTCCAGGAAAGCTAATTTGCTTTCCTGCTTGTTCGGGTCTGTATCAAGCGCCGCCGTTTGATAGCCAAATGGCGTTTTCGAGGTAGCAAGATAATCATCAGTTAAATTTGGATAGGCGTTAGATGATGTGGTAATACCCCCATATTTAGGGGTGCTCGCCTTGATAATACCAGTGGTGTATTGACCCCGGACTGTATTTTGCTTGACCGTATCTACTGAAAATCGTTTCAAGGCTTTTAAAACCTTGATTTTTTCCGTGCGTACATCGTCGGCATCTAATGTGTTTGGCGGCTCCATTGCCGTTAGGCACAAGAGCTGTAATAAATGGTTTTGGACCATATCGCGCACCGCGCCCGAGCGGTCATAATAATCGGCCCGGCCTTCAAGCCCAATGTCTTCATCCATAGTGATTTGTACATGGTCGATGGCGTTGCGTTGCCAAACTGGCTCAAGCAGCGCATTGGCAAACCGCAAAACCAATAGGTTTTGAACCGTCTCTTTGCCGAGATAATGGTCAATTCGGTAAATAGAGTTTTCCGGGAAAACCGCTCCAACGCCTTCGTTAATCGCTTTTGCCGACTCGAGGTCTTTCCCAATCGGTTTTTCCAGCACGAGTTTGGATTCAGACGTATTCAACCCGGCTTTGGCTCAGGCTTGACAAGTGGCTACATAAATCAGCGGTGTTGTTGCGAGGTAAAAAACTCGCGTCCGACCGTCCATATTCAGGCTATTGGATAGTAGTTGCCAGTCCGCTTCAAGGTCTGCCGCGTCTATCGAGGTGTAATCAATCTGCTTGGCAAATGCAGTCCATTGATCAGGCTTCTAATTCTGTGTGTGCTCCTGGCAAGCGGTTTTTGCCAGCCCAATAAATGCGTTCCTGTCAATTTCAGAACGTGCAGTCCCTACGGTCCGGCAAGATGCATCAATTTGGCCATCCAGAAATCTGTGATACAGGGCAGGTAATAACTTACGCCGCGACAAATCGCCCGTCGCACCAAAAATGACAATATCAAACGGGTTAACCGGTATAAATTTAGCCATAATACTTTCTATCCATATGCGTCAAAATTATGGGTGGTCGCAATTGTAATTTGGTGCGCTAATTGTGTCGCCCTGTGTAGCGGTTTGATAACCGTTTCGGCTAGGTGCGGGAAACCTTCTGCGCCCGCAAATACGTTTTCTGTTTTTTCGATCAGCTTCTTTGTCCACGCCGTATCCGTTCCGGTTGCTGGATATTGGGCTTTCAGATCTTCAAGGATTTGCGTAGTTTGAAAATCTTGCAAACGCCGAAGGACATCCAATCGCGACAGGCCACTCGGCGCGTGAACCGGAAGATCGGCGGCTATCAAATTCATCTTCATGATAATACTAAGCCGCAACGCATGTAAGAATATACTAGAATTATCAGACTGCGTATCCGTTTTTGCAAAAGATTTAGCCGTTACGAGATGATCTAGTTTCAATACATTCGCAAGATTAATCATTTTCGAGCAGGCGGGATTATGCGCCAGTGTTTGGGCAATGGTCTTGCACCGCGCAATGTGTATGCCGTTTTGCGCGCCCATTTTCTCGTCCATTTGCGCGCCCATTTGTTCGCTCATGGCCCAGCCAATCCAGTAGCCAGGGTCGAACAGCCTCGCATAGGCGGTCAGGATAAATACATTGGAACGGGCTGCCGCAGTTTGCGCCAAGCCGAAGACGGATTTTAACCGATCGGAATGCGCAAACACTTCGGCGAATTTATCGATGTCAATATTAGCCGCCCGACCTAAACCAAAATAAACATTGGCGGGAATACCAAATTGTTGCAAAATTGCATTGTGGGGAATGGCTCGAAGCTGGCGCGGGTCGATAGTGCTGGTTTTTGTTTCCATATTGGCGCGTTTGACGGCACGTGACCCTGTTGGCACCAAAAGGTTTTGCCCAAAGCTCTCAAGCACACCGATATAGTCTGGATTGTTATAAAGTTGATTTTGTTCAGACGACAAGGTTTGGAACATATCCCACGAAAAATCACGCTCGATGTAGAACGGATCCTGGCCGGATCCGCCTTCAGCTCCATCTTTAGTTCCTCCCGCAACCCCACTGTCTTTTTTGTGGCGAGAGTTCAATAGGGACAAAACGCTGGCATGGGCGAGCGTGTCAGTTTGAAACCAAAGAAAACCATCCCCGCCCTGGAAGCTGGTTTCGTGGCATAGGTTGATATTCCGTTCGGCAAATTGCGTTTTTGCCCACGGTGACAAGACATAGTCTAACCGATCTGCGACCGCTCCCGGATGACCACCGCGCCCGGTGGATTCGCCGTGGGTGTTGAAGATGAGAGCCGTGACATCTTCCATGCCGTGCTTAGCCATTTGCGCAGCAAAATGCGATTGTAGGCGTTCAACGGAAAGTGTCGCGGGGATTTGCCCCATAAACCGGCCAGCGTCAGAAAACCCGGTTTGAATCGCAAATATACCGCGTTTTTTAACGTAGGATTTATAGACATCATGGGATAACATTTTGTCAATGATGCGTCCGCCGTTATTGAGCGCCGTAGCGGTCTCGAACAAGGGCGAAATATCCAAATGGTTGTCAAGCCCGTAAAGCTTGGCGAGGTACAACATACCCAGCGGGATCAAGCTGTCTTCACATTCCGCGATCAAAAGCCGGATCGGTGTTTGCTCATCGATATATTTATGAATTTGTGCCGTCAGGATCATTTGCTGATGCGCTGTATTTGGCTCAAGTTCTAAGGAAGCAAAATTTACAGCACGGGGTTCGGTTTTGCGGATCAATTCGGATACGCGGTTCAGGAGTGTGCGGCTATCCCCGCTCCCTGCTTTAATCCCGAACGTTGCGCGGATACCGTCCATGACATGGCGGCTATTGAGCCGGAAATGAATACGTGCCGTGCCGAGACCATAGGTGCGCAGTTCTGCTCGCAAGCGCAGGAGGTTTAAGCGCGTCTCGTCATTTTGAGCCCCCGCAAGTGCGGCTTTGATGTAGGTATACAAAGGCTTGGTGCTGCGCAAACGGTGCTCGGACTGGCGGGTTAGTTGATTGGCGGCCGCCACAAGATTGTCTTTTTGCGTCAAATCTGCATTAAATAATGTCAGGTCTTTTTTCGTGCTTCGACAGGCGGATTCTAGGTGATCGGTGAGCATGGCCATGGCGGCTTTACCCGTAGCACTGAATTTTGCGGTGCCATTGATGGCAGCACAGCAATCGAGGTAATGTCGTAATTGCTTGTGCTTTTCCAGTAACCGCAAGCGGATCGCATCACCCCAACCGATATCTGAGCGGCCATCAATATCATAGCCGACCCAGCTATAAACCTTGACCAGACACGGGGTGATTTCAGTCCAGGTTTGCGGGAAATGAGTTTTGGCAAATTCGAGAACTTGTGTATTGACCAAATTTACGGCTGATTGAATGCGCGTCAATGTGTCTTGTGTTTGTTGGTGCTCTTCTTGCAGTGTCGGTGCGCGTTCTTGTAGGTAGGGAAGTTTTTTTAAGCCCTCCGCCTGCGCATCATATTCACCATCATCCTGGCTTGCTATATCACCAAGTACGGCGCGTATATCTTCGGATAAAGAAAATGTCGGGTGGGCGGTTAAAACAATACCTTGCGCCGGAGTTTCCGCCCAGGCTTTGAAAGCAAAAAATCCAGCTTCGGCCTGCTCGACGGCAATCGAGTTCAGCTTATTCTTGAGTGTGTCCAACTGCGCCAGGCCCGAGCGTTCGCGCAAACGACGTGCGCGCTCTATTGCCGAGCGGTCTGAAAGGGTTTTGACAATGGCCTCAACATCCCGAAACGCCAGCTCACGGGTCTCGATAAGTTTGGACATATCGTAAGCCAAGAGCTTGACAGGGTTTGCTTGTGGGTCACTTTTTACGACCTCTTGGTGGAAAGCCAAGCGGTCATCAAAAGTGTCCAACCATTCCTGTGCTGAGCGCCTGCGAGTGATAGTAGCCTCCTAAACAAATGAACCAATGACCGATGCTGTGTCTAGCATACGGTTCGAGAATGCCCACTCATTATCATACCAAGCCATGACGCGCACAAGATGTTTCTGGTTCACATAGACTTGATCCGCAACAAAGCTTGCGGAATGGGGGTCGTGGTTAAAATCAGATGATACGAGCGGTTCGTCAATATAGCCCAAAACGCCTTTAAATTCATTTTCACTGGCATGTTTGAAGCGGTGCTGAATATCCACAATATTAGCGGGCTTATCGGTTATCACTGTTAGGTCGACCACTGAAACATTGGGGACAGGTACACGCAACGCAACGCCGTCCATCTTACCGTCTAGTTCAGGTAAAACTTTGCCAATCGCCTTGGCGGCTCCGGTCGTGGACGGCACCATAGACAAGGCAGCGGCGCGCCCCCGGTACGGATCTTTGTGCATGCTGTCATGTGTTGGTTGATCGCCGGTATAGGCATGGATCGTTGTCATCAACCCACTTTTAACACCATAATGTTTGTGTAATACCTTAAGCACTGGCGCTAAGGCATTGGTGGTACATGATGCGTTCGATACGAAAATATCCGAAGCATCGATGATATTATCGTTCACACCGTAAACGACCATTTTTGTATTGTCTTTGGCGGGAGCCGACATCAAGACACGCTTGGCCCCGGCCATAATATGTTTGCCGCAGACATCCTGCGTTAGAAAAAACCCGGTACACTCCATGACGATGTCAACCCCCAGCGCCGCCCAAGGTAGGTCTTCAGGATCGCGTTGAGCAAAGCAGGGGATAACTGTGCCGTTGACGACGATTGCACCCTCTTGTGCGCTCACTTGTCCGGGAAACGGGCCGTGGACACTGTCAAATTTTAAAAGATGTGCCAAGCGGGTGCTGTCGGCGAGGTCGTTAATGGCAACAATTTCCAGATCATCACGCCCGCTCTCAAATAAGGCCCGTAAAACCATACGGCCAATGCGGCCAAACCCATTGATAGCGATTCGATTGCTCATTTTTATATCCTTCAAGCCCACAAATTTAACAAAATGACAGCGTTGTCATTAAGTGAGATAAGTCAAAATGACAGCGCTGTCAATATTTGATGGAAAATTAGTAAAGGCCTAAGTGTTTTTAGTGGATGGCATTGTTTTGCAACACTATATTGTGCGTTTTACATTGTATCCCGGCGAAGAATATAGGTCTCGAACTCCAAAGGCGTGTTGTCGATTTTCCCGGTGCGTATCCTTTCCAACAAGGATTGGGTTATGGCTTCAGCCATCTCGCTGACAGGTTGATAAAGGGTGGTAAGCTGTGGCCAAATCGTGTGGCTTAGTTGTGATCCATCAAAACCAACAATTGCGAGATCGTCTGGTATATTCACACCGTGCTTGAGCGCCGCCATGACAACGCCTACGGCCATAGCATCATTGGCGGCAAAAATGGCGCTGATCTGTTTTTGCTTGGCTATTGCATTGGTATAGGTATCGAAACCGGACTTAACTGAAAAATCACCAGAATAAATCGGACAGTCTTCGCAATTTATACCTGCGCCTTTCAGGGCATTTTGAAACCCTTGTATGCGCTGCTGCGAAGCCATATGGTTCGGCGGGCCACAGATAAAAGAGATATGTTTATGCCCTGCATCAATGAGAAGCTGGGTCATGCGCTTGGCCGCGCCGCTATTATCGATATATGCGGCGCACGAAATGCCAGGCTGGGTACCCGGAGAAATACGCACAAAAGGTATGTTCCGTTCCAACAGAAATTGTAGAAGGTCAGCATCATCCGCCAGGGGTGCAGACAATACGAGACCGTCCACAGAATAGGTGTCTAAATAGGCGCTGGCTGTCTCGTAATAAGGCGCGGAGAGTTGTTCAGAGACAACAAAATACCCCGCTGATCGGCAGGCTTGGTGCGCACCTTCGAGGACGCGGCTTGTATAATCGGCATTGGAGTTATTGTGCCAATGGGCGATCACAAAGGATTTTTTGGAAGCAAGGCTACGGGCAGAAAAATTCGGTTTATAATTCAAGCTATCAGCAACAGCCAAAACCTTTTCCCGCATTTCTTCACGCACATTAGGCTCGCGGTTCAAAACACGAGAAACGGTTTTCATGGATACACCAGCCTTAGCAGCGATGTCACTAATTGTAACAGTTTTCATAAAGTGATGATTGCCATAGACAGGGGCTACGTCAAGAAAAACGTTCCTGTGTTACGTAATGCTCAGATTACCAGAAAACCGCATAAGCACAGCCCCGCTGCCCATCAGAATTCACGGCCTAATTGAGAGGTGTAACTTTAGTTTTTTGGTTGATCGTTAGGTACAACCATTGTTATAAGTAAATTTATGATCAATCAATATACTGTGCTCACCCGGATCGCCTCTGCATGGTTGCTGGGCTTAATCTCAACAAGTTATGCGGCAACAGCTTTTGCGCAAAACAAGGGTGTCATGGACAGGAGCCTAGCCCCTGCAAGCAAGTTTGATTTGAGCCACTGGAACATCACTTTGCCTGTTGATCTGAATAAAGACGGTAAAGTTGATAGCATTAGCGTAAAAAAGATACAGAAATATTCCCACCCAGATTTTTTTTACCTTGATGACCAAGCCAACATGGTGTTTGTCGCTCCGAATAAAGGGGCCAAAACAAAGAATACCAGCAACACGCGCAGCGAACTGCGCTATATGTTGCGTGGCAAAAACACGAAAATAAAAACTCACAGTGGCGGCAATAATTTTGCTGTGCAGGCCCGCAGGGATTCAAATAAATTTGGTTCTGTCGGTGGCAAGATGGAGGCTACGCTCACGGTTGATCATGTTGCCGTTAATGCCGCCAATCCTGACAAGAAGCCAACTTTCGGGGCTTATATACGAAATTAGACAAGGTTTTTCAGGGCGCGTTTATATTCATTCGGAGATTTCCAAATGAATAGATGTTTGAGGGCTAAACAATCCCGCCACGCCGTTTTTTGGGGGATTGTCTTTTTCATTGAGGCCGCATTCTGCAAACCTATTTTTCTTGATGACGCTGGTATCAAGTTTTCCGCCTGGGCGATTAAATTTTGTAGGTCGCGATATTTATTTGGCATGATTGTTTTCTGAATTCCCTGAAAACCCAACAAGGTAGACTTAATAATATACACACAACCACTAACCTAAACTAGAATTTAGACTTTTCTCAAGTCACCAGATGTTTTGAGGGCGTTTAAATGTAATACTGGGTATTGAAAGACCTAACTAGACACAGAGTTCTTAATGGCTTCCATCTTTGCAAGCCATACAATCCTGACATGAGGCGTTCCACCTGATGCAGAACGAGCGACTTCCATCTGAATGTCGTTGAATATCCAGCCGCTTTCTCGGAACAAATTTGTAATTAGGGCAATATCACTTTGGTCTGACATAACCATCGCCAATGTCCCCTCTGGTTTGAGGTGATGTGAGGCGTCGACTTGCCGCGTACCTTGGTCGGTAAGGCTGGTTGAATATACCGCCATTCAGTTTCGCTCATATCATATCGTGCCATAACAAATCTCCATCAAATCATGATGGAAACAATGAATCACACATAGGCTGACTTGGGAATCATTTTTATGAGTACACTACCTAGTTTCCGTTACCGCTCGCACTTGCCATAGCCATATGGAATGTAGGATTGACGACATTGTTATAATAACCATTTGCAGTGTTATACGTATCGTATGCGTTGACTGCTGCACCTGCCCCCAACGCAGTGGACGCATTTTTTACGGCTGATTTACCTTGACCCTTTGCCCACGACTTAGCTTCTTCAGCCGCATTTTTAGCCGCATTTTCCATGACATGCTTGCCAAAACCTTCAGGAGAAAATTCCATTTTACAGAGCTTAGCGGAATTGGCCTTTGCAGATTCTGGGGATTGATTTAATACGGCATCTTCATCATCAATCGCCTCACTTACATAGCCAAGCATTAATGTAGAATAGCACCAAAGCTTGTTCTCTTCGCGTTTAAAAGAAGCAATTTGCCCTAACAAACTGCCTGCAACCGGATTAAGTCCTGCGTAACCCGCTAAATTGGTATACACCTCATACATTTTATCAATCTTATCAAATTCTTTTGCCAATTCTTCAATATGCCCGCCTTTGGCCATGATGCCTTTGCCAATATAAACACCTTTAAAAGCTTTCAAAGATGCCCCATCCGCAACCCAAACCCAATCATGGTTGCCACTTACCTGGATTGTTTTGATGGAATCCGGTTTATCACCGGGCATTTTGACAGGGGGATCATTTTTCCAAATTTCCACAACCAGATCATCCAGATTGGCGGCGAGGACAGTCTCAACCGCATTTTGTCCGCCTAAAACATGGCTTTCGGCAATAGAACCAGCCACTTCGAGGCGAAGAATATCATCAGTTTTTTCCACCCCATATCCTCTTGTCCACCTATCAACAACATCAAATATCTGGGTTTTAACTTGGCTTGTGGGACCCGGCAAATATAGAGATCTCTTTAGGTAAATGTTTGGCCCACCCGATAGCAAGGCCTTCCCTCCAGAACCCAAATTAGTAAGTGTGCGAAATCCGTTAATGTTGGCCACAAGGTCGTAGGAGGGACGATCATATATATCTGTGTGTTCAGTAGTGTTGTTATTGTCTTGAGCACGTAAAACTTGAATCCAGTTTGAAATGTAGGAGGCTGTCGCTATGTTCGGCGCGAACCCACCATGGTCAAACATAATGTCCATTCGGCCGATTAAATGCCGACCCACATTTGGGTCATCTAAATAAAACAAATCACGTTTTGATACCCGCTCTATCCAATATGGCTCTCTCCAGTCACTCCAACCAGAATAGCTACCCGTTTTAAAGACAAAGAATAATTTGGGTCTAGTTGGCTTCACCAATTTAGGCTCTTCATATACCCGCTCCACACTCAACACAGTGCCTCGGAGCTTAATAGATATATTTCGCGCATTAGGTATTTCGGCAATGTCTTCAAAATTTTCAGGGGTGTTGATCGCATCTATAACAGTTTCAGTAGCGACACTCTCTTGATCTGTATTTTCAGCTACAATACCACTTGGAATAAGGTCTACATATGCTTCACATTCCAGCTCATCAAAGCAACTGCCCCGGGCTGTGTAACTTAGTGTCGCATAGCTGCTCAATTGTCGTCCGATTAATGAATAGACGTCATCGAGGTTTCCAACGTCAGTAATCGTAAACGCAATGCCGTTCGTTCCGTCTGCTATTTGGTGAATTAATTTATGATCAGCATTGGCGCCAAGGGCGATCCCGATCACACGAATGTTTTTGGCATTAAGAATTTTTAGCGTTTTTTCTAAGGACCCCCCGACATTATCTTTCCCATCTGTCAGGAGAACGATCGTTCCATTGGCAAGAGAAATATCTTCTGCCGCTTTTTTTAACGCCGCATGAATACCGGTAAAAGAGCGTTCTGCCAGTCCGTTCACGGCTTGTTTAATGTTTGAGCCATCCCCTAGAGGGCCAAGCTCAACCTCGATGATCGCATCACTAGCAAAGCTAATCAACCCGACAGGTGTTTGCGGTGGAAGTGTCTTAGATAACTTGATGATCGCCTGTTTGGAAAGTTCAAATGCATTGATATCAATCATACTTCCGCTGACATCGCTCACAATAGAAATGGCCCCACTGCTTGGTATCAATTTATCGATCCTGTATCGAACGGTCTTGCCATTATCAGTAATTTTCAAATGTTGTGGTAATACAACGCCCGTCCCTTGCCCTTCAAACGAGACCTGCACATCAACATTTGGATAATAGGTGGTATCAATACTTGCGATTTTTATCCCTGTTACCGCTTGCGGATCCATAGGTACAATATCTAAAATGTTTGCAGAGGGCTGCTCCAATCCCAAGCCAGGCGTCCACCCTTCTGTCGAAAAAGGACGCCCTGTAATACTTTGCGCTTCAACTTGCAAGACCGGTGTCCAAACGTTCACACGTGTCGGGTCTGGCGATCCATCAAGAAATTTAATCGGGTCATGTGTGGGCAAAAAACCAAAGGAGATGTCATGTCCTGCCGTTTGGCCTTCCCAATGCAAAAGCGGTTGTTCAATCCCGCGACTATCGCGCATCCATAGCTCTATGTCCGTGGGTTTAGCCGGGTATTCGTTCCAAAAAACAGTGTCGGTTTCAGGCCTAACTTGATCCGGGTAAGTTGGATTAAAATAACGTTCTTTTCCGCCTTCTTTTGTTGCGACTACATAGACGTGACGGAAGTTCGGGTTTTTATCTGCCCACCAAGAATACGAGTAACTCAATTTATCATCAAGAATAGTGATGGCTTTATCTACCATTGCGCTCATTCTTTTGGCTTCTTGGTCAACGGTTTGTTGTAATTGATCAACATGTACATCTTGTTGCTTCAAATCATAGCCAATATGCTTGGCAATTTTCTTCAAGACCTTACTTTGCTTGCGCTTAAAATTTCCCGATTGCGGAACAGCTTTTGAATCCTCAATTTTATATAGTTTTGTCTCCCAACCCATTTCTTGCAATATTGCCGCTAACAAAACGGCTCGATCTGGCGAGTTTCCGACACGCGTACGCAACATATTTTCAGATGTCTGCCGACGCCCGTAATATGCCGAATAACCAGTATGACCTCGGACAAATTCATAGGCTGCTTTTGCGGTTTTTAAGTTTTGCGCTGCTTCTCCCACGGTCAGGCCGGGCGCTTCAAGCTCTGCTCGGTATTCGATCAATAAATCTGTGAGATTGTCTGAGCCTTGGCTAAATTGTGGACTGCAGAACTTTAGTAGTAACAAACACAAGACAAGGAAAATTCCACCTAGTGAAATTCTTGTTTTGGAATTCCAGTTCTTCATATTACCTCGCCTATGCAAGGCCTAACATATATCGCGGAAACTGTCTATGGTTGCTAAACAATAGACATTTGCGACTGTAAAGCAGATTAAATTTGGACGAAGTTAAAGTTTATTCACCACTATTTTGTGCAGGAAACCAACACTTACAAACAACCACAAATCTCAACCAGACGGCAACCCGTCCCTGTTCTTCTACACTTAAGCATGATATGCTGGAGCGGGCGATGAGATTCGAACTCACGACCCCAACCTTGGCAAGGTTGTGCTCTACCACTGAGCTACGCCCGCTCAAAGACGTATGATGCACCTTAGTCCATCAAGACGGGGTATATGGCAAATAGTTTGTGGGGGTGCAAGCCTTTGTTTCGGTTTTTATGATATTTTGTTGCCCTCCTTGTTTGTATAGCATTTGTAATGCGCCGGCTTTGGTTTATACTGCAAGGGTAGGCTTTGCACTCAGTTGGTTTGCATCTTTTAGGGAAGACCAATTTATGTCCGATATACGTAAGCCGTTGTTTGATTTGCTGGATAAATTAGGCATTGCTCACACCATCCATGAACACGAAGCCATTTTCACCGTAGAACAAGGCGCGCATATCAAAGCAGCCTTGCCCGGCGGTCACACGAAAAACCTGTTCTTGAAGGATAAATCGGGTACATTGTTTTTACTTTGCGCAA
>JAESQN010000032.1 GCA_016765135.1 Robiginitomaculum sp.
ATGAACCTACCGCCGAAGAGATAGCGGCTAAACTTGATCTGCCCAGTGCTGATGTCCTTGAAATCCCGACTGGATACCCGCCTGCGCGGGTATGAGCGGAATATAAGGGTGCAATATGCGGCGCAAATTTCAAAAACTGCACACTGATGAGGTATTCAAATGCCCCAATTTCGTTCATGCGATACCCCTGCCTCCTACCATAAAGCGACTCGACTTAAGAGGGAAAATCAATAATACTGGAGTAGATATAAAAAGGCTATGGAAATGGAAAGAGAACCACTGATCAAATTTTCATTTGAGGGCAGTCTTGCTGACAGGAACTTAATGGATTTTTATGAAGCATCACGTTTTCATTATGGAGCAGCCCGCCTTTTATATACTGTCAATTATCTGTCTGAACATGGAAAAATCCCTAAAAGAATTACGAAAAAAATTTACAATCAAGCATTTGTTATACACCCTCCAAAGAAAGGTAGTTGGGAACTATTTGTTTTAGGATATATCGGCTTAAAAGTATCGGACCAAGTAATAAAGAGGGGAACAGATTACATTTTAAACAACCTATTTCCCCTTAAAAAAAAACTGGATGAAACAGCTACTTTAATAAAACGACAAGGTCATTTATCCGAAAATGCACAAAATTTAGTAAATAAAATCCAAGGTTCAAAAAAAGAAAACCAGCTCGAGATAAAGGATGAAGCGGTCGCTTTCATTAATCAACAAATCATTGACACAAAACTTGAAGATGATTTTCGTGACTTGGTTATTGGATTGAACCAGGCTGCTAAACGTTTCAAATCAGCAGGCATTTATGAAGCTGAGTGCTTACCCAAAAAATTGTCGTTGGAACAACAATATACCTTAATTGATAAAACGAGGGTTATGTTTAAAGAAATTGGGTACCCTTTAAATAAATCTGCAGATTCCGTTAGTTTAATACATACTAATGACAATAAAGAAAAAGTGACTAATACTATATTTCTTAGCGATATTGACGCGTTATCTGAAAACGAAATGGAAGAAACAATAACTGTAATCACGGCTAGGATAAAAAGTTTTGATAAAGAAACAGGTTGGTTGAAAATCAGGGTAAAAGGTGACACAGATGCAAAGGGTATGCTCTTAAAACGCTCTAACAGAAAAGGTAACATCGCAGAAGTACTTGAGGCGATGAAGAATGAAGTCGTGATTTTTTCTGTTTACCGTGTAATAACACCAGTTGGCTCTACGAAATACTATGTTTTCAATGAATACCTTGGTACACCAGAAACGAAAATTTTCCCTACTTCGCAATAGAATCGAATCCGGACGCAACTCGCACTTAACCAATCATCGGATCCAAACTGCCGCTTGCGTATCTTTTGGCCATGTCTGGCATTGGGATTTCTTTGATTTTTGAGGCGTTTCCGGCGGTGCCGAAACGTTCATAGCGGTCTATGCACAGCTCTTTCATGGCCGTGATTGACGGGGCTAGAAATTTTCTGGGATCAAATTGTTTGGTGTCTTGGCACAGCACTTTGCGGATTTGTCCGGTGATAGCCAGGCGACAATCCGTGTCTATGTTGACTTTGCGCACACCAAATTTGATACCTTTGGTGATCTCCTCAATGGGGACGCCGTAGGTTTGTGGTAGCCCGCCGCCGTATTCGTTGAAAATATCTTGCAATTCTTGGGGCACGGAAGATGAGCCGTGCATGACCAAATGGGTGTTTGGGATGCGCTTGTTAATGGCTTCTACCCTGTCCATGGCCAGAATATCGCCCGTGGGTTTTTTGGAAAACTTATAGGCTCCGTGGCTGGTACCCATGGCAATAGCAAGGGCGTCCACCTTGGTGGTTTTTACAAATTCCGCAGCTTCGTCCGGGTCGGTGAGCAACATGTCTTTGGAAAGCGCACCCTCAAAACCGTGCCCGTCTTCCGCCTCGCCCATACCGGTTTCCAGCGAACCGAGACAGCCCAATTCGCCCTCTACGGATGCGCCGACATCATGGGCCACATCAGTGACATATTTGGTGATGTTTTCGTTATATTCATAGCTCGCGGGGGTTTTGGCATCAGCTTCCAGAGAGCCGTCCATCATCACCGAGGTAAACCCGGCCTGGAGAGCGGAAAAACATGTGGCGCCGCTATTGCCGTGATCCTGGTGCAGGCAGATCGGGATATTAGGATACATTTCTTCCGCCGCTTCGACCATTTTAACCAGCATAATATCGCCCGCATAGGCCCGTGCGCCCCGCGAGGCTTGCAGGATAACCGGGCTATCGGTTTTTTTGGCCGCTTCCATAATGGCCAAGACCTGCTCCATATTATTGATGTTAAATGCCGGAACGCCGTAGCTATATTCCGCCGCATGGTCGAGTAGTTGTCTAAGGGTAATCCGCGCCATTTACGCCTCCTTCATAGCTAAAATTTGTCTGGCCTTAGCACAGATTGCTTTTGTAGTAATACCAAAATGTTCAAATAATTCAGGCGCAGGTGCCGAAGCCCCAAACCCGTTCATGCCAACGAAATGATCAGAACTTCCGGTGTATTTCGACCAGCCTTGCTCTATGGCCGCTTCAATAGCCAGACGCGGGGCGGCACCCAAAACACCGTCTCGGTACTCAGGCGTCTGCTCGTCGAACATTTCCCAGCACGGAACAGAAACCACGGCGGCATTGATGCCGTCCGCCGCCAGTGCTTCGGCTGCTTCTACGGCTAAATGTACTTCCGAACCTGTAGCTAGCAAGGTAATATCGCGTACGGATTTGGTTTCGCGCAACACATAGCCACCTTTGCCAACCAAGTTTTCGTCATTACGCTCTGTGCGCAGTGTTGGCAAACCTTGCCGGGTCAGTGATAGAGATGTCGGTGTGTTGGTAGCTGCCATAGCACATTCCCAGGCCTCCGCCGTTTCTACCGCATCGCACGGACGGATGACATAATGATTTGGCAAAGCCCGTAATGTTGCCAACGTCTCGACCGGTTGGTGGGTCGGGCCGTCTTCGCCCAGACCGATACTGTCATGGGTCAGCACATAAATCACCCTAAGCCCCATCAAGGACGACAGTCGCATGGCCCCGAGCATATACCCGGCGAACACCATGAATGTACCGCCGTAAGGCACGAAACCACCGTGCAGGGCCAACCCGTTCATAATCGCCGCCATGGCATGTTCGCGCACGCCGTAATAGATATAACGCCCTGAGAAATCCCCGGCTGATACTATGCCCATACCGTCGGTAAGTGTGTTGTTGGATCCAGTTAAGTCGGCAGAACCACCAACCGTGTTTGGGCAAAGCGTGTTGACAACCTCCAAAGCATTTTGCGAGGATTTTCGGGTTGCCAATTTTGGCGCGGCTTTGTTGAGGTCTGCTTTGAACGCGTTGATGCGGGTGCGGAAAGCTTCGTCTACGCCCGCACATTCACCAGCCTCAAATTCCTCCGCACGCCCCGATTGTTTCAACCGTTCTTCCCAATCCAGGCGGTCTGCTAATCCGCGCCCACCCGCTTCGCGCCACGCGGACAATATATGCTCCGGTATTTCAAAGGCAGGGGCCGACCATCCGAGGGCTTCTCGCGTGGCCGCGATTTCTTCTGCACCCAAAGGTGCGCCGTGGACTTTGTTGGTGCCCGATTTGTTGGGTGCGCCTTTACCAATGACGGTTTTAAGGGCAATGAATGAGGGTTTATCGCTGGCTTTGGCGGCAATATAGGCGGCGTCGATAGCCTGCGCATCATGCCCGTCCACTGCCTGTACATGCCAGCCGGACGCCTTGAAACGGGCTAATTGGTCGGTGGATGTGGATAAATCCGTAGCCCCGTCAATGGTGATAGCATTATCGTCCCACAACAAGATCAAACGGCCAAGCTTCATATTGCCAGCAAAGTCTATGGCCTCGTGGCTAAGGCCTTCCATCAAACAACCATCGCCCGCCATCACCCAGGTATAATGCGCGGCCAAATCGTCGCCGTAACGAGCATTTTGCATACGCTCGGCCAGTGCCATACCGACCGCCGTGGCAATGCCTTGACCCAGCGGCCCGGTCGTGGTCTCGACGCCCTGCACATGCCCATATTCCGGATGCCCGGCGGTTATGGCGCCAAATTGGCGGAAGTTTTTGATCTGCTCTATGGTCATGTCTTCGTAACCGACCAAATAATGTAGGGCGTATTGCAGCATGGACGCATGTCCGGCCGATAACACGAAACGGTCGCGGTCGGCCCAGTCCGGTGCGCCCGGATCGATTTTCAAATGCTTGGTAAACAGCACGGTCGCCGCATCGGCCAGGCCCATAGGCGCGCCGGGATGCCCGGAATTTGCGGCCTGGATTGCGTCCATTGCCAAAAACCGTATGGCATTAGCCATTTCCGCGTGATTTGGGTTGTCATGTGTAGTGCTCATAATTAGTCCTGTTTTTTGTGGTAATCTGTGAGTGTTTGTACTGGTTCGTTTGAGCCAAACACCAAGGGTACGCGCTGATGTAAAGTTTCGAGTTTTATATCGAGAATACGCCGTCCACCGTCCGTCGCCATGCCGCCCGCTTGTTCAATAACGAATGCGACCGGAGCTGCCTCATAGAGCAAACGCAAACGCCCGTCTTTATAGCCCGCCCGGTCATCACCCGGATACATGAACATGCCGCCGCGTGATAATATCCTGCCCGCATCCGCCACCAGAGAGCCAACCCAGCGCATATTGTATTTTGCGCCCAAAGGCCCGCTAGCACCGAGCAAGCAGTCTTCTATATAATTTCGCACCGGCGCATCCCAGTGGTGATGGTTGGAGGCATTGATTGCGTATTCCGTTGACGCGGGTTCTATTTTCATATTGGTAATCGCCAATGTGAAAACGCCTGTGTCCGGGTCAAGTACATAGGTATCCGTACCTGCACCTGCGGTAATAACCAGGGTAGTTTGCGGGCCGTAAACAAAAAACCCGGCGCAGATTTGTTCGGAGCCGGGGCGAAAGAAACTGGAGACAGCATCGCCTTTGGCAATAAAGATAGAAAAGATCGTACCAATGGAAACATTGGTATCAATATTGGATGAGCCGTCGAGGGGGTCGGACGCCACCGCCAGTAGTTTGCTCTTGTCCATCGTGACAATACTGTCTTGCTCCTCGGAAGCATAATAAGCCACCGGAGCCGCCTCCAAAGCCGCTGTTATAATTTCGTCGCTACGTACATCCAGAGCTTTTTGCGCATCTCCGTCTGTGTTGGCCGCGCCCGTTTCTGCGCCCAAGCCGTGTTCCAAGGGGCCACGGGCACAAATCCGCGAAATTTGCTTGCAAGCTATGGCCAAAGCTTCCACGGTTTCGCACACGGCGGCGTGCACCGCAGTGTCCTTTATGTTCTTCGCAAAGGCAGAAGAAAATTTGATTGCCATATACGTCTACCTTTAGGATCAAAATTTGGGTTGATTCGCGGACGACTATAACACCGTCTGGCAAATAGTAACCACTACCATTCTTCGTAAACTGCTATATATAGTTATTCCGTTTGTTTTACATTGACCAGACTGTTTTACATTGAATTATGCGGACAAAAACTATAGACTGTGATGTTAGTGATATTGTGCGGCTTCATTGATCCGTCAATCAAAACAGCTAAGGGAAAGCCAAAGGAAAGGATGCGACATGGACAAAACATTTGAAAAAACCCAACGGTCTGAAACGCCTATCATCCTCAACCCGCTCACGAAAGACGGGGCCGTCAAATCACCCAGCACCGCTATTCGAGAGGCTTATGAGTACGGCGAATATCCGTATGCGGAGCGGGTCAAAACCAAAGAATATGAAAAGCGTAAACGCGAATTACAAATCGAACTGCTCAAGGTACAAAAATGGGTGGAAGATACTGGTCAGAAAATCATCTTGTTGTTTGAAGGCCGCGACGCCGCCGGGAAGGGCGGGACGATCAAACGCTTTATGGAGCATCTCAACCCACGTAAAGCCCGCGTTGTCGCCCTGAACAAACCCACAGACATTGAACGTAATCAATGGTATTTCCAACGCTATGTCAATAATTTACCCACGGCGGGGGAAATGGTGTTTTTTGACAGATCATGGTATAACCGGGCCGGGGTTGAGCGCGTGATGGGGTTTTGTGAGCCCAGTGAATATCTGGAATTTATGCGCCAAACCCCGGAGTTTGAGCGCATGTTGGTGCGTTCGGGTGTGCACATCTTCAAATTTTGGTTCTCAGTAACCCAAAACGAGCAGCTGAGGCGGTTTAAATCCCGCGAGCAGGATCCGCTCAAACAATGGAAGTTGTCTCCCATTGATAAGGCCTCACTAGATAAATGGGATGATTATACCGAAGCCAAAGAAGCCATGTTTTTCTATACTGACACGGCGGATGCACCGTGGACAATCGTCAAGTCCAACGACAAAAAACGCGCCCGGCTGGAGACCATGCAATATGTGTTGGATCAGCTTCCGTATCCGGACAAAAACGATAATGTTGTCAAAGGCGCTGACCCGCTGATCGTCAAAGGCACAAAACATATCATCAACCGGGCTGATCATATCCTGGACGCAAGTATGCACCCGGATATGCGCAAAAGTTAGCCGGGTAACCCAAACAAATCCCTAAACCCCCAAGCCGGGCATGAGGAATGATTTCGATTGCGCTTTTTTACATTGCCTAATTAACCCAATAAAAAACCCGCCATAAGGCGGGTTTTCAGATTAAAATAGCACTGGCCTTATTCCTCGCCCACGTCTTTGGGAATAGTTTTATCGCCAATATATAATATGATCAGGCTAACGATAGCCCCGACAATCATCGACGGAATTTGTATGGATCGAGCGATAGCTTCTGTCTTGGCGGTCATCTCGTCCTTGCCCATACCCTCACTGGCGGCTTCCATACTAAGTTTCATTATTTCACCGCCGCCAACTATTAGAAATGCAATAATAGCCAAAACAACATATATCAGTAAATACACCAAAAACATCCAGCCGCTTTTGCCGCCATCACGCAAACGTTTAATCCAGATTACTGCCCAAGGATAAAGGAGAAGAAATTGTAAATACCCAAGTGGGTCTGACATCTGAGGCATAAGATATGCCACCACGCCCAAGAGCGCAGCAATTGCAACTAAAATAAAACCCGCCCGCATAAATTCGGCCGACCCAATACTTCCATTTGGTGAAAATAGTAAACTTCCCATAGTGTTCTCCCTGTTATGTTTATACCATATAAGACGATAAAATAATTGATTCTGCAAGACAAAAACCAGAAATTATTGCCCAAACTTTCTTGAGCTGTTGGCCTTAGCCGTAGCGGTTTTTATCGGCTTGCCCTGGTGCCAGCGCCAACCATAGAGTGAATAATGCTGGCAATCCGGCCATGATCCAGTTGGCTGTTGGCAAGCCTTTGGCTAGTTTGTCCTGATAGGTTTGCAAAACTTTTTGCATAGCCTCTTCATTGCCCGCATATTCAGGGTTGGCCATAACGGTATCGAAATACTCAATGCCGCCAAAGTTTAAAATCAACACAAGAAACACAATAGCCATCAAGGCAAACAGGCCAATCAATGGCCAGAACGAGCGCCCCAGGTCATGCAGACGTTTGCCGTACACGGCCATGATGATATGTAAATTGAGGAAAAACAGGCCAAATTGCAAAAAGAACTTAGGCAGGCCATTGTCCATATAAACAAACAAATATTTTTGTGCCATCACAAACACTATGAACACGGCAACCGCAATGATAAATGGGCGGCGAGGTATCCGACCGCTTGGAGATAAAAACAATTTGGCCATACTATTCATAATATTTGCTTTCCAAAACCGGGCTAGTGCGAAGCCTGCCATCGTGGTTTAAAAAACTCGGACAAGTTTGGCAAGCCTTAACCCTGTATTCAAACACATGTGCTACCAAAGTGACAAGTTTTGAATGTGGAACCGCTATGAATAAATTTTTTGTACTTACCAGCCTTCTAAGTTGCGCATTCATACTGTCCGCTTGCGAAAAACCTGAAGCCGCATTGACGGATGATGAAGTTAGCCCCGCCCAAGACCAAAGCGCACCACAAAATACAGGCACACCCATCCAAATTCATACGGGTAGGGCAGAGCAAACAACTGTAAAGACCCCACCTCCGCACCAGGCAAAATCTGAATCCAAACCCGAAATAACAATTGCACAAGCCGTGCCACCTGCAACAGAACCCGCCCACACCACACCGTTTCCCATAAAAACTACGCCGTTTAAAGTGCGCCGCTGTATCAATATGGGCAATGCTTTAGAGGCTCCCAATGAAGGGGATTGGGGTTATTCTATTCGTGCGCAGGATTTGCAGGCCGTGGCCCAAGCCGGGTTTGACACGATACGTTTGCCTGTCCGGTGGGACACACATACGGGGCACCGCCCGCCTTATACCATTGATCCAGCTTTCATGGCCCGGGTTAAAACCGTGGTGGCGCAGGCTCAATCATTTGGTCTTGGTGTGATCATTGACGTGCATCATTACGAAAACCTGATGAGCCGCACCAACCGCGAGCAACCCCGGTTTTTGGCCATTTGGGATCAGATCGCCCGCACATTTTCAAATGCCCCGGACAATGTATATTTTGAAGTGCTCAATGAGCCAACCCGCGCAATATCCCACGCCCGCTTGAACGCGCTTTATAGCGAGGCCATACCTGTCATCCGCGCCAGTAACCCTCGGCGTAAAATAATACTTGGCGGTAATTCATGGAATTCTATCGAGACTCTAACCAAAGTCCGCTGGCCCTTATATTTAGGCAAAAGGGACGCTAATTTGGTCGCCACATTCCATGATTACAGCCCCCACAAATTTACCCACCAAGGTGCCGAATGGGTGGATCCAAAAATGCCATTGGGTCGCCGCTGGGGTACACAAGCAGATGTGGCCGATTTAAAACTGATCTATAAGCTGGCCAGTGATTTTAAAACCAAAACCGGGCTTCCCGTATTTGTTGGCGAGTTTGGTGTTATTGATAAAGTGCCGGGCCTCGAGCGCATGGCTTGGACAAAAACTAGACGTAAGGCAATGGAAGCGAACGGTATGTCCTGGTGTGTGTGGGATTTTTCCGGGGCTTTTAAAATCTACGACACAAATACCAATAGCTGGTATCCGGGCGCCAAAGACGCTTTGTTTGGGCGTTGAAACCGGATAAGTTTTCTTAACGGTTTATTCCCATGCCAAACCAGTTTATTGCTCATGTATGAACGCACCGTCCCCCCTTACCGCAACTGCGCCCGCCCGACTGAACTGGTCAGATAACGGCGAACCTGTGGCGCAGGATTTTGACGACATTTATTTTTCGGTGGACGGCGGACTTGCAGAAACGAAAGCCGTGTTTTTGGACGGGTGCGGCTTGCCAGAAGCCTGGCAAGACCATGATGTATTCACGATTGGTGAACTTGGGTTTGGCTCAGGCCTAAATTTCCTGGCCGCGTGGGATTTGTGGCAGAGCACGAAAAAACTGGGCCAGAGACTACATTTTATCTCGGTGGAAGCCTATCCGCTCACCAAAGAACAATTGGTCCGCGCCCTTGAAAACTTCCCGAACCTCAAACCCTTGGCGGACAGACTTGTTGCTGGGTGGCCCGGCCCTGTTAAAGGCACACACAGGCTTCATTTCGGGGATGTCACATTGACCCTGTACCACAGCCATATAGAGCGAGCTTTGTCCGCTCTGGACGGGCGCGTCAATGCCTGGTTCCTCGACGGGTTTTCCCCGGCCAAAAACCCGGATATGTGGACGGACGAAGTGTTTGCGCACCTAGCCAAACTCTCCGCTCCAAATGCGAGGCTGGCAACATTCACAGTGGCTGGTCATGTAAGGCGCGGGCTTGAAGTTGTCGGGTTTAGCATTTCGAAAAAACCGGGCTTTGGTCGCAAACGTGAGCGGTTGGAAGCCAGGCTCAAAGAGGGGCAGGGGGCATACGCCCAACCCATTGACACACCCGTCATCATTGGCGGCGGCATTGCGGGGGCGGCCATCGCCCACGGATTTATCCGGCGCGGCATTACACCAATTCTTATTGAGCCCCACCCGGATCTCGACACCGCCGCCAGCGGCAATCCAGCCGGGTTGATGATGCCCAAACTTGACCTGCAAGACAGACCGGAATCTCGGTTTTACAATGCCGCTTTTCTCTATGCCAAATCTCTGTACCACACGCACGGTACGGTGCTGGATACGGGTATATTGCACCTGGCTAGTTCTGAAAAAGAGCAAGAAAGATTTGCAAAAATTTACGCCAACCACGCCCTGCCAGAACATGAAATGAACTGGGTCGAAGCCCACGACGTTTCTAAATATTTGGGTGTTAAAAAAACGCCGGATTATGGTGGTTTATATTTTCCGGGCGCATTGGTGCTATCTCCGAAATTAAGCGCGCAAGCTTTGTCTGCGTCCGCGACAAAAATAACGGCCCGCGTTGGTGCAATATCCAAAATGGGTGATGTCTGGCATGTCACGGATGCGGACGGAAAACCCCTTGCGCAAACCACGGCTTTATTCGTGTGTAATGGTGCAAACATCCTTGATCTATGGCCTGCTGATGTGCGCTTTACCCGTGGGCAAATTTGCTGGAACGAGACTGTGGCTCCACCAAAAAATGCGCATATTTTGGGCAATTATGCGCTGCCTTTTAAAGGCGGGGTTTTGTTGGGCGCAACCCATAACCATGTTGGCCCTGGTGAGGACAACGAAACCCGCAAGCAAGATAGTGCTGACATTATCAAACATTACGGCGACACCATCCAAGCAAGCCTTGATAACAGCGACTGGTCAGCCCGGGCCTCCGTGCGGGTCACAACCCGCAACACGCTACCCATAGCCGAGCAAACAGACGCGGGCTTATATGTCCTGAGCGGTCTGGGGTCGCGGGGGCTGATGCTGGCACCTTTATTGGGTGAAGCTTTGGTGTGCAAAGCTCTGGGCGAGCCTTCGCCTTTGGGTAAAAGGACGCAAAAACGGTTCGCGCCATCAAAATAAGACTTGAGGCTTTACCGCCACAAAGATAGGTTGCACAAGAGGCAGGCTACGCACACGCAAATTTCAAAACGAGGATATTATGAAACTTTCCAGCGACATTTCGGCTATTATAACGGGCGGCGCATCCGGGCTAGGCGAAGGCACGGCGCGGGCCTTGGCCGCACGCGGTGTCAAAATTGGTATATTTGATATGAATGCCGAGCGCGGGGAAATGATTGCCAAGGAACTTGGCGGAGCGTTTGCCTTGGTTGATGTCTCCGACGAGGTCAGTGTTGATGCCGGGTTCGCCAAAATCCGCGCCGCCAATGGCCAGGAACGGGTCATGGTCAATTGCGCCGGTGTGGCGGGCGGCATGAAAACCGCTTCGCGTGACCGCAAGACCGGAGATATCCGGGCGCACTCCACCGAATTTTTTGCCAAAATCATCAATGTCAATTTGATCGGAACATTTATGTGTGTGGCCAAATCCGCCGCCGGCATGATGAGCTTGGACGGCACAGAGCCGGACGGTGAGCGCGGCGTTATTATCAACACGGCATCGGTCGCGGCCCAGGACGGACAGATTGGGCAGGTGGCCTATGCAGCTTCCAAGGGCGGTATCTTGTCTATGGCGCTTCCCGTTGCCCGTGATCTGGCCCGTGAGGGTATTCGGTGCAACACCATATTGCCGGGCTTTTTCGAAACCCCTATTTATGAGCAAATGAAACCGGAAGTCAAAGAAGCCTTGCGCGCCTATGTGCAATTCCCGGCCAGATTTGGCACAACCAAAGAATATGCCAACCTGGTCACGACCCTGTGCGAACAGGTTTATATCAATGCAGAATTTATCCGCGCAGATGCCGGTGCCAGAATGCCCCCGCGTTAGGCCAAACAATACAAGATTAAATCAGCGCAATTAAAGCCAACCACATATATGTTTGGCACCTAATAGATAATAATGGGCCAGAATGCCCCCGCGTTAGGCTGAACCACTCAAAATTCGTAGGGTGGATTAGCGTTTCTTGCGCGTAATCCACCATTGGCACACACCGCTGGTGGATTACGCGCAAAAGGCGCTAATCCACCCTACAGAGTCGCATAAATTTTTCCGGTTTACCTCCCGGCTTTGGCCAGTGCTTTTTTAAGAGTTTTATAGTCAAAGATTTGCGGTAAAATTTGCGGGTCAACTTTTTCCGTGCCCGGCGGATAGACCAGATACAGCGGTACACCAAAACGACCATGGCGGGCCAATTCGGCGGTAATCGCGTCGTCGCGGCGTGTCCAGTCTGCGATCAGCATCACGGTGTTTGTGCGGGCGAATAATTTCTTAGTGGCCTGGCGTTGCAACACGGCTATGTCATTGTACTTGCAGCTGACACACCAGGCAGCGGTGAAATCCACAAACACGATTTTACCTTCGGCCCGCAATTGAGCCACGCGCTGGGGTGACCAGGTCTGGGCTTCAGGTAGCTCTGCTAAGGCTTGCTCGTATTCGACGTTGCGTAAATCGTAAACAAGATAGCCAGTAGTCAATACACTTGCCGCCAGTAAAACTTTGGCAAATACGGCTTTGCGCTTCCATAACCATACGGCAAACCCGAAAGACAATAAAGCTCCCAGTATCCGTAAAATTCCGCCTGCACCCGTTTGTACGGCTAGCACCCAAATCAACCAAACTGCCGCACCTAGCATGGGGAAGGCGAGAAATTGTTTGAAGACGTCCATCCACGGCCCCGGTTTTGGCAGACGTTTAAGCAGGCCCGGCGCATAGGACAAAGCCAAAAACGGCAGGGCAAAACCCGCACCCAATGCGGTAAAAATCAGCAATGTCGTGAGTGGTGGTTGGGTAAAGGCAAAACCGAGAGCCACGCCCATAAAAGGTGCCGTACAGGGTGTAGCAACAATAACCGCCAGGACGCCAGTAAAAAACGCCCCCTTATGGCCACCGCTGCCCGCCAGGTTCGACCCGGTGTTTTGTACATGCCCGCCAATGTTAAAAAAGCCGAACAAATTCATGGCGATGACAAAAAACAACAAAGCCAGCGCCCCGACCAAGACCGGGTTTTGCAACTGGAAACCCCAGCCAACACTGACCCCGCCAGCTTTGAGCGCCAAAATAACGGCGACCAATGCCAGGAATGACACCATAACGCCAAGGGCATAAAGCCAACCATGAGCGCGAATAACATTGCGCTCATCATGGGCAGCGCGGGCAAAGCCGAGGGCTTTTAGGGACAGTACTGGAAACACGCACGGCATTAAATTCAAAATCATGCCGCCAATAAATGCACCTAGCAAAGCTGCCCACAAACCAACGGATGTGTGAATACCCGCGCCGCCGGAACCGGCTTTCACCTTACCTATATCAACTTTTGCGCCTGCCACTGCGTTCACTTCAATCCCGCGCCGCGTCCAGCCATTTTCAGTTTTTTCCTCAAATGCCAACACGCCGGGAATATCTTTTATCCCCGCTTCCAGGCCAAAGCTGGGTGTCAAATTTATGCGCACGCCGCGCTCGGCGTTGCTGATGTTTTGCGGTGCACTCGCGTCTATCAGGTCTTGTTCATAGGGAAAGAAATACACGTTTTTCAGCGCAGCAAAATCTAACTCTCCACCGCCAATATCAAGGCTAAGGACACCGCCGTTAAGACGTGCAGAAGCCTCCAGACCTTCGGGTTTTGGCGCACGTGTAATCGTGCGTTCAATATTGCCAGACCAGCGTTGGTCTTTTACGGGTTCACCGACTGTCAGGGTCAAATTTAGCTTGGCCATTTCAGGCAAACATATTTGGTAGCAAACCAAATATACGGCGTGAGCCTTGATAGTCAATTCTTCGCCGGGTTTCGCGTCCTTGGAAATAGTCATCGGCATGGACAAGAGAAGCCTGTCCTCAAAGGCATAGTTGATCAAAGGCCCGGTGGAGACGGTCTCGGGCAAAGGCCAAATGATCTCGCCAATGCTGATCGTATCCGGCACATCCCAGCGTAATGCCGCAGGTTCGCCCGGCCCGCCTGCATTGCGCCAATAGGTATGCCAATGGGGTTCAAGCCGCATGGACAGAGCTATATAAGTTTCTTGGCCTGGCTCCACCGTATCATAACTGGTTACAAGCTGGGCCACCACCCGTCCAGATTTAACGGGAACAGACTCCGCCGCCCGCGCAAATGGCGCCAACCAAAAAGCAATAAGGGCCAAACATATCAATAATAAATTTCGCATCAAATGCTCCTACACGCCCAGCACAAAAATGCAAAGTCGGAAACACATTTATCACGACAAAATGAAAGGGCCGTGTAGATAATAAATGCTTACGCTATCGGTTTCTCTTGATATAAATAATTCAAGAACTTCTCACAAATAGCTTTATATTATAACAGCTATAATTTGCTGACTTTACCAACCACGCCCAGCATCCGGGCAATATCTGCCGGGTTTGACAGGCTGTGGTCGCCGTTTTTTATGAGGTTTAATTCTACATCCGGGCTGGTGAGTGCTTCCACCAGTTTCAGGGCGTGTTGCCACGGGACGCTGGTGTCTTTCATACCGTGAATAATGCGTATTGGGACTTGGATGTTTATAGGAGCGTCCAGAATTTGATTGTCGCGTCCGTCCAATATTAGCTCGCGGCTGATCTCGTAAGGTTCGTCGTAATCGGACGGCTCATAATATATGCCGTCGTCCATTATGGTCCCCCGAATTGCGTCGCTAAACCCGGCCCACATCAGTTTTTCGGTAAAATCCGGCGCGGGTGCCAGCAAGACCAGGGCTTTGATGCGCTTGGGCCTGGCCAAAGCCGCCAACAAAGCCGTCCAACCGCCCATGCTGGAGCCGAGCAAAATCTGCGGCCCCGAAGTGATCTCGTCAATGATTTGCACCGTGTCTTGTGTCCAGCGCGATATAGTGCCGTGCCTGAACGCGCCGCTGGATACCCCGTGTCCAAAATAGTCAAACCGGGTAAATGCGCGGCCTTGTGCATTGGCCCACTCATGCAAGGCGGTGGCTTTGGAACCGTCCATATCGGATTTAAGCCCGCCGCACCATATCAGACCAGCATCAGTACCAGCCCCATTACCAGCCCCATTACCGGTACTTTGCTTGTAACCGATAGTATTGCTATCCCGCCCGCCATAAGCAGGGGCTTGTAAGAATTTAGCTGTACAATTATTCACGTAATATTTTCCCCATTTCGGTTTTGTTATGATATGTGGTTTTCAAAATCAGCACAATATAGACTATTATAACTTATGAACATTCTTCAAGTCGTTCCAGAATTAAATGCAGGCGGGGTCGAACGTACCACCATCGAGATCGCCGATGCCCTCAGCGCCGCCGGGCATGTGCCCCATGTGGTCAGCCTGGGCGGGCGGATGGAAGACGAATTAAAAGCGGCGGGCGGTGTCTTGCACCGCTTGCGGGTCGGCAGTAAAAACCCCATGTCCCTGCGCCGCAATACCAAAGCACTCATTGATATTATCAAAACCCATAAAATAGACATTGTCCATGTTCGCTCCCGCGCCCCGGCCTGGCCCGCCAAAGCGGCGGCGAAAGCTACGGGTACGCCGTTCATCACCACATATCACGGCATTTATAATGCCCGTTCCGGCCTGAAACGCCGCTATAATGCCGTCATGGCCAAGGGTGATGTGGTCATAGCCAATTCTAATTTCACCAAAGACCACATTATACGCGAGCATAATATTAACGGAGGAAAAATCGTGGCCATACCACGCGGCGTGGATATGGACATATTTGACCCGGCCCAGGTGACGGATGCGAATGTAACACAAATAAAGCTGGACTGGGGTGTCGGCAACAGCCCCATAATCCTGCTACCCGGACGCCTGACCCGCTGGAAAGGGCAGTTAGTGGCGGTTGAAGCTCTTAAACTTCTAGAAAACCACGGGATCAACGCCGTTTTGGTTTTGCTTGGTGATGCTCAGGGCCGCAATGATTATGTGGCGGATATCAAAACTAAAGCCGAAGCCCTTAACATAAGTGAGCGCGTCATCTTTGCCGGACATAGCCGCGCTATGCCCGCCGCTCTGATGGCGGCTGATGTAGTGATTTCGCCCTCGACAGACCCCGAAGCTTTTGGCCGGGTCATGGCGGAAGCGCAGGCCATGCAGCGCCTGGTCGTAGCCAGCGGTCACGGCGGCGCGCTCGAAACCATCGTGGACGGGGCGGGCGGCAATCTCGTCACACCGGGAGACGCACAGGCACTGGCTGACGGCATTGCCAATATCCTCAGCCTGTCAAAATCCGCATACACAAAACGGGCCAAAGCGGCCCGCATCCGCATTGGTTTGCAATATTCAGCCCAAGCCCTAAAAACCGCCACTTTAGAGGTGTATGAACATATTTTGCGCAAACAAGGTCGTAATTAAGTCATTAAGAGCCGTTAAATTGCCGCATAGCCTCAATCAGTTCTTGAAATAACCTGTCCAAGCCGTCATATTCCCGCCGTACCAAAACATTGGTGCATGATTGAAGCTATTCAGGAGATCAACATAGCCCGCAGACCACACGCCGCGCCGCCCAAAAAACGAGGCCCGCGCATTAACGACGAAATTACGTCGCCCAAAATCCTCCTCATAACAGAAACTGGTGAAAAGAAAGGTGTTGTCTCCATAGACGAAGCCCTTACCTATGCCCGTTCCGTCAAACTTGATCTGGTCGAAGTGGCCCCAAGCCCCGATTTGCCCGTGTGCAAAATTCTGGACTACGGCAAAATGCGGTTTGAAGCGCAAAAGAAGAAATCCGCCAATAAAAAGCGGCAAAAAACCCAGCAGCTTAAAGAAATAAAAATGCGGCCCAATATCGACACACATGATTATTTGGTCAAAACCCGCAATATACAAAAATTCATTGACCGTGGTGATAAAGTTAAAATCACTATCCGCTTCAGAGGCCGCGAAATGGCCCATATGGGCCTTGGCCGTGATTTGCTCACGCGTGTTAAAGGGGATTTTGAAGAAACCACCAAGGTGGAGTTCAAGCCAAAAACCGAAGGCCGCCTTATGACAATGGTAATAGCGCCGAAATAAGGCTTTAAGAGCGAGTAGTGCGTATCTCTCATATTGATATGTGCCTTGTAGGGTGGATTAACGTCTCTTGCGCGTAATCCACCATGCGGTGTGTGCCAATGGTGGATTACGGCTAAGAAACCTAATCCACCCTACAGATGTTAGCGTTTTTCTACCCAGTTTTTTCCCTTGAGCGGCGAAATTTTGCCGGGTTTATTGCGCTTATGCTGTCTGTACTTGCCTGGAATTTACTAGGCTATATGCTGGTGCCTTATTGAAGCTTTTGGGTTTGTCTTATGTTCAAATTTATTTTTGCTATGTTAATCACTGCCGGATTGGCGGGGGGCGCAGTATATTACGGCACCAATATGACAGAATTTCGTAACAACGAGATATCATTGCCACTGAAATGGGGCCAAAAAACCCAATCAAACACATTCAAAATTTCGCCACAGCCAAAAGTAGCTTTAAACTCGAAAATAGATCTGGTGCGGGTTATGCCCACACTTATGGAGCAGGCGGATAAAATCTCGACCATTGAGATCAGAGATCAGGCCTATCTCGATATTGTTAGCGCGTCTGTCAGTGACAAGCGGTTTAGTTTCGCCGATGCGGCCATGCAAAACATCATCCAACCGGAATTACGCGATACGGCCCGCAGCCGCATGGCCATTGCTTTGGCGATGGACGGGCGGGCTGATGATGCTTTCGAGTTGATTGACGCCGTAGAGGTTGACGCCCTGCGCGATGTCATGCGCTTACAAGTGCTGGAAGCCCTGATCGCGCCGCAAAACCTGCCTCCGGGATTGCTCCCACAATAATTCGCATTATTACGCGTATTTTTCGTTTATGTTTTAGATGAAACCGCCTATGCTGACGGCTCAATTTAACGTGAGTGTGTTATGTCATCTAACTTTGATCTTATCATTATCGGTTCCGGGCCTGGGGGCTATGTGGCGGCCATTCGGGCAGCGCAATTAGGACTTAAAACGGCGGTTGTCGAGAAGTCCGAAATTGGCGGTGTGTGTCTCAATTGGGGTTGTATTCCGACCAAGGCTTTACTGCGCTCGGCGGAAGTTTACACCAACATGCAGCACGCGTCTGATTACGGCTTGTCCGCCGAAGCTGGATTTGATTTACCCGCTATTGTAAAGCGTTCGCGCTCTATTGCGGGACAGTTATCGGGCGGTGTTAAGTTTCTGATGAAGAAAAACAAAATCACCATGATTGACGGTTTTGCCACATTAGAAAAAGGAACGCCCGCACCAAAAGTTGTGGTCGGCGATAAGACTTATACGGCCAAACATGTCATTTTGGCACCGGGTGCGCGGGCGCGCGTTATTCCCGCCGCCGGGCTGGAGCCTGACGGTAAGTTTATCTGGACGGCCAAGGAGGCCATGATCCCGGACGTCATGCCGAAGAAACTACTGGTGGTTGGGTCGGGCGCGATCGGTATGGAATTCGCCTCGTTTTATAACGCTTTTGGCGCAGATGTTACCGTGGTGGAAATGCTTGACCGGATCTTGCCGGCCGAAGACGCAGAGATTTCCGCATTGGCGGAGAAAGCGTTTAAGAAAAAAGGCATGCGTATTTTGACGGGCGCGCAAGTATCTGGCGTCAAACCCGGCAAAGACAGTGTTAGCGCCGATATATCCGGCAAACCCGAAAGCTTTGACCGCATTATTTTGGCCATTGGTATTGTCGGCAATGTCGAGAATATGGGGCTTGAGGATTTGGGCGTCGAAATAGACCGCAGCCACATTGTTGTGGACGAATTTTCGCGCACCAAAATTCCGGGGCTTTATGCCATTGGTGATGTCACAACCCCGCCCTGGCTGGCCCACAAAGCCTCCCATGAAGGGATTATCTGCGTCGAGAAAATCGCGGGTGGAAACCCGCACCCGCTCAATGCCAACCGCATTCCCGGCTGCACCTATTGCCAGCCGCAAATCGCCAGCGTTGGCATGACCGAACAGGATGCCAAAGACGCCGGCCATGATGTGCGCGTCGGGCGGTTTTCGTTCATTGGTAACGGCAAAGCTATTGCTTTGGGTGAGCCGGAAGGCATGGTCAAAACCATATTTGATAAGGCTACAGGCGAACTGCTCGGCGCCCATATGATTGGCACCGAGGTTACGGAGCTTATCCAGGGCTATACAATCGCGCAAACTCTGGAAACCACCGAGACCGAGTTGATGGAAACGGTTTTCCCCCACCCAACCTTGTCAGAAATGATGCACGAAAGCGTCCTGTCGGCCTACGGGCGGGCGATGCATATGTAGGGTCTTATAAACCGTAATCAACCAATGGAGCGAGACGTTATGACCGAGACAATGAGAGCGATGACAATCACTGGCGATGGTGCCCGGATGGTCGAGATACCTAGGCCGTTACCGGTCCGGGGCGAAGTGCGGGTTAAGGTGATTGCATCAGCGCTCAATCCGGCGGAAGTGAAGGTCATCAACAGAAGCTTCACCGGGCGATTTATCCATGCGCAAACCTCGCCGCTTGTACTCGGGTGGGATTTTGCGGGTACCGTAGATGCCCTTGGTGATGGGGTGACGGACCTAGGTGAAGGCGACGCCGTATGGGGCCATCTGGCGTATTTCCCTTTCCAAAAACAAGGCGCATTTGCCGAGTATATCACGGTGCCGCGTGAAGCCCTCGCGGCCAAGCCTGATGATGTTCCGTATCATCTGGCCGCCGCTGCAGCCACCGGCGCGATGACGGGCTTGCAGTCCTTACGCGACCTTGGCAAGCTTGGCGGCGGTGGCACGGTGCTGATCATTGGAGCGGGGGGCTGCGTTGGTTCGGTTGCGGTCGGTACCGCAAAACGTCTTGGCGCTCATGTCACCGGCGTGTGCAGCGCCAAAGACATCGAACGTGTCAAAGCTCTCGGAGCCGATGTGGTTGTCGACCGCAAGGCGTTTAATTGGCTTGATGCCACAGTAAGCTATGATGTGGTTTTCGATACGCCAGCCGTATATTCATATGGCCGCTGTGCGCATGTCTTGCGGGCTGGCGGTGCCTATGTCACCACGCAACCAAGTTTAGCCTTGCTCACGGGCAAGGCGCGCACACTATTTAGCTCCAAGCTTTGCCACTTCGTCCTAGTTGCCTCCAAACGAGCGGACCTTGAGCTGGTTGGTAGTTGGCTGAGTAGTGGGCTCGAAGTGCTAATCGACTCGCGTTACAAAATCTCCAACTTGGATGGCGCCCTCAAACGCCAAGTGGATCGTGACCGGACTGGGCGGATCGTCATTGATGTAGCTAGGGGATGGCCACCGTAAGCGCGGTGTTTTTTAACACCTAAGACATTCTAGATTACCACCAGTTCTGGTTTCTTGCGGCTTAATTTCCCTGCGAATTTCGTCTTGAGAGACAATGCAGGTTTTTCTACCCAGTGCCAGGAGGCGGTGGATATTATGAGTGCTATTGGCGTGCCTATGACGATCAACTGCCAGATTTTTATGTCCGGCATAAAGTGATATATGCCCTGGAGCGTGGCCCAGTGATAGATGTAAATCCCGTAGGAAATATCACTGTATTTTTTGAGAAAATTAAACCGGGGCATAATCACATAAGCGGCCCAAAACAACATATAGGCGGCGGTGATAATACCGACCACTTCAAACATGACGGTGCCGCTAAACAGGCTGGTCAACAAAACTAAAGCCGGAATGAACGCGATATGGAATGTCAGCTTGTCCCGATAGGCATAAATCGCGGCCCCAAGCCCGTAGCACAGTCCAAAACGCAGTAAGGATTGTGCGGTGGCAGGTAATTGGTCGTAAAGCCCGGTTTTATAGGCCACAGGAACGGCAATAGCGAACAGTATAAATTGCGCCAATATCATCCAGCGCTGCTTCATCAAGCCAAGTGAAAAGGTGATAAATGTGCCGATATAAGCCAGCACCTCATAACGCAAAGTCCAGAGTGTCCCTGAAGCAATTTGCTCGGCGTTATTTGGTAAAATCCCCGGCAAGGCCATATCAGTATCTATGAAACCTAGTACGATAAAGGGCTGTTTCCATAGATCCTTGCTGGTGAGATATTCACCCCAAGGCAAAGCTGTGGTCATAAGGCCAAAGATAAACATGATCACCAAAACATGGGCGATCAGAGCAGGGAAGATACGTAGTGTGCGCGCCGAGGCGAAATTTGCCAGGTTTTTGCGGTATAGCATACTGCCCGTGACCAAAAAACCCGATGCGATAAAGAACAAATTCACGGCCATATAGCTAAATGTATATGTATAAAAAATATGTGGTTCAGATGCATCGCCGCCGCCAACCACGACAAAGGCATGGCCAATAAGCACCATATAGGCGAAAATAAAGCGCAGGGGCGTGAAGAAATTATCGTGCCCGTCTCTGATTGTAACCGTTTTAAACATAGTTATCCCACCATCATTCAAAACAACACTAACACAGAAGGATTAAGCAAGTTTTACACCATAAGGACTTGTTTTAAGCGGACGAATACCCATAATCCACATTATGGCTGTACTCATAGATAAAACCCAAAAACCCGCGCAAGCATTAAGGCACCCGGAAAAGGCAAACAAGCCTGATACGGAAGTGTTGCGCAAACCTGCGTGGATACGGGTCAAAGCACCTACATCCAAAGGTTTTGCCCGCACCAACAAAATCGTCCGCGACAAGGGCCTTGTGACCGTGTGCCAAGAGGCGGCTTGCCCGAATATTGGCGAGTGCTGGGAGAAAGCCCACGCGACCTTTATGATCTTGGGGGACACCTGCACCCGCGCCTGCGCGTTTTGTAATATCAAGACCGGATTGCCCGGCCCCGTCAACCACGCTGAAGCGGGCGAAGTCGCCAATGCCGTGGTGGAAATGGGTCTGAAACATGTGGTGATAACCTCGGTTGACCGCGACGATTTGGCGGACGGCGGCGCCGCGCATTTTGTTGATACCATCAAAGCTATACGCGAAAAATCCCCGGCCACGACCATTGAAATTCTGACACCGGATTTTTTGCGTAAATCCGGTGCTGCCGAAATCGTCATTGACGCCAAACCGGACGTATTCAATCATAATCTCGAAACCGTGCCTCGTTTGTATCTAAGCATCCGTCCCGGTGCGCGCTATTATCATTCCTTGCGCCTGCTGGAGCGGGTCAAGGAACGCGACCCCGACCAGTTCACCAAGTCGGGATTGATGGTTGGTCTGGGCGAAAGCAAACAAGAAATCATGCAAGTCATGGACGATATGCGTGTGGCGGGCGTTGAGTTTTTGACCATTGGCCAATATCTGCAACCCACCCGCAAACATGCTGCGGTTGAGCGTTTTGTAACCCCTGAAGAATTTAAAGCTTATGAGACCATTGCCCGCGCTAAAGGTTTCTTGATGGTCTCTGCCACACCTCTGACCCGTTCAAGTTATCATGCAGATGCGGATTTCGAGAAACTCCGTTCCGCCCGCCGAAAAAAGAATTTGGCCAAAAAGGGACACTAAGTGCGCATCCACCAACAAAAACGATTATTCCACCGCCCTGAAGATTTGCTCGACATGGTGATAGATGTGGAAAATTATCCAAAATTCATCAATTTCATATCGTCGGTACGGATATTGAAACGCGAAACACCGTCCCCGAACGTCGAGGCTCTGACGGTTGATGTGGCGGTGCAGTACAAATTCATTAGCGAAACTTTCCGTTCTCTGGCCACGGCAGATCGTGAAAATCTCCGCATTCAAATTATTAAAGCCGGACATGGTGGCGCGGTACGAAATCTTAACAATACTTGGATGTTTCACCCATTGTCCGATGGTTCCACCCAGTTGGATTTCTCTTTGGATGTGGCTCTGAAAGCCGCTCCGTTACAGTTTCTTATTCGCAGAAAAATAGACGGGGCCGCCACTTCAATCATGAACGCGTTTGAAAGAAGGGCCGGGCAAATTTGTGAACCCACAGGCGATATGTCACAAGATCTGCGCGTGGTTTAGGAAGTGTTTTTCTGGTCAGTATAAATTCAGGCTAAAAATTTACTGGATGCAAATTTCGTGTATCCCCTCTACCTGCATTACCCCTCACCTGTACGAACGGGAACATAGGTAACAGTTCTAACTGGCAACATGGGTAACAGTCTTCGCACTTTGTTCTTTGTTTTGCAAGCCCCCGCCCCGGCGTCGGGGCGGGGGCTTGCAAAATTGGTTTTTTGTATTGATGGTTCCTAGCAGGACAGGGCCGAATCGTAATGTCCATATGCCGTGTTCTTGTTCATCAATACTGATGGGTTCCCCGGCCAAGGTCTGACTGATATAAAGCAACTGCCCGTTCCATTTGATCTCGCCATTGCACCGAACCCGGCGCACAATGACATCTTGCCCGTACTCAGGCGAACGTAGTCTGCCTGACCAGGTTCGCACACTGGCTTGATAGTGGCTGGCGGGGACATTCATGGCCAGTGCCTCATGGGGGCGTTGATGGTTATAAACTTTGGTAAAGTGTTGGAAGCGGCGGTTCTGGGCAGTACGGGATCGAGCCGCTGGTTGGATGGTATCTTGCTTGAGCGTTCGGTGCAAACGTTCCAGTCGCCCGTTCTGGGCAGGTGAGGCCGGGTCGATATGATCAGGCAGTACGCCGGCCTTGACCAGCCGTACCGCCAGAGGCGACAATCGCCCGGCAGCAACAGATGCAAAGGGCGGCCCATTATCAGACCGAATGGCCAAGGGTAAACCAAACTCATAGAAACAGGCGTTTAACACTGGCCAAACCGTCTCCACATCAGTGCGCATGACCGCCTGACACCGCAGGAGATATCGGCTGGCTCCGTCAATCAAGGTAAAAGGTTCACACTTCTTGCCGTCCCCGGTAACACCAACCCTTGAAGTCCATACACCACAGGTCATTGGCCAGGGCACAATTGGCAAATGGCCCGTCAAGGCCCGGTACTCTGGCCCGTTTACGACGGCGATGAACCAAACCTTCGCGGGCTAAAAGATCACCAATACTACTGACTGCCGGCCAGCTCTGTCCTCCGTCCAACATTAACAAACGGGCTCGTAATTTCTTTGGCCCCCAAGTTGGGTGCCTCTTTCGTAGCGCCAATATGCGCTCAATGACCAACTCTGACATCGCGTGCGGTGTGTGCAGTGGCGCACGGGAGCGTTCCGACAAACCCTCCATACCGTGACGCGAAAAGCGGCGAAGCCACTTGTATCCGGTCTTGCGGGAAATGCCGTACTGTCGACAGAGTTCCGAAGTCGATAGCTCCTCATCTTGTGCTTCAAATACAAACTTTGTTCGTTCTTCCATAATACAGGTCTCCGTCCAGGGCATCACAAATCTCCTCTGCAAATACCGCTTGTTACCTGTTACCTATGCTCCCGGTCTAATCTGTTACCCATGTTGCCAGTCTATACCCTCCTTGTTCCTCTCCCAAAAGGAGAGGAGACCACGTGCGTTTGCTTTGTGATCTGTATAAAGGCTTTAATGAATACTGAAACACCTGTAAGGAAACCTCTGAACCATAAGCAAATAAAATGCTCAAGACACCGTCTCCTCTCCTTTTGGGAGAGGAACAAGGTGAGGGGTAATGGGGGTGAGGGGGAAACCCTTTAACCCGCCGACCCGCCAACCGTCAGGTTTTCTATATAGAGTGTCGGTTGACCAACGCCTACCGGGACGGTTTGTCCGGCTTTGCCGCACACGCCTATACCTGGGTCAAGCGCACTGTCATCACCAATATGTTTGATCTGGGTCAGGACGGTTGGGCCGTCGCCGATCAGGGTGGCGCCTTTGACGGGTTCTTCGATTTTACCGTTTCTGACCCTGTAAGCCTCGGTGCATTGGAAGACGAATTTTCCTGATGTAATGTCCACCTGGCCACCGCCAAAATTGGTGGCATATATTCCGTCTTTGAGATCCGCAATAATTTCGTCCTTTGGCATGGTGCCTGAGAGCATGAATGTGTTGGTCATACGCGGCATGGGCGCGTGGGCGAAACTTTCGCGTCGGCCATTGCCTGTTGCGGCCACCCCTGTGAGCCGTGCGTTGAGCCTGTCCTGAAGATAGCCTTTCAAAATACCGTCCTCGATTAGAACATTGCGGGCCGACGGCGTGCCTTCGTCGTCCATGGTGATGGAGCCGCGCCGTCCAGGGAGAGTACCGTCGTCAACCACAGTGACGCCCGGTGCGGCAATGCGCTCACCGATACGGCCCGAAAACGCAGATGTGCCCTTGCGGTTAAAATCACCTTCAAGCCCGTGGCCGATGGCTTCGTGCAACAGCACGCCGGGCCAGCCAGGGCCAAGCACAACATCCATAGGGCCAGCGGGGGCGGGCACGGCGCGTAAATTAACCAATGCACTGCGCAAGGCTTCATCTGCGAGAGCTTTCCAGCTTTCCGGCTTGATAAAATCGGCATAAGCTGCCCGACCGCCCGTGCCGGCATAGCCGTTTTCGCGCCGCCCGTCTTTCTCGACCGTCACCGAAACCGACAAGCGCACCAATGGCAGCACATCATCATAACGCTCACCGCCCGCCCGCAAAATAGTAATGGTGCGGGTGGAGGCGGCCATGGTGGCGCTGACCTGCACGACTTTTTGGTCCTTGCCTCGCACATAGGCATCGATCTCGGCCAATAGTTCAACCTTGGGCGAAAACGCCGGGTCGTCAATGGGGTCGATTTCAGGATATAGTTTATTGTTGGTGCGCCTTGGCCCAGGGGCTGTCAGCGGTGCGGCATGTCCACCTTTGGCCAAGGTCACAGCGCTTGCCGCCCGGCGTAATGCCCCCTCGGTCAGTTCTGTGCCTTGGGCAAACCCGGTGGTTTCTCCGGCAACACAGCGCAGGCCAAAACCCCTTGATGTATCAAAGCTGGCCATTTTAAGCCGCCCGTCATCAAAGCTGAGCGATTCGCTGGCCCCGCGTTCCAAATACAATTCCCCGTCGTCGGCACCCTTTAAGGTCTCGTCGAGGATGTTTTGCGCGCTGTCGCGCCCAAGCTCACAGTCTTCAAATACATAATTGCTCATAAAATCAGGAAATCCATTAAAAATCTAACGCTGGTGATAAGTTAAGGGTGCTTTTCGGGAATTATGGCTTGTCTTGCAAGCCCTAACACCATATTCATTGCGACATTATAGCGCCAGACTGCGACAATTTGTCCACTACGATATAGATGTCATTGTACTTGAATTTGGTGCTTGAATTGGTTTAACTCCACACAGTGCGTTTATGCGCAGGGAGAACAGAGGAGGGGATATGCGTATTTCACGATTAGCAGCGTCGGTTGGTGTCACATTTGCGGGCCTGATCACAACAGGTTTGGTCACAACAGGCTTGGCATTTGCGTCCAACAAAAATGGACCTACGGACGGAGATCTGGGCTTTCAGCGCTCAGTGACACCCGTAATGGATGCTATCACCAGCCTTAACAATTATTGGCTGGTACCGATTATGGTGGCAATTGTTGTCCTTGTGACGGCTTTGATGGTGTATATTATGGTACGCTTTCGCGAGAAGGCTAACCCGGTGCCGTCAAAGACAACCCATCATGTCGGGTTAGAATTGGCGTGGACGCTTATTCCGGTTGTCATATTGGTGATTTTGGTGGTGCCCAGCATGAAGCTTTTGTATTTCCAGGATGTTATCCCAGAATCAGAGTTGGTCGTGAAAGTCACGGGGGATACTTGGAATTGGGAATACTCTTATCCGGACCATGAACACATCGATCCTTATGTTTCCAGTATTGTTGATATTGCCAATGCAGACAAATTTGGTCTTTCCCACGCAGAAATCATTGCCAGAATCGACGCCCGCCCTGCGGGAGAGCCGCGCCTTGATGGTCGGCCTTATTTGCTGGCCACCGATGCGGCTTTGGTCGTGCCCGTGGACACGGTCGTCAAGGTTTTAGTGACGGCTAACAATAATATGCACGCATTTGCCGTGCCGCAATTTGGTATTAAAATTGACGCAATGCCGGGTCGGATCAACGAGACCTGGTTCAAAGTGCATGCGGGCGAAGAGGGGACGTATTACGGACAATGTTCCGAAATTTGCGGCATCAATCATGCCTTTATGCCCATAGAGGTTATGGTTGTCAGCAAGGCCGAGTTCAAACGCTGGGCGGCTAATGGCGGTAGTTTCACGACACAAATTTCACAAAATACGGGAAGCATTACTCAGGCTGTACCCGTCAATACAGTACAATAGGGGGTCATAATGGCTACAACATACGCGAGTGCGGACACAGATGCACATGACGGCAAACCAAAATTTTGGGTGCGTTGGTTTTTTTCGACCAACCACAAAGATATTGGTACGCTGTATCTGATACTTGGTCTGATCGGCGGTTTGGTCGGCGGGTTTTTATCCATAATGATGCGGCTGGAGCTGTCAGAACCCGGCTTGCAGTTTTTTGGAAATCCCCATACCTATAATATGTTCATCACCATGCACGGCCTGTTGATGATCTTCTTTATGGTTATGCCCATTATTATTGGCGGTCTGGGTAACTGGTTTGTGCCTTTGATGATCGGTGCGCCGGATATGGCGTTTCCGCGTATGAATAATCTGTCGTTCTGGCTGTTGGCTGTTGCGCTGGTTTGTGGTGTGATTTCCATGTTTTTACCAGGCGGTGCGGGCGGCGCAGGCTTTGGCGGCTCGTGGGTTATGTATCCACCTTTATCGACCTCTGGACATCCCGGCCCAGCCTTTGATTTTCTGATCATCGGTATATTGGCCGCCGGGTTTTCTTCTATTTTCGGTGCTATCAACTTTATTACTACGATTTTCAACATGCGCGCACCGGGCATGACCATGCATAAAATGCCGCTCTATGCCTGGAGTGTATTGGTGACAAGTTGGTTGTTATTATTATCCCTGCCGGTTTTGGCGGCTGCTATGATTATGCTGTTTACTGACCGTACCGTTGGCACCGGTTTCTTTGATCCGGCCATGGGTGGTGATCCGCTGATGTTCCAGCATTTATTCTGGTTCTTTGGGCACCCTGAAGTTTATGTTATGATCCTGCCTGCTTTTGGCATCATCTCCCATGTTATTGCCACCTTTAGCCGAAAGCCGGTTTTCGGGTATCTCGGCATGGCTTATGCGATGGTGGCCATTGGCGTTGTCGGGTTTGTTGTGTGGGCTCACCATATGTATACGGTTGGCATGGATGTGGATGTAAAGGCCTATTTCCTGGCGGCAACATTTGTTATTGCAGTGCCGACGGGGGTTAAAGTCTTCTCATGGCTTGCCACGATGTGGGGTGGTTCTATACGGTATTCAATTCCCATGCAGTGGGCTTTGGCGACTATATTCCTGTTTGTTATTGGCGGGGTTACGGGCGTGTTTTTAGCAAGTGCCGGTCTTGATACGGCCGCCCATGATACATATTTCGTTGTGGCGCATTTCCATTATGTTTTGTCTATGGGTGCGGTGTTCGCCATCTTCTCGGGCTTTACCTACTGGTTTGGTAAAATGAGCGGTTATCTTTATAATAAATGGCTGGCGGGCTTACAGTTCTGGCTGTTCTTTATTGGCGTTAATCTGGCATTTATGCCGCAACATTTCTTAGGCTGGCAGGGCATGCCGCGCCGGATTCCTGATTATTTTCAAGAGTATCAGCTCTTGAATCAAATCTCCTCCTATGGTTCCTATATGTCAGCGATTGGTGTTATTGTCTTTATTGTATGGGTGATTGAAGCCTTTATTGTCAAACGTAAGGCCGGTGATAATTATTGGGGCGAGGGTGCCGATACTTTGGAATGGACTTTGTCCTCCCCACCGCCCTATCACCAATACTCCAAACTGCCGCAGATCAAGTAAATGTCCGAAACCGTACAACATCATTCAGGTAGTCTTTCGGGGTTGGGAACAGCTAGTCCCGGTGATTACTATGCCTTGATGAAACCCAGGGTCATGTCTTTGGTGGTGTTTACGGCTATGGTTGGATTGCTCGCGGCTCCCCAAACAATAAATCCGGTTTTGGCGATCACGTCGATTTTCTTCATTGCTGTTGGCGCAGGCGCCGCCGGGGCGCTAAACATGTGGTATGACCGCGATATAGACGCCGTCATGAGCCGCACGCGCAAACGGCCTTTGCCGGCAGGGAAAATGACCCCGTCCAGCGTGCTGGCGTTCGGTATTATCATGAGCTTTATCTCGGTGCTTGGTTTGGCGGCGGCGTCAAATTATTTGGCCGCCGGGCTTTTGGCGTTCACGATTTTTTACTATTTCGTCGTCTATTCAATATGGCTTAAGCGTAAAACCCCGCAAAATATTGTCATCGGCGGCGCGGCAGGCGCTTTCCCGCCTATGGTTGGCTGGGCTGCGGCAGGCGGAGGGATTACATCCGAATCGCTTTTGCTCTTTGCCATTATCTTGCTTTGGACACCGCCGCATTTTTGGGCATTGGCCCTCTACAAACAGGGTGATTATGCCAAAGCTGGCATTCCCATGATGCCCAATGTAAAAGGTGCCAAATCGACCCGCTTACAGATATTGGTCTATGCAGTGTTGCTCGTTGCCGCTAGCGCATTTATTGCCACGACCTCACTGAACTCCCCGCTCTATATGGGCGTGGCCAGCCTACTTAATTTGGCATTTCTTGTTCTGGCCTTCAGAGTTTGGCGATCCAAAGCGGGCGACAAGGCGAGCGGTCTTGATGAAGCTTCTTTGTACAAAGTTCAGCTCGGTGAGAAAACGGCGCGTAATTTGTTTGCCTATTCGATTATTTATTTATTTGCCTTGTTCGGTGCCATTGCCGCCGGACAAGTATTGTAGGAGATGCATGTGAACAACCCACAAAGCCCGGAAATACTCGGCTATGCCGAGCCAAGCGCAGAAGAACTGGCGGCGCGCAAGAAACGTAATTTTGCCATTGCCGCATGCCTGTTCGGCTTCGTGACATTGGTGTTTTTCACAATGTTGTACAAGCTGGGAGTGTTTGCCTGATATGACAAGCACGCCCGAACATAAAGTGCCCGAAGGGTATAAACCATACGCCAACAGGAAGGTGATGTTGTCGCTCAGTGTCACGGCCTTGGCTATGCTTGGGCTCGGGTTTGCGTCCAAGCCTCTTTATGATGCGTTTTGCCGGGTGACGGGATTTGGTGGTACGACACGGGTGGCTGAAAATATCAGTACGGAAACTCTGGAACGTCAGATCAAAGTCCGCTTTGACGCCAATGTTGCAGGTGATTTTGGGTGGACGTTCAAGCCTGATGATGTGGCCATGACGGTCAAGCTTGGGCAAAATGCACTGGCCTATTATACCGCCCGCAACGACACCGACACCGCAATTGTCGGCACCGCTAGCTATAATGTGACGCCGATCAAAGCTGCTCCTTATTTTTCCAAAATCGAATGTTTCTGCTTTACTGAACAAAGATTGGAGCCGGGCGAGCAAGTTTCCATGCCGGTGTTGTTTTTTGTTGACCCGGAAATGAATAATGACGGGCGGCTGGACGAGGTCAAAACCATCACTCTGTCCTATACATTTCACAGGGTTGAAAATCCGTCCGCAGACGCAAATACGACCATACAGCGCCAAGCGCAAAAGAAAAAGCTGGAGGCAATTGAGCTTAAAGCGAACACGCCACAAACAATTAAAACAAAGACGCCCATTACAGATGTAGTACCTGTGACAGATGCAACGGGGCGTAAAGACAAACAAGACACTCAAGGGAGGGGCTAATGTCCGATCACGCAGTAGAACACGATTATCATCTGGTAAATCCAAGTCCGTGGCCGTTTTTATCCGGCGTAGCGACATTGGTGTGGGGGCTGGGCATGGTGGTATTTTTCGCCGGCCTGCATCCGCGCTCAACTGAAAACCCCAACGGCATGATGGAGTTTTTGTTCTCACGCGGTATGGATATGTTTGGCCCCGATAAAGTTTCCAATGGTGGCTGGATATTCATAGTTCTGGGTCTGCTTATGGGGGCAGCGGTCATGACTGGCTGGTGGCTCGATATGATCAAAGAGGGCGAGGAGGGTGATCATACACCCGTCGTGCAAATTGGAATGCGCTACGGCATGATCATGTTTTTAATGCAAGAAGTGATGTTCTTCGTCGCCTGGTTCTGGATGTTTTTTGAATTTGTTTTATTCCACGAAGATAGAGCTGGATGGAATACTGATGTCCTGGAAAGCGCGGCCACTTATGCGCAGGGCTATGGTGTTAACGCTGGTGGTCATGCCATCACCACAATCAATCCATGGGATCTGCCCTTGATCAACACGCTTCTCTTGTTGCTCTCGGGGGTAACCCTGACCTGGGCTCATCATGCCTTGATCGAAAATAAGCAAAAAGCCGTCTATTGGGGGCTTGCGCTGACAATTGTATTGGGTTTGGTCTTTACCTATGTACAAGGCGTTGAATATGTCGAGGCCTATGGTCACCGTATGACCGAGACCAATTGGCTTGACAGTAATATTTACGGCTCGACCTTCTTCCTGGCGACGGGCTTTCACGGCCTGCATGTCATAATCGGGACAATTTTCTTGTTTGTCATGTGGTTGCGCGCTGCCCGTGGAAACCTGAAATCTGACCAGCATTTCGGCTTTGAAGCTGCCGCCTGGTACTGGCATTTCGTTGATGTGATCTGGTTGTTCCTGTTCACATTTGTTTACGTGGTGTTTGCTCTGAACTAGCGCAAATTGCCGTGAAATATATAAGCACACTCATGGGCACTGGTCTTAAAGGCTGGTGCCCAAATGGGTTTGAGCGACTATGAAAGTCGAGGTTGATGATGCGGATTAAATTTAGACCCATGCCGGGATTGAGCATTGCGGTGCTTATCTGTTTTGCTATCTTAGGTACTTTGGGCACCTGGCAATACAAACGCCTAATGTGGAAAACCGGGCTTATTACCGAGATAAACCAGGCAGCCAATGCCGCGCCGTTAACCGCTCTGTCGCAAGCCAATGATTTGCTAAAGTCCAGCGCAGCACTGGATTTTCGCCGTATAGAATTGGACGGGATTTTCGTCCAACCGGAGATAAATAATGGTCAACCATTTCATTTGTCGCGCTCGGACGGCAAACGGTTTTTCTGGCGGCTTTATCAACCCTATAAAGACGGTGATCAGACCGCCTATGTGGCTACCCATAAATTTGATGACGCCCAAAAAATATCGCCGCCAAACGTAGAGACCGGGCCGCAAAAAATTGTTGGCTATGTCCGCATACCGAATATGGCGACCAGGTTTATGCCTAAAAATAATAGGGAGGCAAACCGCTGGTTTGTGTTTAATTCAAGTCCCGATTTCCTGGACTGGGCCGGGCCTACGCGAGAGATAGAAATCGCCTATTACATAGACCAGGTTTTTGACGTAAAAACGGCGGCTGAATTACCTGTAAAAATTCCAGAAATCCGGAACAATCATCTTGATTACATGCTGACCTGGTATAGTTTTATACTTATATTGCTGGTGATTTATCTGATCATTCATAAACGGGCAGGGCGGCTGTATATAGAGAAGCGATAACATGTCCAAGCGCGGCAAAATACCAAAACCATTGTTTGAACCTTGTGCAGGCGGCGGCGTTCATCTGCGGGTGCCAGCATGGGCAGATTTTGAAAGCTGGGTGGACTTGCGCCGGGCCAACCGGGAACATCTACAGCCCTGGGAGCCGAGCTGGAAAGAAACACATCTGTCCCGCCAGTCCTACAAGACTCGGTTAAACCAGTTTAAAACCATGACTGCAAATGACCAAGCTTATCCATTCCATGTGTTTCGCAGCGGTGACAATAGCAGCTTAATCGGTGCGTGTAACCTGACATCTGTAAAACGTGGCTCGTTGCAGTCCGCACATATTGGCTATTGGATAGGCCAGGAATATGCCCGCCAGGGTTATGCCCGTGCAGCGTTGCGCACCGTCACCCGGTTTGCCTTTGAAGATATCGGCTTGCACAGGATCACTGCCGCCGTGCAAGAAAACAACCAGGCCTCAGTCAAATTACTGGAAAGCGCGGGGTTTGTTTTGGAGGGTAAGGCGAGGTCATATTTGAAAGTTGATGGTCGCTGGCAAGATCATTTGATGTATGGGCGATTGACAACGGATTAGCTGCACGAGAAACTCCGTTTATTACAATTCATTCACATAGCTTGCGAAAGTGTGTGCCCACACCATATTTAGGGTGTAGCGACAGCTACCCTCCCCCTCAAACTGGCCACACTTTTAGTGTGGCCTTTTTTTGTTTGTCATTGGCGTGTTATTGCGCAGCGACCGCACCGGATGTGGTGAAATATTCGCCTATCTGCAAGATAGCGGTTTGCATATTTTCCGCGAGATTGCCCCAGCCGTTATGACGTTCCAGGGTCAGCGGGTTTAAATATAAATCTTTATTGATCTCAATTTGTACGGCTTCGATATTCATATTAGGCCGCCCATAGTGCGCGGTGATATAGCCGCCCGCATAGGGATGATTTTGCGCAACCGAATACCCTAAGGCCGTGAAGACAGTTTGCAAAAATGCTATGGTCTCTGGGCGGCAGGCGTGTCCGTGACGATTACCCAATACGATATCGGCCCGTTTGGCGCCAGATAGGTCAGAGCCGGGCATAGAATGGCAGTCAAGTAATACCGCGTGCCCAAACCGGTTCTTGGTGGTGTGGAGCAATTCTTGTAAAACGTCGTGATAGGGGTGGTACAAAACCTTCAATCTGCGCCGGATCAAATCTGCGCTAATATTGTGGGGGTATATATCTGTGTGCGGCCCAAGGCGTGTGGGGACAACCCCAAAGCCGAGCCGGGCGCGCTGCGTAATCGTCGGGGCTTGGCCCGATATACCTTCAAGCAGTGCCTGTTCGTCAGATATTGCCTGCTCATCAGATATTGTATAGGCTGGCCATTCATTTGCAGTGCGGTTGACATCAACATATATACGCGGAAATTTTGCCGATAAAACGGGTATACCAAATTTGGCCAACGGGGTCAGCAATTGGTCAATATAACAATCTTCGCTTTGGCGGAGCTGGCGTAATGACAATAGGCTTTGGGCTTGAAAGGTTTTGGGATAGTGGCGACCAGAATGGGGCGAAGACAGAACGAGGGGTGCCTTCAAAGTACCAGGGCGCGAGACATGATAGGGTGTGCCAATTTCGCGCAATACCGCACGGTCTAATTTACATTGCAGCCGTTGTCGGACAGCCAGGTTTTTTCGGCTGTTTTCTCTATTACTTTGGGGCCACATGCACACTTCCTTAACGGCGATGACCTATTCCCCCACTTGGCGGGAATCCTGCACATCTTGATTATTGTTCCGGTTTGTGTATCATATTAAACCAGAACGGTGATAAAAACAATAGAACGCCGTTTGGGGAAACCAACAGCGACAGCAAAATAAAAAGGGTGGTATGGCAACGATTTTATATGCAGAAGATGATGACGCAATGCGCAGGTTCTTCGAAAAAGCACTGGAAAAAGCCGGTCATCATGTCATTGCCTGCTCCGACGGGGAGCGGGCTTTGCGCGCACTGAAATTCGCTGACGGGGCCTTTGATCTGCTACTCACGGATATTATGATGCCGGGACTGGACGGGGTTGAGTTGGCCAAACATGCCGAAAAACTGTCACCTGGTATAAAGATTATGTTCATCACCGGTTTTGCCGCTGTGGCCAAAAATGATGCCGACACTTCCCCGGACGCTAAAGTTCTGTCCAAACCCATACATTTGCGCCAATTGGTCGGCGAGGTTGAAAAGCTCATCGCGGCTTAGGGTTAACTCTATGGTTGATTTGCTCAACGAAAAACGCGACGCAGTATTTTCTCCCTGCCGCAAATATCGCTACCGCCTGTCGCAGATTTGGGACGCGAACAAAGACCCGCTTTACTGGTTGATGCTCAACCCAAGCACGGCCGACGAGGTTAAAAACGACCCAACTGTGGAACGCTGTGAAAGACGGGCCAGGATGTGGGGGTATGGCGGTTCTGTGGTGCTGAACATCTTTGCATACCGGGCCACCGACCCCAAAGACATGCGCGCCCAAGCTGATCCGGTCGGGCCGGACAATGATGAGTGGATTAGAAAACTGGCGCATAAGAGCCAGGCACTGGACGTGGTCGGCGGTTGGGGTGAACACGGCGCTCATATGGCGCGAGGTCAAGCCGTTCTGGATATTTTTCGGGCAGAAAATGGCCGCATCAACGCCCTAAAGATCAACGCATCCGGACACCCCGCTCATCCGCTTTATATTGCCTATGACAAGACCCCGTTTTTGATGGAAGGTTAACCCTCCTCTATCCAGACCCTAAGCATTTCCCGTTCCGCGTCTGTCATACCGGTTTCGTTGCCGAGCGGCATATCTTTGCTGGTGACTGTGCGTTCAAGAATAAGGGCTTTATTTTGACGAATAAGTTCGTCTGTATCAAGGCGAAACCCGGCTTGGGGTTCGTCGAAACTTTCGTGGGTCGGGTTTGGGGCGTGACAGGCGGTGCAATGTTTGTTGATGATTTGGCGAGCCTCTTGGAAGCTGACCTCGCCGACATTTTGTGGTTCCGGTTTTTTAAGGGCTAAGGGGAAAGTTATAGCCGCGATTATAAATATCACGGCGGCGATTACAAAGGGGGCTTTGGGTTTATCCGTGTGGCGCAAATTGAAATAATGGCGCACGGCTATACCGGCGAGGGAGATCAAAGCGAGACTAAGCCAGCCCACACCAGACCCATATGTTATGGGGTAGTGGCCGCTGGTCATGATGAATAGTACGGGCAATGTCATGTAATTATTGTGCATAGAGCGCAGCTTGGCGGCTTTGCCAAACTCCGGGTTGACTGGGCGGCCAGCGATCAAATCGGCGACGACGATTTTTTGGTTGGGGATGATATTGAAAAACACATTCCCCGCCATGATGGTGCCAATCATGGCCCCGATTTGCATATAGGCGGCGCGGTCTGAGAATATTTTGCCTGCGACAATGGCTGCAAGTGTGAACAAGACGAACAATAAAATAGCGAACAATCCGGGGCGTTTGCGCAAGGGTGATTTGCACATCAGATCATAGACGACCCATCCTCCCGCCAACATGGCTATGGATGCACTGATAGCTTGCCAGCTTTCCAGCGCCATTTTACTTTTGTCGATCAGATATAAATTGGCCCCGTAATAGTAAATCACGGCCATCAAGAGAAAGCCGCTGATCCAAGTGAAATAGGCTTCATATTTAAACCAGTGCAAATGGGTGGGCATGTTGGCGGGTGCGGACATATATTTTTTGTTGTGATAAAATCCGCCGCCGTGTACCGACCAAAGCTCGCCGTCTGCTTCACCCTTTTTGACCTTTTCAGGCCGCTCCAGATTGTTATCAAGCCAGACAAAATAAAAGCTGGCCCCGATCCAGGCAATGCCGGTGATCACATGCAGCCAGCGCAATATCAGGGAGATCCACGTGGTATAATCAATGGCCATTTAATATCCTATAGTTTGTAACAATTGCGCGGCCACGGAGGCCGCAATAATTTCAGGTTCCTTGCCTTGTATCCCCTCAATGCCGATGGGGCAAGTCAGGCGGGAGATTTGCATTTGAGAAAACCCGTCTTTTTTAAGCCGCGACACAAACCGCGCCCGTTTGGTCTTGGAGCCGATGAGGCCCAGATAAGCAAAATCATTTCGTTTAAGGACGGCGCTGACCAATTGGTAATCAAGGCTGTGGTCATGGGTCATGATCAGGAATAGTGCGTTTTTCGGGGCCGCCAATATTGCTTGCTGGGGGTCGGAAAACGCTTGAACTATGCCGCTCATCTTTTCACTGCGGTTGTCATACCAATGCAGGTCAAAGGGCAGGGGTGCCAAGGCACTCGCCAAAGCCGTCCCCACATGCCCGGCTCCGAACAAGACTAAAGGATATGTTTGCGGGCTATATGTTAGCGGCAAATCCTGCTTGTCCGCTATCCTTTGCAAGGAAAGCGTCACCCGCCCGCCGCAACATTGCTCCGCGTCCGGGCCGAGGATATAGTCGAGGGTTTGAATGCCGTGTCGGTTGTTTGTCAAGTAAGAGCGCGCCGCGTCAATGGTTTGCAGCTCCAGATTACCGCCGCCAATAGTGCCGTATTCTTTCTCTCGCGTCACCAGCATAATAGTGCCTACATCACGCGGCGTCGAACCTTCGGCCTCGGTGATGGTGATCAGGCAAAATACTTCGCCATTGGCTAGTAATTTATCCGTCCGGCTTTGCCAGTTAAACATGGGATAATGATGTCACGGCCCGCAGGATTTCTTCGGGTGTACACGGTGTATTGAGGGCGGCGCGGGACTTGTAATCACTTGCCGCGCTGACCGCATCAGCCAAAGCGCAATAGACGGAGTTGGCCAACATAAAGGGCGGTTCACCAACCGCCTTGGAGCGGTAAATCGTCTCCTCGCGGTTGCGGCCCTTGTCCCATATTTCGATGTTCATGAGGCCGGGACGGTCACCAATGGTCGGAATTTTATAGGTGGAGGGTGCGTGTGTTTTGAGATGACCGTCTGCGCCGTACACTAGTTCTTCGCATGTCAGCCAGCCCATGCCTTGGATGAACCCGCCTTCGATTTGGCCCAGGTCTATGGCCGGGTTGAGGGATTTGCCGCAATCGTGCAAAATGTCTACGCGGACGGTTTTGTTTTCGCCAGTCAGAGTGTCGATAATGACTTCCGACACGGCGGCCCCGTAGGCGAAATAATAAAACGGATTGCCCATCAGGGTCACAGGGTCATAGCGGATTTTGGGTGTTTTATAAAACCCGGTAGCGGATAATTGAATGCGGGCTTCATAGGCGGAGAGGGTCAAATCAGCGAAGGAAATGGATTGATCTGCACCATATATATGACCGCCTTCAAACCGGATTTCGGTTTCCGCACAGCCCCATTTTTTGGCGGCATGTTTGATCAATCTCAGCTTAATTTTTCGTGCCGCATTCAGTGCCGCCATGCCGTTTAAATCCGTGCCTGATGATGCGGCGGTGGCGGATGTGTTGGGGACTTTGTCGGTGCGCGTCGCGCTGATTTTAATCTGCGCCAGCGGGATTTTAAACTCTTCCGCTACCACTTGCGCTACCTTAATAAACAGACCCTGACCCATTTCCGTACCGCCGTGATTTAGATGCACGGAACCGTCGGCGTAAACATGAATGAGTGCACCGGCTTGGTTGAGATGGGTTTTGGTAAAACTGATGCCAAATTTCACGGGGGTAATGGCGATGCCTTTTTTCAGAACACTACTGGTTTTGTTAAAATTACGAATGTCGGCGCGGCGTTTGCGGTAATCACTGGTCTTCGCCAGTTCCTCCAATATTTCTTTTATGACCGCATCTTCGACTTTCTGACCGTAGGGTGTTTCATTGGTTTTACCTTCACCGTAAGCATTGAGCAGGCGTACATCCAGCGGGTCTTTGCCCAGGGTGAAAGCGATATCTTCGAGTATCTTCTCAATCCCGATCATGCCCTGCGGTCCGCCAAAGCCGCGAAAGGCGGTGTTGGAAACCGTATGGGTTTTATAGCGGTGGGAGGTTATTTTTGCGGCGGGTAACTCGTAAGCATTGTCCGTATGAAACATGGCCCGGTCATTGATCGGCCCGGATAAATCTTTCGAACGCCCACAGCGGGATTCCAGTCTTACGTCAAGCCCGGTGATGCGCCCGGCCTCGTCATAGCCGCATTCATAACCATAGATAAAATCATGGCGTTTGCCGGTCATTTTCATGTCGTCGTCCCGGTCGAGGCGGCACTTGACCGCCTGCCCGGTTTTCACCGCTGCCAGCGCAGACGCCGCTGCCATGATAGCAGGCTGGGTTTCCTTGCCGCCAAATGCCCCGCCCATGCGGCGCACTTCTACGGTGACATCTTTTTGCGTCCGGCCCAAAACATGGGTCACCAAATGCTGGATTTCTGTCGGGTTTTGGGTGGAGGAATACACATGCACATCCCCGTCTTCCAGCGGGAGTGACATGGCAATCATACCCTCAAGATAAAAATGATCCTGCCCGCCTATGACCAGTTCGCCGCCCAGGCGGTGGGGTGCAGATTTTATAGCTTTGGGCGCGTCGCCTTTGGTCATGGTCTTGGCGGGTTCAATGGTTAGATCAGCCTCTCTGGCTTGTCTGATTGTGATAATAGGGGGCAGGGGGGCATAGTCAATGTTGGCCAATTGAGCCGCACGGGTGGCCAGTTCGCGTGTCGTTGCCACCACGGCGAAAATGGGCTGACCCGCATATTCGACCAGGTTTTCCGCGAACAAAGGATCGTCGCCGCCAAAGGGGCTGATGTCATTATGGCCGGGAATATCCTTGGCCGTCAGCACGCACTTCACACCTCGCGCATTCTCCACCGCCGTCAAATCCATAGATTTAATGTTGGCATGGGCATGGCTGCTCATGGCGATATACATGTGCAGGAGAGCTTTGGGTTCGGGAATGTCGTCCAAATATCGGGCCACGCCGCAAGCCTGTTTGAGAGCGCTATCATGCTGGACGGATTTATGCACGCTCATGACCCCGCCTCCAGCCACGTTTTTAAAATCAAATTTTGCGCCACTTGCATGCGGTAGCTTTTGCTGGCCCGCATATCGTCAATAGGAGTGAAATCATTTGCCAGCGCCGCCATAGCTTTGCGCACATTTTGTTCAGACCATGTTTGGTTTTCCAAAGTGGCTTCGGCGTTTGTAGCCCGCTTGGGTGTAGCCGCCATGCCGCCGTAAGCTATGCGAACATTGGTACAAATCTCGCCGCTCGCAAGATCAAAACTCATGGCCATGCAAAGCGCGGAAATATCGCTCTGGGGGCGTTTGGAAATTTTATAGGCACAGTAATGCTGACCCGGGCCAATTTTCGGCACAATGATAGAGCGGATAAACTCGCCAGGACGTAAATCCTGCTTGCCGTAGTCTATGAAATAATCTTCCAAAGGAATGACCCGTTCTGCCTTGCCGTTTTGCAAAACCAGGCTGGCCCCCGCCGCAATCAACAAAGGCGGCATATCGCCGATAGGTGAGCCATTGGCGATATTGCCACCGAGCGTGCCAAGATTGCGGATTTGCGCGCCGCCAATCCGGCGCATGACTGTGTCCATGTCCGGGTAAAAAACACCCAGCTTGGCTATCGCATCTGTATATTTTACGCCTGCGCCAATAATGATTTCGTCATTGGTTTCTACGGTAGTATTGAGCGCCGTGACATTTCCTAGATAGATTATGGTGTCGAGAGTTTTGTGTTGTTTGGTCACCCACAAGCCAATGTCGGTACCGCCGACCAATAATGTGGCTTTAGGGTTTTCGCTCAACAGGTTCGCCAATTGCGCCAAAGTTTTTGGTATAAAAAAGCGCTTCTTGGTGCCGTAAATATTAGCGTTTAATTCAACCAGCTCATCATGCTGCAAGGATGTTAACTGCGCGGTATTATTCGGTATCTCGGCTTTAACGTCCATAGCCATTGCCGCATCAATGATAGGGCCGTAACCCGTACAGCGGCACAAATTCCCCGCTAATGCCTCGTCAATATTGTCGCGGGTATATGGCATATCGTCCGCCTGCAATGCGACAAGCGACATGACAATCCCCGGCGTGCAAAACCCGCATTGGGAACCGTGTTTGTCCGCCACCAGTTTTTGAATGTCGTGGGGCGCGTCCGGTGTGCCGAGATATTCCACCGTACGCAGGGCTTTGCCGTCCAGTGCCCCGATAAACAAGATGCAGGTGTTGACGGAACGCCACCGGACTTTGCCGTCAACAAGCTCGCCCAGCACCACAGTACAAGCTCCGCAATCGCCCTCTGCGCAACCTTCCTTGGTGCCAGTTTTCATGCGCCGTTCGCGCAGATATTGCAACACGGTCATGGTCGGGTCGAGATGTCGTTCGGTGACGGTTTCGCCGTCCAGTATAAATTGAATGTAGTCGCGCATTAACTACCCCGGTAAGTGGAGTAACCGTAAGCCGACAATAACAGCGGCACGTGATAATGACGGGACGGGTCCGAGATGATAAACCGGATTGGGATAATGTCGAGGAAGTCCGAGGCGGATTGGAGATAATCACCGGCGTGAAAATCCAGCCGGTAGGTGCCGGGTTTGAAAGCAGGGCTTTCCAAAAGCGGCGCATCAATCCGGCCATCCTCATTGGTAGTGTGGCTGGAAATGAACACCGCCAAATCATTTTCAAAACGGTACAAATCTATTTTTAGCCCTGTCGCCGGAAGGCCGCTCATTGTGTCCAGCACATGTGTTGTCAGTTTTGTCACGCTTGTCCTCCCATTGATTCATATGAATATGGGCTTGCTTCACAAAAATTTCAATAAAATTGTGGACAGAGACGCGCCTGTCCAACAATATCATTTTATGTCTTATCAACGTGATCTTTCCGGCTATGGCCCCAATCCCCCCCACCCGAAATGGCCAGACCAGTTTTCTGGGAGTGCGCGCATCGCCGTGCAGTTTGTTCTTAATTTCGAAGAAGGTGGCGAAAATTGTGTTTTGCACGGTGATAGCGGGTCGGAATGCTTCCTGTCCGAAATCATCGGCGCTGCCCCCATAGCGGATGCCCGCCATATGAGCATGGAAAGCCTGTATGAATACGGCTCTCGCGCCGGGGTTTGGCGGCTCTTGCATTTGTTTGAGCGCGAAGAATTACCGCTAACCATTTTTGCCGTAGCTCACGCGCTAAAACGCTCGCCGCAAATGGTGGACGAATTTTTAAAACGTGGCCACGAAATTGCTTGCCACGGGCTTAAATGGATTGACTACCAGCATGTAGACAAGGACACTGAACGGGCACATATCGAGGAAAGTATCGAGATTTTCAAATCCCTCACCGGAGCCGCGCCTCAAGGTTGGTACACTGGCCGCACCAGCCCCAATACCCGCGATCTGGTGAGCGAATATGGTTTCTCATATGACGCAGATGATTATTCCGACGACTTGCCATTTTGGTCACAGCAGACCAAAGGCCCGCATCTTATTATCCCTTATACACTGGACACCAATGATATGCGGTTCTGCGCGGCGCAGGGGTTTAATACTGGCGAGCAGTTTTATACCTATCTCAAAGACGCCTTTGATGTTTTGTACGCTGAGGGCAAAACGGCCCCGAAAATGTTGTCCATTGGTCTGCATTGCCGTATCACCGGACGTCCGGGCCGCACGGCGGCTTTGGCGAAATTTCTGCGCTATATAAAATCCCATGACAAGGTTTGGGTAACACGCCGCATTGATATTGCCGAACATTGGCGCAAAGAGTTTCCACCCAAAGGAAATGAGTAATGACTGAAGAAGAATTCATGACCGCGTTCGGCGATGCTTATGAGCATTCTCCCTGGGCGGCAGAGCGGGTTTTTGGAGCGGATATAAATTCGTCGTGCCGTGTTATTTCCGCAATGCGCAAGATGGTGGACGCGGCTAGCAATGAAGAGCAAGACGCCTTGATCAAGGCCCATCCAAACCTCGCGGGGAAATTGGCCCTGTCGGGCGGACTAACGGTAAGCTCGACCAAAGAACAGGCCGGGGCAGGGCTTGATCAATGCTCTCCGCGTGAACTTGCGAAATTTCAAAAATACAATACGGCCTATCAGGCCAAATTCGGGTTTCCATTCATTGTTGCGGTCAAGGGTTTAAGCCGCAAAGATATTTTGAAGGCTTTCAAAAAACGTTTGAAAAACACCGAAACACAGGAACGTAAAGCCGCACTGGAGCAAGTCCACAAGATCGCGGCATTTCGTATTGAGGAATGGTTTAAGCATGACAAAACCTGATTTCACCAAATTGACCAATCTAGCAGAGGCTCGTCTCGGAGCCGAAGTTGTCCATGCTACGGACGATTTTTTTGCTGATAAAGCCCGGCTTATCAAGCCTGAAACCCCCGTCTTTATTGACGGGAAATATGACGATCACGGCAAATGGATGGACGGCTGGGAGAGCCGCCGCAAGCGTATTCAAGGTCACGACTTTGCCGTGATACGGCTCGGGCGTAGCGGTATCATTAGCGGCTTTGAAGTGGACACGTCCCATTTCACCGGAAATTTTCCGCCGTTTTGTTCACTTGAAGTCGCCAGGTCAGATGCGGAAATTCCGGGTGATGATGAATGGCATGAATTAGTGGGGAAATCCGCCTTACAGGGCAATAGCCAGCATTATTTCCCGGTCGACAACACCGAAATCTGGACACATGTGCGCTTGCATATTTACCCGGATGGCGGGGTGGCGCGTCTGCGGGTTTACGGACAAGTGTTTATGGATTGGGACGATTTTGACCGCACTCAAACCATTGATCTGGCCGCGCTGGAATATGGTGGGCGGGCCATTTATGCCAATGATACACATTTCGGCGTCCCGGGAAATTTGATTGCGCCGGGCAGGGGTATCAATATGGGGGACGGTTGGGAAACCTGCCGCCGTCTTGAGCGGGCCACTGACCCTGATTATTGGACGATGTCTCATGATTTCGCTATTTTGGCATTGGCCCATAGGGGCATGATCGAGCGCATCATTATAGATACGGCATATTTCAAAGGCAATTTCCCTGACCGGATTTCGGTGCAAGCGGCAAATCTAAGCGGGTTGTCGGACGAGAAAATCATTGCGCAATCCAAAGATTGGCCGGAGTTGCTGGGTGCGCAAAAACTAGGCGCAGATTGCGAGCATGAATTTACGATAGCTGACACAAACCCCATCACCCATATCCGCCTCAACATCTACCCGGACGGCGGCGTGTCGAGATTAAGGTTGTTTGGGAAAATAGCGGGTTAGAAAAAACTAACACACTGTCATCCCTCAATAATCAATGGCTCCACCAACCTAGCCTCATCGCAATTATCTCCGTCGCCACCTCTATCTACAACCAGAAAATCGCTTACGGCATTAAGCGCCAGGCTATAATGATGCCAAGTGCCTGCATGGTAATTGACGCCTTGATTTGGGCTTGCCAAAAACGCCTGTATTTTACTCTCATCAAACTCACCTTTGGGTGCGACCACCACCAGATAAGGATTGCTCGACAAAGGCATGAACATTTGTGACGACAGGGGGTGGCGTTCCATAATTTCTATTTTTATGGGCAGGGGAAGAGGGGTGGTGCGAAAAATATTGACTAAAGCCTTGCCGTTATTTTTTGTAACATCTATAGCGGCCAAATCGTGATAACGTTTGGTCTGGTCGTAATTTATAGGCTTGGCTTTGCCCCGAGTTTCGACCACATCTCCGAACTTGGAAAAATTGGTACTTGTGAGCGGTGCTGGTGTTAGTGTACGTATCATAACATGACTATAGGTCTTGATCTTGCTGGAGGCAAATATGTTCGGCTTTAAAACCCGTAAAAACAAGACCAAACCCGCAGGTGGTTTCTCGGCTGTTCGGGGTAATATTATTGGTAATGATGCCGTCATCAACGGCCCGTTTGGGCCGCGCCGGTTGATGTATGCGGATTATGTGGCCAGTGGTCGGTCTTACGGACCGATTGAGGATACCATCCGGGATCATGTCTTGCCGCTCTATGCCAACACCCATACGGAAAGCTCGACCACTGGTCGCCAAAGCACGGCTTACCGGGAACAAGCGCGGCACATTATTGCGGATGCGCTGAACGTGGGCGAGGATGATGCTATTGTGTTTTGCGGCGCGGGGTGCACGGGCGCTATTGATAAATTGATCGGGATTTTACGCCTGAAACTGCCCCACGGCATGTCGCGCTACGGTATTAAAACCGACATTGCCGCCAAGAACCGCCCGGTGGTTTTTATCGGCCCTTATGAACACCATTCAAATGATGTGCAGTGGCGCGAAACCATAGCCGATGTTGTCACCATAGAAGAAACGGACGATGGCTTGCTGGATCTGGACGATCTGGAGAAGCAGCTGAAAAAATACAAAAACCGGCCCCTGAAAATCGGCAGTTTTTCTGCCGCCAGTAATGTTACCGGGATCATTACAGACGTTCAGCCTGTGGCGAAAATCCTGCACGCTCACGGGGCTATGGCCTGTTTTGATTTTGCCGCTTCCGCGCCTTACGAGCCTATTGATATGAACCCAAATACGAGTTCTGGAGACGGCACGCCGCTGGATGCTATTTTTATTTCCGTGCATAAATTTATCGGTGGCCCTGGCACGCCGGGGCTTTTGGTGGTCAAGAAAAAATGGGTGCAAAACAAAACTCCGGTTATTCCCGGCGGCGGCACGGTTTCTTATGTCAGCCCCTGCGCTCAGGCCTATTTGGTTGACATAGAGCACCGCGAAGAAGGCGGCACGCCGGACATTGTCGGGGCCATCCGCGCCGGCCTAGTGTTTGATCTGCGCGAGAAAGTCGGCGCACAAAAAATATCAGACCATGAGCATAAATTTGCCAAGACGGCTCTTGCGCGTTGGGGCAAGCACAAAAACATCCAAATACTTGGCTCCAATACGGCTAAGCGTTTGCCGATATTTTCGTTCCTCATTCGTAGCGGCGAAGATAAATATCTTCATTTTAATTTCGTCGTTGCGCTCTTAAACGATTTGTTTGGGATACAATCCAGAGGCGGCTGTTCTTGCGCCGGGCCTTATGGTCACAGATTGCTGGATATTGATCTAAAAACATCCGAAGAATATGAGGCGGTTATTGCCACGGGTGTGGAAATTTTGAAACCGGGCTGGGTGCGGGTCGGGTTCAATTATTTTTACTCGGATGATGACGCGGAAATGCTGTTGTCCGCCGTGGAATGGATTGCTGATAACGGCAAGAAAATGCTACCCTATTACGGGTTTGACAGCACCACGGGCGTGTGGAGCCACTGGGAATCCGGCGCAATATCTCTCAGCAATTTAACCAGCCCCGACCAAGCTATATCCGGGAAATCTGTGCCAGACAGCCTGGAAAAACTAATCCAGCTTGCCGACCAATATGCTAGTGTTAAACCGGAGAAGTGCATCCAACCCGGATGCTGTATTCTGGATACAACCCCCGAGCATTTGCGCTGGTTTAGCCTTCCGGATTAAACTGTAACTCGGCCAGTCTTGCGTAAAGACCGTCTCGTTTTATCAGCTCATTATGTGTGCCTTGGTCAACGATTTGTCCGTCTTCCAGAACGATGATCCGGTCGGCTTTTTTGACCGTGGCCAGGCGGTGGGCGATGACCAATGTGGTTCTGTCCTTGGACAAAGCGGCGAAAGCGTTTTGCACGGCCCGCTCGCTTTCTGCGTCGAGTGCCGAGGTGGCTTCGTCGAGGAGCAAGACGGGTGCGTCACGCAATATGGCGCGGGCGATGGCGATACGCTGTTGTTGCCCGCCTGATAAGGTCATGGCTTTTTCGCCCAAATCCGTTTGATAACCGTCCGGGAGTTTCATGATAAAGTCGTGAGCAAAGGCGGCTTTGGCGGCGGTAATAACGTCTTCGTCGCTCGCCCCGGCCCGACCGTACCGGATATTGTCCATAGCCGAGCCGGAGAATAATGGCGTGGCTTGTTGGACGAATGCGAATTGTTGGCGCAAGGTTTCGGGGGCTAAATCTGTGAGGGGAATTCCGTCAATTTTTATCTGGCCTGACTGGGGGTCATAAAACCTGAGCAGCAATTGAAACATGGTGGTCTTGCCGGCCCCGGACGGGCCAACGAATGCTACGGTTTCGCCGGGCATAACCGACATATTTATAGTGTTCAAAGCCTTTTCGTCTTGGCGGGTCGGGTAGGAAAATGTCATATTTTCCACATCAATGCGCCCGTCGGCTTTGTTGAGTGCTACGGGATTTTCGGGCGCGGTAATTGCCGGAACTTCACCCAATAACTCTATGATCCGCTCGCTGGCCCCGGCGGCGCGGAGCAAGTCGGCCCAGGTGGTAATGACGAAGCCAAAATTCATCATCAGTATAAAGGCGAGAAAGGTAAATTGGCCAATATCCCCGTAGCTCATCTCCCCAGCAGCCGCAGAACTGGCCCCATACCACAAGACGACAATCATGCCGGTTTGCCCAATACCAAAGGTGACAAAGTTCATTATGGAGCGCACACCCAGCCGGCTTTTATTGGACTTAAAAGTGTTCTGCGCGGCTTCGGAGAACCGCGCCCGCTCCGTGTCTTCCTGGGTGAAAGCCTGTACGGTCTGGATGGACGACAAAGCTTCCACCGCGCGTGAGGATGCGGTGGCCAGATTGTCTTGCCCTTCGCGGGAAAGCCTTTGGATGCGCCGACCAAATAAAATGACAGGAATGACAATCAACGGGCCAACGCCCAGCACCATAAGCGTCAATTTCCAGCTTACGAGCAACATGATCACCAGTGCGCCAATGCCCCCTACCAAGGAACGCAGCGCAATGCTCATGCTTGAGCCAACCACCGTTTCGATCAACATGCTGTCGGTGGTTAATCTGGAAACAACTTCACCCGTTCGTATGCGCTCAAAAAATGCCGGACTTAGCCGCGTAATATGGCTATATAAAGTCGTGCGTAAATCGGTGACAACATGCTGGCCCAAGACGCTAATGGTGTAAAATCTTGCCGCGCCAAACACTGCACTCAAGAGGGTAATAGCAATAACTATTAAAAAATACACACCAGCATTGCTGGTGTCAGTGATGGGTAGCCGGGTGCAAATTTCCGCATTACTGGCAGCATTGTCAAAACCGCAATCGATCATGTATTTGAAAGCATAGGTCAGCAAAAGACTTGCAAAAGATGCGGCAAATAAGAAAAATACAAATAGGGACAGCAAGAGCGGGTACCGGGTGATAAACGGCCAGATTTTACGCAAGGGTTTAAGGCTGCGGGATTTCTTGCGGTGAGCTTTGTCGCGCTGCATGTTTTGCGCTAAATTAGCCCCGGCACTGCGGGCAATATCATTTGTGTTTGGCGTTGTTCTCATGTGTTCTCTCTAAGGCTGGTGCGCACAAGTGCAAGCCTTAATCGCGCACGGCGTTTATTCAGATTTATCTGCCGGGCGTAAAGACCCGCGCATAAGCGCGGCGCGGTGGCAAATAACTACCAGTATATTATCCTGATTATAGGCACGGTGGATAAAGGTTATAATGCCTTGGCCGGGGCGGGATTTACTGGCGCGTTTTGCGGACACTTCCGTGGTCACATGTATGGTGTCGCCGTGAAACACGGGATGGGGGAATTGGGTGTCGCTCATGCCGAGATTGCCAACCGTGGTGCCGAGCGTAGTATCAGCGACCGAAATACCGATTGCCAAACCAAGGGTGAATATAGAATTGACCAAGGGTTTGCCAAACTCTGTGTTTTTGGCAAATTCGTGATCAATGTGCAGGGGTTGCGGGTTGAGGGTCATGTTGGAGAACAGCATATTGTCGCTCTCGGTAATCGTGCGGCGCAGCTCATGCTCGAACACATGCCCAACTTCAAACTCGTCAAAATATAATCCAGCCATTGTTTATCCTTTAAATACTTATCCCTTTAGTCCGGGCCACCTCAGAAGATGCTCTTGCACCTCAAACCCAAATCCGTCCAACACATTTGCGACCGTTTGGTCAACCATGCCTTCGATGGTTTTAGGCTTGGCATAAAACGCAGGCACGGGCGGGGCGACGATAGCGCCGATCTCCGTAACCAAAGCCATATTGCGAATATGCCCCAAATGCAAAGGCGTTTCGCGCACCATCAAAACCAGCCGCCTGCGTTCCTTGAGACAGACATCAGCGGCGCGAGCAATCAGCGTACCGCATATACCGTTGGCAATAGACGCCATGGTTTTGACCGAACACGGTGCAATGATCATGCCGTCCACGCGAAAAGAACCGCTAGCGATACACGCACCAATATCCCCGTCTTTATGGATATGGTCAGCCAAAGCTTCAACATCCGGTTTGTCCATGTCCAGCTCGTGGCGAATATTCATCCACCCGGCAGGTGAGACAACCAGATGCGTTTCGACATTGCCAATGGCCCGCAGCATCCTCAGCATACGCACGCCATATACCGCGCCACTCGCCCCGCTAATGCCGATGATTATTTTTTTCATAAGGGTATTTTAGCGTTGAATAGGTGAAATGGCTAGCCGCAAATTCGTTTGGTTGACTATAGTTTTGTTTAGCTATTGTGCGGGTGATACATCCCACCCCGTTGCCTCACACTTAAATGATTAAACTGGTTTATCGGTTTGTCATAAGGCGGTCATGTATTGCATGGCGGGCTTTTAGTCGTAGTTCAGGGTGGTTTTTCTGGTCTGGGATTATCCGGGCGGATGCCGTGTTTGTCAGGGTGCGCCTGGTTTGGCCCATCAAATTTCTTCAGTGGCGGGTCTTCACCATATTTTTGGGCCGGGTTTTCAATTTTTGGTTCCCGGACACTGACGCCTAGCTCTGAAGGAAAAAACCTTATTGGTTTTTGTGGGCGCGGCGTGCGTGCCGGGTGCGGTTTTTCCGAAAGCTCAAGGCTTGCCAGATGGTTCGCCGTGCGCGCCGCATGTCGTAAATTCCCGGTATCGCTAGAGAATGCCGGGCGTATATTGCGCGGCCACCGGGGTCTGAACGGCAGCAGTTTTTCAACCTCCGACAGCCTGACCAAAGCAAAGAGTTTATGTGTACGTGGCTTGTATGAGCGCGGCTTGTCCCTGCGTTTCGCATCAGGTTTTTCTTCCCGCCTATTTCCTACCGTCTTGGGCGCAGTATAAGCAGTCCGGAGCCGGGCGACCCAGCTTCTTATGGCCGCTTCGCCGATTACCGAGCGTACCCAGGCCGTGCGCTCAGGACATTGTTTCACCCAGGCTTTGATCTTGAGGTTCAAATTGCTGCGAGTTTTTGTGCGCAATTCTTGGCTATGTTGCGCCAACATGTGGGCGTAAGATTTAACGTCCCTGGCGCCGCCAATCCCGAGTTCAAGCACCCGCACCAACACCAAAACAAACGCCCGCAAATCCGCCAAAGGCGTAACCCCGGCCGGGCAAAGTTTTTCAATAGCGATCAAATCAAGTTTCATAGACGCACTATATACGCTCCCAAGAAACCGTGGATTAGATTTTGGGAATAATAAAATTAGGCGGGGAACACCGTGTTTCCCCGACAGCCCGTAACCCCTCACCTTGTTCCTCTCCCAAAAGGGGAGGAGACCACGCTCGCTTGTTTTGTGATTTGTATAAAGTTTTTAATGTGTACTGATACACCTGCAAGAAACAGTGGAAACCTTTAAACTTTCAACACACAAAAATGGCAAAGACACCGTCTCCTCTCCTTTTGGGAGAGGAACAAGGTGAGGGGTTACGCGGGTGTCGGGTTTGTGCTAAACTTACCCCCATGCACACCCGCAACACAACAAACATAGCCCGCAAGTTTCGGCGCAGGCAGAGCAATTCGGAAGCTATATTTTGGCGTGAAGTGAGAGGCCGTTTGCTGGCGGGTTACAAATTTCGCAGGCAGGCTCCTATCGAAAGCTATATTGTTGATTTTGTCTGTGAAAGCGCGAAACTTGTCATAGAGCTTGATGGGCATCAGCATGCCTATACTGAGGATAAAGACAGAACCCGCACGGCGGCGCTGGAGACATATGGCTACCGGGTGATCCGGTTTTGGAACCATGATGTTTATGATAATCTGGATGGTGTCATAGCCGAGGTCTTGCGGGAATTGGAGTTGGCTAAAAACCGGGAGATATAGGATTTATGCCAATTATGATGGCAGGTTTTTTATTCTGTTTTGCAGGAATGTTTTTTCTTGTGGGGATTGGCTTAATGCGTGGGCCTGTTCATAGGCTGTTTTAGCTTGTTCATATTGCCCGTTACGTCTCAACATATCTGCGCGTGCTGCGTGGTAGAGCTGGTAATTTGTCATGGTTTTACTTTGGGCTAGCGCTTCCAGCGAGGCCAATCCGGCTGCGGGGCTTTGTGCGAAAGACAGGGCGATACTGGCATTGAGGAGGATGACAGGAGTGGGTTCATAGGCATAGAGCCGCTCATACAGGGCCGCAATTTCGGGCCAGTCCGTGTCTTGGAATGTGGCCGCTTGACAATGTACGGCGCTGATGGCGGCCTGGATTTGGGTGGAGCCGGGCTTGCCTTTTGCCAAGGTTTTTAAGAGCAAGTTTTGCCCCTCGATTATGCTAGCTTTGTCCCATAGTGTTCTGTCTTGGTCTTCCAATGAAATATGAATTTCGGGATTGGCGAGGCGCGCCGGGCGGCGGGCCTGGCTTAATAACATCAAGGCCAATAGCCCGCCCGCTTCGGTGTCTCCGGGTAATAATTTGGCCAAAACCCGTCCTAAATGTATGGCCTGGGCACACAGGTCTGCGGCTTGTTTATCGGGTGCCAGGTTGGAATACCCCGCGTTGAAAATCAGATATATGACCGAAAGTACGGATTGGAAACGCTGGGGCCATACATCCGGTGCCGGAATTGTGAACGGGATACCGGCTTGTTTGATCTTGTTTTTGGCCCGCACGATACGTTGCGCCATTGTGTTTTTGGGCACCAGGTATGCGGCGGCAATTTGCGCAGTGCTTAACCCGCATACAGTCCTTAGCGTCAAGGCCGTGTGGGCGGGGGCAGGGACAGCCGGGTGGCAACAGGCAAAGATCAGGCCAAGGCGTTCGTCAGGTACGGAATGTTCGCTTTGTTCGTCGCTTTCATTGCTCATATTCGTCAGCACGGTATGGTGTGTTAAATCTCCGGCTTTGGCGTGTCTTGTGGCTCGGCGGCGGTAGCGGTCTACGGCTTTGCGTTTTGCGGTTTGGTACAACCAACCTTGTGGGTTGTGAGGTATGCCTTTTTTGGGCCAATGGATGAGCGCCGCCGTTACCGCGTCTTGCAGCACATCTTCGGCCAAGCCAATATCGCAAAACCTGGTGCTCAGAGCCGCGATTAAGCGGCCCTGATGTGCGCGTAGTACACGTTCGATTTTCGCGTTTACGTCAGCTCGGGACGGCAAGTTTATTGCTCGTAATCCATTACTGGTCTGATCTCGATAGAGCCGTAAGTCGCCGACGGAATTTTGGCGGCGTAGGCAATCGCCTGATCAAGATTATCACAATCGATCAAATAAAACCCGCCCATCATTTCCTTGGTTTCTGCAAATGGGCCGTCGCGGGTGATGGTTTTACCGTCTCTAACCTTGACGGTGGATGCGGTATTGGCGTCTTGTAAACCCTCTCCGGCAATCATAGCCCCATCATTGGTCATTTCCTGGCTAACCTCCAAATAACCTTGCATAAACGGCCCAAACTCAGGCGACCCCGGCAAAGGCGCTGCATCCTCCGCTCCGTAAACCAATAACATATATTTCATAATTTCGTCCTTTCTCTAAGTACTAATATAGAGGAGACGTATGAGAAAAGGCAAATCGACAATTTTTTTAAGTTTTTTGCGTTTAGTTGGTTTCAAACCCTTCCCATCCGTTCATACCCAGCTTGACTGGGTATCCAGCGCATAAAGAGCGAGCAAGGCTCGCACATTATTGTAGGGACTGGATTCCCGCTTTCGCGGGAATGATCGGGTTATTCTGGTTGCATCTGCGACATGCTCTAATCTACCAAATCATCCCAAAACCGCTTGGCTTTGTCCAGGAAACCTGACGAAGCCGGGGAACAGCTTTCGTCGCCGCCTTCTTTGCGGAACTCTTCGAGGAGTTCCCGCTGGCGGGCGTTGAGGCCGCTGGGAGTTTCTACTGTGAGCTCCACATACATATCGCCGCGCATGTTGGAGCGTAGTGCGCTCATGCCTTTGCCGCGCAGGCGCATACGGCGGCCGGATTGGGAGCCATGCGGGATTTTTACCTTGGTACGTCCGCCGTCAATGGTCGGGATTTCCACCTCACCGCCCAGGGCCGCACAGGTCATGGGCACATGGGTTTGGCAAAAGAGATTGGCGCCGTCGCGTTCGAACAAGTCATGAGGGGCGACAGAGATGAAAATATAGAGATCGCCGCGTGTGCTACCCGGCCCGGCGGCTTTGGGGGCGGCGTCGCCTTGGCCGCTTAGGCGGATACGTGTACCGTCTTCGACGCCTGCCGGAATGTTGACCTCAAGTGTAGTTTCGACGCGAACTTGCGCCGTGCCGTCACAGGTGCGGCACGGGTCGGAGACATATTCGCCTTGACCGCCGCATCTGGGGCAGGGGCGTTCCATAGTGAAAAAGCCTTGCTGGGTGCGGACTTTGCCCTGACCGGCACATGTGGAACAGGTCTCGACCTCGGCCCCCTCGGCCGCGCCCGTCCCGTCACAACCGTGACAGTCCTCGGAAATTGGCACTTTGATCTCAAGGTCTTTGCCCGCGAATGCTTCTTCCAGAGAGATTTCCATCTCGTAGCGCAGATCAGAACCGCGCACCTCACGGCGTCCCCCGCGACCACCACCGCCGAACACATCACCAAACCCGCCGCCGCCTTGCTGGCCGAATATTTGCGAGAATATGTCGGAAAAATCATGGAAGCCAGCCCCTTGACCGCCACCGCCACCTTGGCCAAAGGCACTATGGCCCATGCGGTCATAGGCGGCGCGTTTTTGGTCATCGGACAGGATGGAATAGGCTTCGTTGATCTCTTTGAACTGGGCCTCGGCGTTCGGGTTGTCCGGATTACGGTCAGGATGGAACTCCATCGCCAATTTGCGGTAAGCGGTTTTTAAGGTTTTACCATCGGCGGTTTTGACACAGCCCAGCACTTCATAATAGTCGCGTTTCGTTGCCATCCGGCCCTCGTGTAATTAACTGTTTAGGGCCAGGAGAGAATTGATCCCGGCGCGTTTGGTGAGTGTGTAGCCGTGTGAGGCGCACATCTCAAGTAAAGATGTGGCTTCCAAAGGACTGTGTGCCCGCCCGGTCTCAAGAATAAGCAGACGCGGCCATAGTGTCTTTGGCGCGGCTTTAAAAAACGCCCCTAAAGCCCGCTCGTCATGTCCTTCAATATCCACTTTCATGGCATCTATATGGGGTAGGTTTTCGTCTTTGCAAACCCCGTACAGGGTTTTGATTTGTACTTTGGCATTTTCTTTTTTCTCAGGGCTTAGACGAGCTTCGCCGCGATTATTATCGCCACCGCTCATATAGCCCTCGCCGTCCGCATCGGATACGGCGTATGGTAGGACATTGATATCAGCATTGGACGCCTTGATATTAAATTCAAACCTTGCCCGGTTTATCGGGTCTGGCTCAAAGGCCAAGATGCGTACGGGTTTGGTTTTCGTTTTGGCATGGGCGGCGAGGATTAAACTGTACAGGCCAACATTTGCGCCTACATCTAAAAATACAAATGGTTTGGAGGAACTGTTATCAAGCGCGTTAGACAAGGTTTGCCGTTCCACTGCATCCCATATTTGGATACCAGCAAAGCCGCGTTTTTCGCAGCGGTTAGAACGCGGATAAAGCCTGGCGTTAACGCCCGGCATGACAGCGATATCAAACGGGTCTGGCAGGTTACGAAATGCCAGTTTGCGGATTGCGGAAATAGCGAGGCGCCCGAATTTGGTGTTGGGTATGGTATCAGCCTTGCGTCGCAAAGCCTCGCGGCGGGGGGGCAGGGTGTAATGGCCGAATGCTGGGGGGGGTGCGCCGATCATTTCTTCCTCCGTTTTTTACGGGGGAAGTGCCGAAGCTCTTGCGTAGGCGATGGGGG
>JAESQN010000033.1 GCA_016765135.1 Robiginitomaculum sp.
ACCCATTCCCCTTTGTCCCGTGTAACACAAACGGTCGACGGCATTAAACTCTTCCGGTTTGCGCCCCGTTTGGGCGAGCCAAACATTGATTAGTTTCTGTCCGTATCTGTCAGGTAGGCTATCGGCGAGAAGGCCCGGCATGCCGTGGAATGAGTGCGGCTCAAGGCCACGAAATTGGTAGATGCGCCGTGCCTTTAAAGGCATCATCAATGGCGCGGGCTCTATGCCGTGGGTCACAAAGTCGGGATCATACTCAAAACGTGCAAATCTCTCAGCCTTTTCCATTGAAACATAGCCGATAATTGTTCCCCATAATTTTACTGTAGCTGTGGTCATCGTTTTTCGTCGCCCCATATGGAACCGGAAGGCGCGTCATTTTTCTTCTTTCTAGTTCTTCTATTTGATAAAGCCTCTGCCATTGGTGAGCTATAATTCTTAGGTAAAAGATCATCAATGGCGGTGATCATCTGGAGAGATTTCATAAGCTTCAGCCACGTCTCCATCTGGCTGTCATGGCCCGCTTCTATGCGCCGAAGGGTAGCCACACCTATTCCGGCTTCATTGGCCAAACGCAGTTGTGAGTAGCCCTGCTGTTTGCGAATCCGGGCAAGCCGTGTGCCCAATTCTTGCAAGATTGCGTTGTTTGGAGTCAAATTTTCAATTTTCATACTATCGTACTTGATATTAAAGTGGCTATAATAGCGCATTAGCTATCATAAATGATATTATATATTCGTCAACAAGTGGTTGCCCGAATCAATGAAAAACCACATGATTAAACATCATAAGTGATAGTATATGGCTATAAAGATTAAAATAATATCATAAATGATATTTAATTTTGGAAAACACGCCTAAGCAATCTCACTTGATGCCCAGCAGCAACTTTTATTAATCACTCATGAGAAATATAGAGTTCGGATAGTTTGATCACAGCCACGGTCAAGAACCACAGGCTGCAAGTGCGAGACGCAAAGTCTTTGATTTTGATTATGTTCACGACGATATTTTTAATCCTTGGGCGAAGTAATTCTGGAAAATAAAATTTGCCAATCTTCCCGCTATATCCCGTGAGTTCCCAAAACCTCCCAATTCTAGCCCTCTTATCCTCCTAGACGAAACATAAATTATTGCTCAGCCTAAAGTCCAACTTAGAAATGGACTTGGTTTATGTCACCGCAATCAATACTTATCGGACAAATTGTTTTGGTCTTTACGACCATTATTTTGACCACATGGTATGCGACCCAATGGGTGGCTTTGCAGTTTGACTATGATGCTTATTTGGGCGCGCCTTGGTTCACGGTTTCAGATTACAAGATATACTTTCCTTGGAGATTGTTCGAGTGGTGGTATTCATTTGATGCCTATGCGCCGAGTGTGTTTGCCAAAGGCGGGCAGATTGCTGCGGGCGGTGGTTTTATTGGGACTTTGTTTGCGGTTGCTGGTTCTGTCTGGCGCGGGCGGCAGGCCAAGAAGCTAACTACATTTGGTTCGTCCCAATGGGCGAGTAAGTCCATGATGAAGCAAGCGGGCTTGTTTGCAGATGATGGCGTATTTCTTGGCCAAGCCCACGATAATTATCTACGCCATAACGGGCCGGAACATGTTATGGCGATTGCGCCAACACGATCTGGCAAAGGTGTCGGGCTTGTTATTCCAACGCTATTGTCGTGGACAGGCAGCACGGTCATACACGACATTAAAGGCGAGAACTGGCAGCTTACGGCTGGATGGCGCTCTACTTTCTCGCACTGTCTATTGTTTGACCCTACCAATACGGCGAGCGCCAAATACAATCCCTTGCTCGAAGTGCGCAAAGCGAGTGTGAAGTCCGCGACGTACAAAACATTGCCGACATCTTGGTTGACCCAGACGGTGTGCTGGAGCGCCGTAACCATTGGGAGAAAACTGCGCATTCATTGCTCGTCGGCACAATTCTCCATATTCTCTACGCGGAGAAAGAAAAGACATTAGCCCGCGTAGCTTCATTCCTGTCTGATCCCAAACGCTCTTTCGAGAAAACGCTTTGGGCGATGATGGAAACCAATCACCTCGGCAACGCTGATAAAGCCGAAGCCCATCCCGTTGTTGCACAAGCAGCGCGTGAACTCCTCAATAAATCTGAAAACGAACGCTCAGGTGTATTGTCAACGGCGATGAGCTTTCTGTCTCTGTATAGAGACCCGACTGTTGCCGAGGTGACTTCCAAATGTGAGTGGCGGATTAGCGACCTTGTGGATGCGGACAAACCCGTATCGCTTTATCTGGTCGTACCGCCATCAGATATTTCAAGAACTAAGCCGTTGATACGGTTGATATTAAATCAGATAGGCCGCCGCTTAACGGAGAGCCTAGAAACCAACAATAATCCATCCCGGCGCAAAGTGTTATTTATGCTTGATGAGTTTCCAGCACTTGGACGTCTAGATTTCTTTGAAAGTGCACTAGCATTCATGGCAGGCTATGGGCTGCGGGCTTTTCTTATCGCGCAATCCCTCAACCAGATTGAAAAAGCTTATGGCCCGAATAATGCCATCCTCGATAACTGCCATGTGCGGATTGCATTCGCCACGAATGATGAGCGCACCGCCAAGCGTATCTCGGACGCTGTTGGCAGCACCACAGAAATGCGGGCTATGCGCAATTACGCAGGCCATAGATTAGCGCCTTGGCTCTCCCACGTCATGGTATCGCGCCAGGAAACGGCAAGGCAGCTTTTAACACCGGGCGAAGTCATGCAGCTTCCCGCCGATGAGGAGATTATTCTGCTCTCTGGCACAGCGCCGATTAAAGCCAACAAAATCACCTATTACACTGATAAGAATTTCACGGGCCGTGTTTGTGCTCCCCCAGATATTTCTTCTGGCATAGATCCAGAGGATAATGGCTATGCAGGTGCTCCCCGTCCGCAAGACTGCCTCTGGGGTCAGCAGACACGGCTCGTGGATGACCGCCTTATTGCCCAGTACAAATCAGAAAAACAAACGGCTACTGGCGGCAAAGAACGCGCACCAAAAATTAAAGGCCATGAGCATGCGCCTAAGAAAAATAACGATAGTGAAAAGTCCCAAGCAAAAGATATGGACGATCAAGAACTTCCAATGCTGGAACTTAGCGCGTTCGTTAACCCTCAAACACTGGTTCAGCAAGCCCACTTGATGAGCAGCACTGAAGACCCGGAATTGGAAATATAACATGACCGTACACAGACCCCGCATACGCCCTCGTATTTCTGCCGCAAATTACTTGCGCTTGCATGATGCGGCTAAAAAGCCAGACGCATCATTATCGCTCATAGTGGATAAAGCCCTTAGCTCATATTTTTCTTATGAGAGAGATGACCGCCGTGATGCAAAGTTAATCCGCCGATTAGATCTTATGACCCGTCATGATTATCGGCACTCCCGTGATTTGAATATGCTGACAGAAGCGTTCTCATTGTTCTTGCGTTATTTCTTTTCATTGGCACCAGATATTAAAGAAGGCGAACAAGACCGCCGCCAAGCAAAGGGCGCATTACACTTCAATAATTTTGTCGATCAACTCAAAACGCAGATGAAACTTGATGGCCGCATTATGAAGCTCGCCTTAGCAGATGTTATGGCGACAGAAGATCAGTATTTCACGAAAGAAGAATTAGAACTTCTAGCAAAATTGGATGGGAAGAAGCTCAAAAAAATTACAGCCAAAAAAACAAAGAAAGTAAAAGTGGAGGCCAAACATGTCTCAGCTTAACCCCGTCACCGCAAGCCGCACTCTGGAAATGCTCCGCTCTGCTATGGGGCCGGTGATTGGTGCTGCGCTTGATGATGAAAGTGTCATTGAGATTATGGTCAATCCAGACGGTAAACTTTGGCTTGACCGTCACGGCGAAGGACGGGTTTACACAGGCGAAATTATCACCCCGTCTGATGCAGAGCGTATAGTAAAATTAGTTGCCAGTCACATTCGCCAAGAGGTCACGACCGATAGACCTATTGTGAGCGCGGAACTCCCAGGCGGCGGCGAACGATTTGAAGGCTTATTGCCCTCCGTTGTTTCCGCACCTTGTTTTTCTATCCGCAAAGGTGCGGCAAAGATTTTTACTTTGGATGATTATGTCACCGGAGAAACTATGACCAAGGCGCAGGCCGATGCATTGTGCTACGCTGTAAATGCCAAATTAAATATTCTCATTGTTGGTGGCACATCTAGCGGTAAAACTACGCTCGCCAATGCTCTCTTGGCTGAAATCGCTAACTGCAATGACCGCGTTCTCATTCTCGAAGATACGCGGGAACTGCAATGCGCGACCGAAGACCAAGTGGCACTCCGCACACATGGGCAGGACGTGAAACTTTCCGATCTTGTGCGTTCAACATTGCGCCTACGCCCCGACCGTATCATCGTCGGCGAAGTGCGTGGCCCCGAAGCCCTTGATATGCTCAAGGCTTGGAATACGGGACATCCTGGAGGTATTGCGACCGTACATGCCAACTCCGCCGAGGCAGGGCTTTACCGTATCGAGCAATTGATTTTGGAGGGCGCAAGCTCTGTCCCGAAAGCGCTGATTGCCGAAGCCATCAATGTCATTGTTTTTATATCAGGCCGAGGTTTGGCCCGCCGTGTTGAAACCATAGCCCGCGTGCTTGGCGTACACGGCGATGAATATGATCTGGAGCCGCTCGCACCAAATTTCACCCCGCTAAAACTAATCCCTAAAACCAACCTCTAAAGGAGAACCCCTATGTCCACCCGCCAACTTACCTATTTCGTATTTATTGCGCTCTCTTTTGTGCTGTTCGCCGAACCCGCCTTTGCGTCCGGATCCTCTATGCCTTGGGAAGCCCCATTGACAAAAATCCTCAAATCCATCGAAGGCCCGGTGGCTAAAATATTTGGCACGATTGTTATTATCATGACCGGCCTGACTCTAGCATTTGGCGATACGGGCGGCGGTATTCGCAAGCTCATACAGATTGTCTTTGGGCTTTCCATTGCTTTCACGGCCACCAGCTTCTTTTTGTCATTCTTCAAGTTTAGTGGTGGAGCGTTGATTTAATGATTGATGGTTATTCCATACCTTTGCACCGCTCACTGACCGAGCCAATCTTGCTTGGTGGTGCGCCAAGAACAGCGGCAATCGTCAACGGTACGCTCGCCGCCGCCCTCGGGCTTGGTCTCCAGCTTGCCGTTGTCGGGATTATCTATTGGGTTATCTCTCACAGCCTCTCGGTCTATTTTGCCAAGCGCGACCCTAAATTTATGGACGTGCTGGCCCGCCACATCAAACACAAAGGTTATCTATCATGTTGAACCTCGCAGAATATCAAAAGCAGCCATCTCGCCTTGCAGACTATCTCCCTTGGGCTTGTTTGATTGCGCCCGGTGTGGTGCTGAATAAAGATGGTAGCTTTCAGCGCACAGCAAGATTTCGCGGGCCGGATTTGGGCAGTGCAACGCAAGAAGAATTGGTTGCAACATGCGCCCGTATCAACAATGCGCTTAGACGTTTTGGTTCGGGATGGGCGCTATACTTTGAGGCCTGCCGCCATCCTGCGCCGGATTACCCACATTCAAGTTTCAAAGACCCAGCAGCATGGATTGTTGATCAGGAAAGGCGTGGTCAATTCGAGCAATCAGAGCACCATTTTGAAAGCGAATATTATCTGACATTCGCTTACCTGCCGCCTGCCGATAGCGCCAAGCGCGCCGAGAGCCTGCTCATAGAAAAGCCAGACGACGAACTGACAGAAACTGCGTCCGATCACCTCACTGCTTTCATTACCGAGAGCGAACGCTGCTTAGATCTCATGGGAAGTCTATTTCCATTGGCTGAATTTCTTGATGACGCCGAAACGCTCACATATCTACATTCGTGCATATCCCCAAACAAACACAAAATTACTTGTCCCGAAACACCAGCCTATATTGACGCGCTGATAGGCGGTGCTGATCTGGTGGGCGGGCTAGTCCCAAGGCTCGACGGTGAAAACCTGCACATGATAACTGTGCGCGGGTTTCCGGGAGAGACCACACCGGGGATATTGGATGAACTAAACAGTCTTGGTTTCTCATATCGCTGGATGACACGGTTTCTGCCAATGGATAAAGCGCAAGCGACAAGAGTGATCGGTAAATTCCGCCGCCAATGGTTTGCCAAGCGCAAATCGGTGATGTCGCTCTTGCGCGAAAGTCTGTTTAACGAAACATCGGCTTTGGTAGATAGTGACGCGGATAACAAAGCTCTTGATGCTGACGAAGCCCTGCAAGACCTTGGTGCAGATCATGTTAGTTTTGGTTATCTCACGACCTGCATTGTGGTTAGCCATAAAAACCCACTGATAGCCGAGCAACAAATCCGCGAGATTGAACGCATTGTCAATGGACGCGGGTTTGTCTCTATTCATGAAAGTGTCAATGCCGTTGATGCTTGGCTCGGTACTTTGCCGGGCAATCCATATGCCAATATCCGCCAGCCAATAATCCATACGCTAAACCTTACCCATCTTATGCCGCTGTCGGCAATATGGGCGGGGCCAAAACGTAATGAGCATTTGGACGATGTTCCGCTGCTGTATGCAACAACCGCAGGCCATACCCCGTTCCGCCTCGTCACCCACCAGGGCGATGTCGGGCATATGTTGATTGTCGGGCCAACCGGTGCAGGTAAATCCGTTTTGCTTTCACTGCTCGCACTGCAATTCCGCCGTTACAAAGATGCGCAAGTATTCTTTTTTGACAAAGGCCGTTCGGCTCGTGCCGCCACGCTTGCACTCGGCGGTGATTATTATGATCTCGGTGCAGAAAATTCTATCATCTTCCAGCCACTCAAAGATATTGATGATGAGGCAGAGATTGCATGGGCGCTCGACTGGATATTAGGCTTGTTGCGTAATGAAGGATTAGAGACTGACCCAGATATTAAGGAAGCGGTGTGGAGTGCGTTGCAAAGCCTGGCCACTGCGCCAAGTGAACAAAGAACGCTGACGGGGTTATCTGCTTTGCTGCAATCCAATAAATTACGCCAAGCCATGCAACCCTATACGCTGGATGGGGCCTATGGGCACTTGCTCGATGGCAGTTCTGAATCTCTCAAAGCAGGCGATATGCAATGCTTTGAAATGGAAACCTTGATGCACTCCAAAGCATTAGTCTTGCCCGTGCTGACATATTTGTTTCATAGGTTAGAAGCGAGGTTTGATGGCAAGCCAAGTCTGCTTATCTTAGATGAAGCCTGGGTGTTTCTCGATGACCCGTTCTTCGCCGAACGAATACGCGAATGGCTAAAAGTCCTGCGTAAGAAAAACGTATCGGTAATCTTCTCGACCCAATCTCTTGCCGACATTGCCAGTAGCGATATCGCGCCTGCTTTAATTGAATCCTGTCCATCAAGAATATTCCTGCCCAATGATAGAGCAATGGAGCCGCAGCAAGCAGAAATTTACACCCGCTTTGGCCTTAATAAACGCCAAATAGAAATCATAGCATCAAGCATTCCCAAGCAAGATTATTACTTCCAATCGCGGGCGGGCAATCGCTTGTTTGATCTAGGGCTTGGTGAGGTGGCTTTGGCATTTTGCGGGGCTGGTTCCGAGAGTGAACATGCAGGCATTGATGCGGTCTTGGAAAGCCATAGCGCAGATCAATTCGCAAGCCAATGGCTGCGCGCCAAGTCTCTCGATTGGGCGGCTGAAATTATGGGAGCCGAATTTAACCTTACCGCCGATGAAGCTCTGCCTTGGGCGGATGAAATAAAAGAAAGTGAGGACATATGCGCCGCCGAATAAAATCAATCCTGCTTATCGTAATAATGCTGTTGTCCTATGCGCACACTGCGCAAGCGCAATTTGGCGGCATTGTATTTGACCCCAAGAATTTTGTGCAAAACCTCTATACGGCTTCGCGCTCGCTGATCCAGATACGCCAACAGGTCAGCCAACTCCAAAACGAAGCCCGCATGTTGATTGGGCAGGCCAAGAATTTGGCCAAGCTGGATTACAACGCCCAATATGAGTTGTTGCGTATCTTAGAAGAAATCGCGGCGCTCACCGAAGAAGCCGAGAATGTCAGTTATGAGGTCGGGCGCACCAAACAGCTTATGCGCGAACACTACCCGCAAGAATACGTAGATATGTCCGATGAGGAGATATTCGAGAACGCGGAAATTCAATGGGAAAACTCCCATGTCGCATTTGAAGAATCCATCGTCATGCAATCCAAAATGATTTCCAGTGTCAAAGTTGATGCGCGGACGCTGGATAGGCTAGTCACGGAAAGTCAATCATCAACGGGTAATTTATCCGTTGTCCAGGCCGGCAATCAACTGCTGGCTCTCCTCATCAAACAAATCATGCAGATGCAGCAAATGGACGCGGTGCAATACCGGGCCGAAAGCCTGGAGCGTGCAAGGCAAATCGCTATCGAGAAAGAGTCCCGCCAAAAACACAAACGCTTTGTTGGCAATAAAAAAGCTTACGGGAAAGGTAAATAATCATGGATAATCTCGGCGTCATAGACCAGTTTCTCAAAACCTTCAGCACTTATATAGACTCAGGCTTTGGCTTACTTGGCCCGGACGTAATGTTTTTGACGGCGTTCCTGATTGGCATAGATATTACCCTGGCGGGCCTGTATTGGGCCATGGGGCCGGATACCAATGTCATTGCCAAGTTTCTCAAGAAAGTCATGTATGTTGGGTTCTTTGCACTGATCTTGAATAACTTCGCATTCCTGAGCGATGTCATCTTCACCAGCTTTGGTCAACTTGGCTTAAACGCTACGGGAAAAACTATCACGGCGGCGGATTTAATGCGGCCTGGCTATGTTGCCAGTGTCGGCTTTGAAGCGGCCCACCCATTACTTACAGAGGTGGGTAATCTCACCGGGCCGGTGAAATTCTTCACTAATTTTGTTACCATATTTATATTGCTGCTGGCTTGGGTCATCACCTTGTTTGCATTCTTCTTTCTGGCCATCCAATTATTTGTCACAATTATTGAGTTCAAACTAACCACGCTTGCAGGCTTCGTCCTAATCCCGTTCGCACTGTGGAACAAAACTTCTTTCCTGGCTGAGAAGGTACTCGGTAATATTATCGCTTCCGGTATCAAACTCATGGTGCTTGCCATCATTATCGGGATTGGTTCAACCATATTCGGGCAAGTAACGGCAGCATTTGTTCCCGGCCAAGTAACTCTTGAAGATGCTGCCTCCGTAATTCTGGCCTCTCTTGCAATACTTGCTCTCGGTATTTTTGGCCCCGGCATTGCCACAGGTCTTGTATCAGGCGCACCGCAACTCGGTGCAGGCGCGGCGGTTGGTACAATGGCAGCGGTAGGTGCCGGGGCAATGGCGGGCGCTGCTGCGGCGGGTGCGGGCGTAAGTGCTGGCGCGAAAGCGGCAGGCGGCGCGGTTAAAGCAGGCGCTTCATTAGCTGGCGGCACAAAGCTATCCTTTGCGCTTGGCAAGGCCGCATCAGGTTCAGGCGGCGTAAAAGGCGCTCTTGGCGGCGCATCCGCCGTAGCGCAAGCGGGAATGGGCGCGGTTAAAAACGCAGGCAAAGCTGTAGCCTCAAAAGCTGGTGGTAGCATATCAGAAGCCCATAGATCAGGAATGCGCGGCGGACTGAATGCTTTGTCTTCCAAAGGCCTCAAACCCGTCAGCGCAAATGATAGTAGCGGAGGTTCTGGCGGCGGAGCGGGTCAACCCGATTGGGCAAAGAAGATCAAAAACCAACAAACACGTCAAAACGCAAGCCGTAGGGCTGGGGACGCCATCCGCTCGGGCGACACACGCGGCGGCGGTTTTAACATCAAACTTGAACAAGAAGAATAGGAGCCATCATTATGTGGAAACGCAATCAATCAAGATACGGGACAACACCGGTCGCGGAAACACCTTATCAACGAGCGGCGCAAGTATGGGACGACCGAATAGGGTCTGCCCGTGTACAAGCGAAAAACTGGCGACTGGCGACATTGCTCTCCATCGGTTTATCAGCATTGCTTGCAGGTGCCTTTATCTGGCAAAGTTCTCAAAGCATGATTACGCCTTATGTAGTTGAGGTCGACACCAATGGTTCGGTCCGCGCCATCGGTCCCGCTACAGAAAACTTCATACCGTCAGACGCACAAGTCGCCCACCAGCTTGCGGATTTTATCACCAATGTACGCGCGGTATCCATTGACCCGGTGGTGCTACGGCAAAATTGGTTGGAAGCTTATAGCTTTGCGACCGACCAGGCAGCCATCACGCTCAACGCCTATGCCACAGAGCATGATCCGTTCGCAGATATTGGACAGCGTAGCGTCACAGTTGATGTCACCTCTATTGTCCGCTCATCAAATGACAGTTTTGAAATCCGTTGGCGCGAAACAAGTTATCGCGGCGGTGCGCTGATCGACACAGAGAATTTCACAGCCATATTGAGCATTATTATGCACCCACCAACTGACGCGCAAACCCTGCACAGCAATCCCCTTGGCCTCTATGTGCACGGCCTAAACTGGTCAAAAGACCTTAATTCAGGAGAATAAAATGAGATATTCACGACACCTACAAACAGTCACCGCCATAGGGCTTTTAATTTCCCTTAGCGGATGCGCTAGTCTGCAAAAAAGCTTTACCGATTTCAAATTGGATATGTCCCGTAAGGACGAAGCGCCCGCTTTGATGAGCGAGGCCGTCTTGGAAGTCGATGAACCCATCCAAGAAGAGCGGCCAATCAAAATCGAGTTCTTTGAACCGATCATCATGCCCGGCCAGATGAAATTACGTCCCGCCTCATATGTAACAACAGACCCAACACTCAAACCCTTTGAAGCCATAGAGCAAGCGAACGCATCCGCTTCTATTGAACCAAACAGCAGTAATTACCTCAACGCCATTCAGGTCTACCCCTATACGCCCGGCTCACTGTATCAGGTTTATACGGCACCGGAGCAAATCACTGATATTGCCTTGCAACCTGGCGAAGAACTGACATCCGTATCAGCGGGAGATACTGTAAGGTGGATTGTTGGCGATACGGTGTCGGGCGCAATCGGAGGCGAGCAGGTACACATCCTGGTCAAACCAACCAAGCCGGGACTATCAACAAACCTTGTGATCACGACGACCAAGCGGACGTATTATCTGGAACTCCATTCCTATAAAGATACCTATATGGCCGCAGTGTCATGGCACTATCCAAGAGAGGCTTTGGGCTTGCGTAGTGCCAAGAAGATGAAACGCCGTTCGGCACCCAAGCAAGTAGCCACTTCTGTCAGTCCGAAACTGTCCATAGAAAAACTGAACTTCCGCTATGAGATTAAAGGCGACCATCCCCATTGGCGGCCACTCCGGGCTTTTGATGATGGCCACAAAGTCTTTATCCAGTTCCCGGAAAGACTAGATCAAGGCGAAGCACCGCCGCTATTTGTCATGGGCCGCAAAGGTAAAAGTCAGCTCGTCAATTACAGGGTCAAAGGTGCCTATTACATTGTAGACCGCTTGTTCAAAATAGCCGAACTGCGCCTCGGTGAAAAAGACCAGGACGTTGTTAAAATTATCCGTGATAAATCATGAGCGAAACCGTCAATAATCCCGAACTGGCTATTCGTGCCAAGCCGAAGCCTGTAAAACGGTTTAGCCGAAAAGCTTTGATGCTTGGCGGCACGGCATTAAGTGCAGGCCTGTTCGCGGCCTTGGCATTTGCCCTGCAATCACCGGATTATGGCGACAATGATCGGCCAAGCGAGCTTTATAATGTTTCTCATAAACCTATGGCAGACGCTCTTGATGCGCTTCCAAAAACATATGCGGATATGAAGCCGAAGCTTGGCCCGCCATTACCGGGTGATTTAGGCGCGGCGTTTTTGGAGGCAAAACAAGGCGGCGCACCAGTCGCAGAGCTGGACAATCCGTTTCAATATGCGCCAAAAGGTGTTCCACAGCGTAGGGCTTATACGCAACCTGCGGCCAATCAATCCGCACCTGCACCAAGCAAGCGCGATGAAGCAAGAGAGTCAGGCCTATTCTTTTCTGTAGGCTCAAGTGGGCGCAATACGGTTCAGCCATCAGATCAATTTGCCAGTATGGATGCGCAGTTGGAGCAAGCCTATGCCAATCTTGCCAGTGCCAGTACACAAACCGCTTTTGGCTATCAGGGTGTTGGCAATGCAGAATTTAATGCGGCTCCCGCTTATCAAAATAGTAAGTCAGCTTTTCTGCAACAATCGGCAGGCGAGGTATATAATCCTTACGTCCTGCAAACGCCAAAATCGCCTTACCAAATTATGGCGGGGACATTGATACCTGCCAGCCTTGTCACCGGGTTAAGTTCCGACCTGCCAGGGCAAGTGATCGGTCAGGTCACAGAGAATGTCTATGATACGGTCACGGGTGAGTTTTTACTAATCCCGCAAGGCGCACGGCTACTTGGCCGGTATGATAGCGTAATTGCTTACGGCCAAAGCCGTGCCTTGGTTGCGTGGACGCGGATTATCTTCCCCAATGGCAACTCCATACAGCTTGATAATCTCCCCGCCGTTGACGGCCAGGGCTTTGCAGGACTCAAAGACAAGGTGGACCGCCACACATGGCAGTTCATGAAAGGCGCGGTTCTGTCGTCACTGCTAAGTATCGGTTCCGAGCTGTCAACTGATGACGAAGGCCGTCTGGCCCGCGCTCTGCAAAACGCAGGGCAGGACACAGCCAATATCGCAGGTCAACGCATTATCGAACGTACCCTCAATATCCAACCAACACTCAGCGTGCGCCCCGGTTGGCGCTTCTCAATCATCGTGTCCAAAGACCTCATCCTCAAACCATATGGAGAAAAATAGTGACCAAACCAAATCTCAAACTCGCAAAATTAACAGACACCAAACCCTCAAAACTGTCGGTATCATTACCGCCTGATTTACTAAGTGATTTGGAAGTTTACGCTAACATTTACGAGCAAACTTACGGTGAGAAACAGCCCGTAAATGCGCTCATCCCGTCCATGCTCACCGGCTTTCTGGCCAGTGACCACGGATTTAAGAAAGCCAAGCGTGAGCTAGCTTAAAGCTGTTTCAGTAACGCCAATTTAGGAGATTGTACCATGGCAACTATAGGAACATTTAAACAAACGAAAGCAGGTTATGAAGGCACAATCGCCACGCTAAGCATGACCCACAAAGTTAAATTCGTCACCAACAAAAACAAAAAGAATGAAGATAGCCCTGACTTTTTCATCAAATCAGGCCGTAGCGATTTTGGTGTAGCGTGGAAAGAAACAAAAGACGGTGATGAGCCGCTCGATTACGTTAAAGTTTTACTCGATGGCCCAATGCTAAGTAAGCCGGTGAATGCTGCATTGTTCAATCACGACGACGGCGCAGACCTCGTCTGGTCACGGCCTAAGTCAAAATAGCAATCTGTAAAGTTGGCATGGCTGACGCCATGCCAATGAATGTCTAAGTTATGATACTAAGGAGATTAAAATGGAAACCATAAACCGAATAAAACCTAGCGTAATGTTACTTACAGTCGAGCAAGCCGCAGTTTATCTTGGACTCGCTCGCTCAACCCTCAACAAATGGCGTTGCCACGGCGGCGGCCCAGTTTTCATCAAGATGGGACGGGCAGTGAGATATAGGCCAGAAGATCTAGAAACATTTATGTCAAATGGAGCGGCAACTTCGACATCTAGCTATTAAGATAAATCGGTAATTGATGCATTTTAAACGATGCGGTAAATTTAAACATGAGCCCACAGGTCACGGATTGTGCATTTACTTGATACTCAAAGGATAAAAATATGGCAACCCAACCGACGGCAAACTCAAAACCTGGCAACAGCAAAACTGTGAAACAATTAAACCTGCGGAATTTAGGGCTTTTTATTTACCCTTTTTCTGCTATACTCAATCGCATGACAACTTTAGAAAAACTAGCTGTACTCGTTGAGAGTATCCCAGCCGATAAGCAGACAGCTTTTCAAGCTGAATTGGGCTTAGTTGTCCAGAACTATTTAAACGAAGATGATTTTGTGCTTTCTCCTGAACAAGAGATAGAAGATAAACGTCGCCATGCCGACACGAACCCTAAATATGCTACACAAGCCGAGGTCAATCATATTTGGGGCAAGCCGCTTCCTTCATGATAAAAATTATCTACCGAGATACGGCAAAAGCTGACCTCAAAGAAATTGAAACTTATTATAATGAAATTTCACCTCGTACCAATTTACGGGTGTATAGTGATATTCATAGTGATATTCATAGTGCTATCCAGACGCTTCAATTATTTCCAAAGGCTGGCCGAAAACTCCCAGACTGTCGGAGGCGGTTTGTGAGCAACCAATTTCGTTTTGTGATTTCCCACAAAGCCTACAAGGACAGGATTGAGATCGTTGGTGTTTACCGACATCAAAACAGAAAATCTTGATATTCAACCATGCTATACCTAGAAAGACATGAATTGCATTTAAGGACTTTCCCCGAAGGGAATATCCGTCATAAAACTACTTCGCACAAAGATGCAAGAAAACGAATTGAGCAAGCCATAGAATCCGATAAATTTCTCGGTACTTTCAATCATGACAACTTCAATCCCAAACGAGCCGATAAGAAGTTCAAAGATTTCATCACTGCAATGGAGAAACATTGCAGCATAAAACTCCCCGTTAGAAAATTCTTCAACGAAGAAGTATGGGATGAAAACGAAAAGCTTACTTTCGGTAATCCTGCGGGCTTGGCCATACTTAAGAAAGGTGATGTTCTTATAGTGGTCGATTATTGCTTTACTATGCCTGATAATACGGAGGGTGAAACTGGTTTAAACAGAATTTTTAATATGCCCATATCCCCTGATACGATAAAATTTCATCTTTTTGAGATGATTGAAGTAGACGTTTAATTCGTCTCTGCTTGTAACCGTTCATAAATCAGCCCCGATACTTTATCCGCCGCGTCAGCAAGCACATGATCTACATGATGCGCGTAGCGGCTGGTTACGCTTGCGGCGCTATGTCCAAGAAGCCCTGCTATTGTCAGTTCACTATAACCGAGTTCATGGGCAACCGTTGCATAGCTATGGCGGAGTGTATGCGGCGTAACATTTTCCAGCTTTGCCATTTTACAAACTTTCCCCATAGGCGTGCGGATGTTGATAATGGGGCCGTTGTTCTTTGTAGATGGAAAAACGAATTGGCTTGTGTGTGAAGCGAGTTGTTGGGTTAGGAGTTCAAGGGCAGGCTTACCGCATGGCCTAATTTGTGCCCCTGTTTTAGTGTCTCCCAAACGGAGGCACCGCCCTGTCACGTCCACTTCATCCCGAACCAATGACAGAATTTCATTACGGCGACACCCTGTAAGCGCTAGTATTGTTATTGCGAGGCTAGCCGACGTATATTGTGTGCTGATAGCTTGATCATTCAAAGCCATCCCAAGGCGGTCATATTCATCGGGGTTTAAAAACCGTGTACGCTTGTTGTCTGCTGGCCGTTCGACATATTGGCAAGGATTATGTTCGACCATGCCAGAGCGAATGGCGTAATTATATATTGCTGATAGAACCGACACGGCTTTCTTGGCAGTGCCCATACCGCCCCGCACTCGCGCTAAACCTCGCGGCCCAGTTTTAACCGTTATTGCGGTTTTGCCATCACGGATGTCGTACATAAATTTTGTCACGTCTTGCCGGGTTAAGGCCGCAATTTGTTTGCGGCCTATCATTGGCTTTATATGGCGCTCTATTCGTCCTTTATCGATTGCGAGCGTTGAAGCCTTTTTGGGTTTGCCCCGATACAGGATTTTACCTGCCTCAGCATCCGCGTAATACTGATCACATAGGTCACCAACGGTTTGGGCCTTCTTGATGTCATGACGGTCTTGAGAAGGGTCGTGACCGCTCGCAACTTTACCGAGACCAGCCGTAGCAAGCCGCCTTGCTTGTTCAACCGTTATTTGGCCAAACGATCCCAAGGTAAGTTTTCTTTGCCTGCCATCTGGCGTTCTATATTTATAGAGAAAAGATTTCCGTCCAGAGGGTTTCACACGCACACCGAATCCTGTAAGACTGGCATCCCAAACAATGAATTCTTTGCCTTCTAAAGGCGTGATACTATCAAGAAATCTCTTGGTTAAATTCTGTTTTGAACGTCTTGGCATTTCTCACTCTTTATAGGCAGGGGTCAAATCGGGCACCATGGGGGCACCAAAAAGCATAACATTCGAGCCTATTTGGGGAAAGTAAAAAATATAAGTTTAAAATTACATGTAACATAAGTCATTGTTATATATACTTAAATATACCATTATCGCACTATAGCTAACTCCAGAAAAACCAACGACACGCAACTCCGAAGGCAGAGGTCACAGGTTCAAATCCTGTCGGGTGCGCCAATTTTATCAATAAAAACAATGATTTACGTTTTTTAATATTTCTGCCCATGTCAAAAACCCTCTCGGGGTAGCACGAGAAAGTGAAATTTGGGGTATTTGAGGGGATTTTGAGGTAGATTTTTTTGAAACTCATCCGCTCGGATAAGCCAAATTCACACTTATCTTGGAGCAATCAAATACAAACCAATACAGCCTACCCGCTGGGCAGGTCGTCACATTTCTCGACCTTACCATATCCACGCGAAACAAATGGCATGTTTTGCGTTATTCTGTAAAGCCCGTATTGGGAAACAATAGAAAGCACCATGATTGAATTTAAGAATTTAGATAATGCAGAGCTGGTCTTACGGCATTCACTCTTTGTCAGATCAACATCTCTCGTCTTTAGACTACTGTCACGAACATGGCGGCATTGGCCTCACGGTCAACAAAAGCTTCAAGCGTACATTTGTGGATTGGGCCGCACGAGCATTTGATTGGCCCGGTTACACTTCTGATGACCTGTATGCGGTTAATAAAGTGCTCAATGAAATGGACCTGCCACCTCTTGGTTTTATACGCGAAGCCTTGTTAGCCCTCAAGATTGGCCGGCACTATAAAGGAGAGTTTAAACTGACACGCAGCGGTAAAGAATTGGTTGAAAATCCAGCTCAATTATTTGGGATCATAGCTCCGTTTTATCTCTTTGAATTTGACCACTGGGCCTATAGCCGCCGACCAACAGCGCCGATGGGAAATTGGGATATATTCCTGAACGTCATCAATGTTGAAGCACAAACCGCTATTACGGGGGTAGAGTTGGTTGAGAAAATTTTTGGCATTAAGCAAAAAGAAAAAGGACTTTTTGCCAACCCCGAGAGTGCTAGTTTTTTCTCAGGTGTACTCCAGCCCTTATGCTGGGTGGGTTTTTTAGAAGAAATTAAAGTGGCCAATAATTATTTTGCTGACAGACTATATGTAAAAACGCCTCTCTGGAAAGAAGCGCTCCGTTTGGATACAGACCATTATATACAAGAAAAGTAAAATTCCTCATCGAACAGCTTGAACGGAATTTTCCACACACAACACAATAACCTAATAATGGTACAGCATAATAACCTAATAACGGGGGCAGCCTTGGCAAAAATCTATGCGTCAGTTGACGCCTAATTATCAGCCAAGGCTTCAAGCATATCTTTGTATAGGACGGAGTGATCGCCATCATGATTATCCATGCCCATTTTTGTCAGTGTTCCTTTTGGGTGTATGAAACTGTCTATTCGTCTTTTGGGTTGCTCATGCCAACCGATATTAAAAGCGCCAAGCTTTGGGTAGAAGAACAAAGTGGAATAAGGAAGATGATCATGGATATACCAAGCCATGGATTGCCAATCTTTGGTTTGTTCATAGTAAGGTACAAAACGATTCACGACGATTGTTGCAAGCGCACCTAAACATCCGTCTTTATCTTGGTAATCCCAGATATGCTTGGCGTAATTAGATTCATTTCGAGCGCATCCCAGTTTCTTTTCATTACCAAACTTATTTAGCGTTGGGCTTCGGTATGCCGATCGGATAGATATACGTCCAAATTTCTCCTGCAAAGGTTCCAACAGGTTTTCACAAAACTGACGGCCCGCCTCTATGACAACATCTGGATATTCGGGGATATTCTGAATGCCGTAAAAATTGGATATTTCCGAATACAACATATCTCGCATAAAAAACGATTTTGAAAGCTGCACTCGTCCTAATGTTTCAAGGCTTTTGACCGACTCTGGAGATTTCATAAATGGCCTTCCCAATATAATTTTGTAGATTATAATCTAGGCGCGGTCTTTTGGATAGATGAAATTATTCTACCAAATATTAGATTCTCAACGCCCGTTCCATTTCATCATGCTCAAAGGCGTCGGTGTAAGTTTTTATGTTGCCAGCGGATGCGCCTTCGGTGCGTAGGGCTTGTTTCCAATTGGCCGTAATCGTTTTTGCCATTTTTGATGCCTGCTGACGCGCTTCGGCGGGTTCAAGGTCGAACAGTTCTGCGGCTTCAAGCGCAATGTCCAGGGATGCATCAAACGATCCACCTTGTATGATACCTGTCTCTAAAACTCGGTGGCGGGACGGGGACGGATTTATATCGAAAGCAGGCGAGAGCCGCCAACGATTTTGACCCGTATAAATAAAGCCATGGTTTTTCAAATGGTCATCTTTGTTAGATACAAGGATTGTAAAGACAATCCGCCGCCAAAGCTCAGTTAAATCATCTGTTGGTTTGCTCGAAATCTGGCGGATTACATCTGCGATGTCTGTATAATAACCACGATCCCTACCTTTCATATCAAGCGCCGTGCGTGCAGATATATAAGGTATGCGCCTATTGCCCCGGCGGTCAAACCGGCGAATGAGCGCGACCGGGCTGTCACTTGCCTTTAGCTCCAGCCTTGCTTCTGCGACCCGCAGTCCGCACAAGCGGCCGAGTTTCAGCGTGGCGACTTCGGCTCGTTCCACAGGTTTTGTGTCTTGGGCGGAGGTGAATTTGGCGATCCAGAGATGGCCATCACCTTCTACATTTGCCTTTGGTCGTGCACCGCCGAGCGAACCGGCAATGCCAGCAAGGTCGCGGGCTTCTTGCCCTGCTCCGCTCGGATCACTCTCAAACTTATGTGCAAGTGTGCGTAATCTATCAAGCTCCACCAGACGCGGAATTGGTGGGGATAAATCCGATAGCGGCTGCATGTCTTCGCCTAAAAAACGTAGAGCGCCCTGCCGTGTGCGATCATCGGTAAGCACCAGGTAATCAAATTCGCTAAGGCCGCCGCCCAGTGCCCTCGTCATCAAACCTCGACCCCAGGAATTAGGTGCGGCATCAGCAAAACACGATGGTAGCGCTTCGCGCTTGTCCTCTTTGCCAGAACTAAAATGGCTACCCGTACGCAAAGGCAATCCCGGCGAAAGCGCAAAGCAATCAGGTGCGGCCAACCAATTTTCGTCATACTCAAATTGTGAATACTGACGCCGGCCATCCGCTTCAAACCGCAGGCGGCCAACCAAGCGCTTACTTTCACCAAGTGCGACAATTGCTTCGGGCATTAGAAACCAACGCCTTCTTCGTTATCAACTCTAGGTGAGTAGCTTTGCTTGTCTCCACCCCGTACTGATCTGGGCTTACGTTTACCGTCAATTCGTTTTGGTAGCCTACCCCGAGCGAGCAGTAATCCAGTGTCATCTGAACCAGCATCAAGGAAGTCTGAAATACGGCCCAGTTCACCAAGCACAAGACAAGCCATAGCCAACGTGCCTATGCTCACGCCCTCATGGCCTTTTTCAAGCCTGATAACGGTACTCTCGGACACGCCGATACGTCCCGCGAACCCCTTTATGGAAATCCGCCGCTTCAAACGCGCCGTCTTAATGTTTGTACCCAAAGCTTCAAGAGCCTTTCGCGCACTCAAAGAATTTATTCTAACAGTCATATTTCATGCTCATATACCATTTAACCATCATATATGACTGTTAATAACAGAACGTAGTGAAAAATACAATCGAATTCACTACTTTATTCCTACTTATACCAAGAGGCTTTCAATAATTTTCTTGGTTCCAATCTTACCGTACTTATTAGCTATTTTTCGAAGCACTTTCGCGTCCATATCACCGGCGCGGGCTTTAGCACGGTGCAGCACTTCCTCATGATTCTCTGCGAGGTGTTTTACATTGTTAAACAGATCAACCAAAAGAAACTCTGGTGTTACCGTTTTGGGAAAATCCATCTTTCTTCGAAAATCAAATTTAAGCCCCCCCAGCTCACAATGCTCATGACGCTTGCGATTATAAACAACCACCTCATTATAAAGCTGCGCCGTGCCGATCCCAAGGTTGTTATAAGCATTCGGATTAACCATCAAAAACCGATCGCCATTTAAGAACTTGGCGACAAGTTTTGCAGGGTCGGCAGGCATATCGCCAAACCGACTTTTGCTCGGTGTCATATAAAGCCCGCCCGAAGCTTTTACTAAAACGCCCTCTTCCACTAACTTGCTGACATGCCGGTCAACCGCCTTTGACCAACGCGCAAGGTCAGACCGCCGATAGACTCGGCCCGGTCGTAATTTTTGTTTTAATTCGCTTAGCGCAGACATGCGTTTCTCCATTCACATCAACCATATAGGCTTTAATCATTATTATGCAAGACTATTTATTAAAATATCATGCACATGATGCAAAATAATACAGCCCGGTAAGGGCTGCATTAGGTAGGATTTTCGCCTATTGTGCTTTTTTAGGCCGCGACCATACGAGGTCTGCACCGTTGTCGTGATTGAATAGGGCGGCGTTTACTGGTTTGGGTAACATGGGGCCGCCTAGCAGGACTTTGACGTAGTTTAGGGGTTCTTCGCCGTCTTTGGTTTCTTTCCAGGCTACGCCGAAGTCGCTGCGGCCTGATTTGATAAAAAAGTCTGGACTATCTTCGTTCTTCTTGTTGTTGTTAGTGATGAGTTTGACTTTGTGGGTCATGCTTAGGGTGGCTACGGTGCCTTCATAGCCTGTTTTTGTTGGTTTGAATGTTCCAATTGTGGGCATAGTTATTTCTCCGTGCGTTGGGGTTAAGTTGATTATTCCATGTTGCGGCGGGCTTTTTTGTAGCCGGTGTCACTGGCTATAAATCCGCGTAACATGAGCCATGTGCGCGGCGCGCCCTATCATCCGCAAACACAAGGGAAAATCGAACGCTGGCATCAAACCTTGAAAAATAGAATATTGCTGGAACATTACTTCTTGCCCGGCGACCTTGAACGACAGATCGAAAACTTCGTCGAGCACTACAACCACAAGCGTTACCACGAAAGCCTGAAAAACGTCACTCCTGCTGACGCCTACTTCGGGCGAGCACAAGCAATTTTAAACAAAAGGGAAAGGGTCAAAAAAGTGCGTAGCCTGTCCCTTGTACAGACTATCGAACATCGGCGCTTGCAATACCGCAAAGCCGTAGCTTAATATCAATCAACAAAGGTGAGAAAACTCTCTCTTAGCACAGGCTTAAATCTGTGCCATTTTATATGACGACGGACACATCAGAGTGAAAATTACAGCATATATTCTTCTTATCCTCGCGGGGAGCTTTTTAATCTCCTGTGCCTCGAAACCGATTGTGGATGTTGAGCAAGTAGGAGCGGCGCGCAAATGCGTTCAGAATTCAGAAAACCAAAAAATAGTTCATAAGTTTTTTGATTTAGATATTTATGAAAATTTTCGAGCTGATTACCGATTATCAATTCCTGATGAACACATTCGAAGAAAAATGGTTAAACGTGACCAAGATGTGATATTCATTAAAACGATACCGCGTTTAAAAGCCTTCGCCTCAAATTTTGTTTACACGGATACTTATGGTCTTTATCGACTTAACACACAAACAAATGAAAGTGTACTCATCTCAGACATTCCCATGTGGGCGGTTGGCGGTCCCGCCCGTTCAGGAGATATCATTTGGTATGGTGGAACGACACTCTCATATCAATTTTCAGACCTCACGGGTCTAGTCCTGACAAATCGGCGAGCTGGTGGGCAAAGCTTTATTCAACAACTTAAATATGATGCGCAGACGGATACATACTTGCCTTTTGAAGACGAGCGTATTCGCAAGATTAGAGCATTGGTCAAGACTGACAAATTAACAAAGTTAAACAGGTGGTTTGGACTTGTTGCGGCAGGAGAAAATGGACATTTAATTCTAGCCTCGGCAAAACCTAATGAAATATTCATTGTTGACGAAGAGGGAGACATGATCCGGTTTCCTGTTAAGCGCAGTCCGAGCACCGGGCGCCTCTATGAAAGCATAGTTCATCGTTCAAAATTTATTTTCACGGGCTATATAGGATTAGGAGAAACGAGGGCCCGCACCCTTGTTGAAGTTGACTATGGTGAAGCGTTCTCAAAGAAAGATACTTCGCTTATAAAAATGAAACAAGTAAACCCCCAAACAGTTTTTTGCCCTTCAAACTGAAACCTCGAAAACACTTACCCCCACAAACATTTAGGAGAATGATATGGTTAATTGTCTGACGTCAGCGCCTATGGCACAGATTTAAGCCTGTGCTAAGAGAGAGTTTTTGTACAAGAGGCAGGCTTCGCACTTCATCATCACCTTAGGAGTAAATGATGAGACAGAAACATACAGGGCGTTCCTCGGAACGCATAATTAAAGACATCAAGCGTAAGACCCGCCGCCAATATAGCGCGGAGGAGAAGATCCGCATCGTGCTGGACGGTTTACGCGGTGAGGATAGTATTGCAGAGCTGTTCCAGCTATGGCAAGTTATAGCTGGAAAGCGAGTTTGAAGCTGTCCTGCAAGCCCTACAGTCCTGTGCTGATCTTGTTAAGACAGGCACTGATTTATTTAGAGCGGCTTGGGAGCAATTAATCGTCCACATAGCCAAACAAAATCAGGCACATCAAAAAGAAGTAAAAAACTTAGGCAAAACCATTGATGGTTTCCTAGACCGCATTGTTGAAACTGATAGCCCGAATGTTATCAAAGCCTATGAAGCCAAAATAACAAGCCTTGAAACCCAAAAGCTTATATTAAGCGATAAAATGAGCAAAGACGGACAAAAGAAGAAGCCTTTTGACGTTGCAGTTAGAACTGCCGTAGAATTCTTGCTAAACCCCCATAAACTCTGGTTTTTTGGAGGATTAGAGGAAAAGAGAAAGGTGCTAAAACTAGCCTTTAGCACCCAATTAGCCTATGACCGCGAAACAGGGTTTAGAACTGCCAAACTAAGCTTACCTTTCCAAGTAACTCAAGGGTTTAGCACCAATATGGAGGGCTTGTCATCATCGATTGGTGATATGGTGCGGGTGAGAAGACTCGAACTTCCACATCTCTCGATACCAGAACCTAAATCTGGCGCGTCTACCAATTCCGCCACACCCGCACATAGGTAAGACGATGGGCGGAATGCCAGATATGGAGGGGCGGGTCAATGGCTTTTGTGTGTTAAATTTGGCTCAAATGCCGAAAGTTTTGCCAACTTTGCAAGATTTTGCTTGCAATTCTCTCTGACACAGCGTTTTAATCCCGGCTCAAAACTTGGAACAAGAATATGAGTACATGGTCACCTTCTAGCTGGCGGAAAAAGCCCGCTTTACACATCCCGGACGATTATCCGAACCCGGCCCATCTGGACGAGGTTGAGGCTACATTGAGCGGTTACCCGCCTTTGGTCTTTGCCGGAGAAGTTCGCCGCCTGAAAGGGCGTCTTGGCGACGTAGCCATGGGCAAGGGCTTTCTTATGCAAGGCGGGGATTGCGCCGAAAGCTTCCGGGAATTCCATCCCGATAATTTGCGCGACATGTTTCGTGTTATGATGCAGATGGCGGTGGTTCTAACATATGGCGGTGGCAAGCCTGTTATCAAGGTCGGGCGTATTGCCGGACAATTTGCCAAGCCGCGCTCCTCACCCGTGGAAACCCGCGACGGCATCACCCTGCCCAGCTACCGGGGCGACAATATAAACGGCATGGCGTTTACGCCTGAAGCCCGCATACCTGATCCTGAGCGTCTGTTGAAAGCTTACGGCCAAGCCGCATCCACACTCAACTTACTAAGAGCCTTTTCCACTGGTGGCTATGCCAATTTGCGCAATATCCACAAATGGACTTTGGGCTTTGTTAAAGACAGCCCGCAGACCGAACGCTATACGGAATTATGTAATAAAATCTCCGAGGCTATGGATTTCATGGAAGCCTGCGGGGTCACACCCGAAAGCACGCCGCAAATGGCCTCAACCGAATATTACACTTCCCATGAAGGCCTGTTGCTCGGCTATGAGCAAGCCATGACCCGCATCGACAGCACCACCGGGCGCTGGTACGATACATCGGCGCATTTATTGTGGATTGGTAACCGCACCCGCCAACTGGACGGAGCCCATGTCGAGTTTTTCAAAGGTGTGGAAAACCCTATTGCCATAAAAGTCGGGCCGGAACTTGGTCCAGACGAGCTTCTCAAACTCATCGATACCCTTAACCCGGCCAACGAGCCTGGTCGCATCACACTGATCGCCCGCTACGGCCATCAGAAAGTGGCCAAGGAACTCCCGACCCTGGCCCGGGCCGTCAAACGCGCCGGCAAGCATGTAGTATGGTCATGTGATCCCATGCACGGAAATACGCTCAAAACCGCGTCGGGTTATAAAACCCGACCATTCGACATGGTGCTGGCGGAAGTAAAATCCTTTATGCAGGTGCTTCATTCAGAGGGTTGCTGGCCCGGCGGCGTGCATTTTGAAATGACTGGCCAAAACGTCACCGAATGTATCGGCGGTGCCAAGGCCGTACGCGAAGAAGATTTATCCTCGCGTTACCACACCCATTGCGACCCGCGCCTGAATGCTGACCAATCTTTGGAGCTGGCGTTCTTGATTGCGGAAGAACTACGGGCTAATCGGGTGGGCCAGCGGGCATTGGCGGTTTAACCCTCGCAATAAAAAACCGCCCCGGAATGACCGGAGCGGTTCTTTGTTCTAACATACGTGGGAGTATTATTAGAGGTCTTTTAGGGCAGCTGATGGTCTGAACTGTGCGCCGGTTTTGGCTTTGCTCATCATCATCTTGCCGGTCGCCGGGTTGCGCATTTCACGCGAAGGACGGTGCTTGGCAATAAACTTACCAAAGCCTGGCAAATTTATTTCATTGCCTTGTTTCAGCTCACCAACAATTGTGCTGGTGAAAGCTTCGCAAAATTCGGCCGCTTGTGCCTGAGTGGTGCCACAGCTATCAGCTAATGCGCCTACAAGTTCTTTCTTGTTCATGGGGTGCTCCCTTATAATTTGTTCCGCTCGGAATGTGCGAAATCTATTACAAGCATAAAGCGTCCAAAGTGGTTAACACAAGGTTAAAACCCACGCTATTTCCCGCTTTTTACGTGATTTTTACCAGCATCTTTCCTTGTTTGTCACCGGAAAAAAGCCGTAAAAATGCCTCGGGAGCCTTGTCTAACCCCTCCAAAACTGTCTCTTGTTGCACCAGCTTGCCAGCCGCCATAAGAGGCCCGAGTTTGGCAAAATATTCCAGCGCATACTTGCTATAGTTGGATACAATAAAACCCTGTACTTTCAACGACTTACCAACGATTTGCACCAAGTTGGATGGGCCGGGCACAGGGGCTTCGTCATTATAGGCGGAAATCATACCACACACGGCCATACGGCCAAATATTTTCATATTATTCAGGGCCGCTTCCAGCATGATTCCACCGACATTTTCGAAATAAACGTCGATTCCACCCGGCGCAGCGTTTCTGATGGCTTTTGTCATATTTGCTGCATTTTCTGCGGTTTTGTAATTTATTGCCGAATCACATCCATGCGCGACGAGCCATTTACACTTGGCATCTGTGCCTGCAATTCCGATGACAGTGGCCCCGTCCGCCTTGGCTAACTGGCACACGGTCGAGCCAACCGCCCCCGCCGCACCGGACACCAGAACCGTCTCGCCTGGCTGAAATTCGGCGACTTTATACAGGCCCGCATAGGCGGTCAGACCCGGCATTCCCGCCACGCCGAGATAGGCTTGGGCCGGCAACATATTGGGATCGACCTTTTGTAGCATCACTTTACGCATGTCCTCCACATTGGCTGTGAACATCTCGCGCCAACCAAGCATGGTCATGACCCAGTCCCCGACTTTAAAATCCTTATGGCCAGAATGTGTGACCTCACCAATTGCGCCGCCCTCAAGTGGTTCGCCGATTTGAAACGGCTCAATATAGGTCTTTATCCCGCTCATGCGTCCGCGCATATAAGGGTCAACACTCATCCAATGGTTCCGCACGGTAATCTCGCCGTCTCCGGCAGGACTGACGTCCGTGGTGGTCATTTCAAAATGTTCGGGTGTCGGCAGGCCCTTGGGATAGGCGGTTAGACAGATATTGTTTGTTTTTAAAGACATGCTTGGCTCCATATGCATATTGTTGTATATGGTAACTAGCACTTGAACCAAGGTGCCGTATAGGGGAAAGTGTACCTAATTGGAGAAATACATGAATATGGCGAAACTAAAAATCGGAGTTATCGGGGCAGGCGTCTTTGGCAATTACCATGCCGCCAAATGCGCCGCGCACCCTCGCCATGACTTTGTCGGTATTTATGATCCGGGTCACAAACGTGTGCGGTGCGCTGCCAAACGGCACGGCACAAAGGCTTTTGACAATTGCAACACACTTTTAGCCAGTGTTGACGCCGTTGTCATTGCCAGTATCGCCGTACACCACGGCCCCATAGCAGTCGCGGCTCTCAAGGCAGGCTGCCATGTTTTGGTCGAAAAACCTGTCGCCAGTGATTTATCCTTTGCCCAAACTATGGTAGATTTGGCACAAGAAAAAAATCTGGTATTGCAAGTGGGCCACCAGGAACGGTTTGTCGCCCGGGCTATCGGGTTGGACAACGCCCCTGAAAAACCTCTCCATATTAAAGCCACCCGCTTTGGCCCAATGGCCGTACGCGGAACGGATGTATCTGTCACCTTGGACTTGATGACCCATGATCTGGATATGGTTATGTGGCTAATGGGGGAGCGGCCTACCAGTATTAGCGGAGATGCCATACGGGTGTATTCAGACACTCCAGACGCCGCCCGCGCCGTTCTCACATTTGCGGATGGGGCCACCGCCCACTTGGAAGCCTCTCGCTGCGAAACGGGGCCGAGGCGGGTTATGCACATAGAATATCCCGACGGATATGTACGCATAGATTTTGTTAACAAGACCTTTGAGGATACAACTGGCTACGGGTTTAACAAAGATTTTGCGTCCCACCCCTTGGCCCAAGACAGCCTCGGGGCGGGCACCAGCTCTTTTACATCCGCCGTACTGGACGGCACACCGATTGCCATTACCGGGCAAGACGGCCTGAACGCTGTGGAAATGGCGCTAAAAATTGATGGAAATTAACGAGAGACCCTCATGAAAATATTTGCTTCCGGCTTGATCGGTATCGTGATTTTAGCTTTGTTGTTCACCGCTATTAAATGGAAGGGCATCAACAGACTTCTCAAGGTCAATTCTTTGTTTGAAGAAGACAAAATCGTCCACAACTTTTCCAATATGAAAGACCTGCTTTATGCGGATAAATTACCGGTTTCGGGCACTAAACACATTTGGCCGGTTAATCTGCAACCGCTTCCAGAAGCATTTTCATTTTCAAACCAGAGTTTGAACATTGAAGACATATTGAAAGAGACTAAAACCACGGCACTCATCGTGGTCAAGGACGGTACAATCGTATTTGAAGATTATTATCTGGGTACAGATGTGGACGATAAACGCATATCCTGGTCCATATCCAAATCCTTTATCTCCAGCCTGGTCGGCATCGCCGTTCAGGACGGAGATATAAAAAATATTGACGACCAGGTGACCGATTATGTGCCCGCGCTCAAAGGCTCCGTCTATGAAGGTGCGACCCTTCGCAATGTCCTGCACATGGCCAGTGGTGCGGAATTTAACGAAGATTATCTTGATAAAAACTCCGACATCAACAAGATGGGCCGGGCCTTAGCTATGGGCGGGTCTCTTGATGATTTCGCCGCCAATGTTAAAACTCGTGCTCGTGAACCCGGTGACGCCCGCCAATATTGCTCTATCGACACCCATGTAATTTCCATGGTGTTGCGCGCTGCGACCGGCCAGACAATACAGGATTATTTTGTCGAAAACCTGTGGTCAAAAATCGGCGCCGGGGCTGATGCATGGTACACAACGGACGGGGACGGCACTGCCTTTGCCCTTGGCGGTCTAAACATGCGCACCCGCGATTATGCCCTGTTTGGCGAGCTCATGCGCAATAACGGCTTTCGCGGCAATGTTGAGATTATTCCTGCCGCATGGGTTGCCGAAAGCACGGCCGATTCGGCACCAAGTGACGCTGAGGGCAATCCTCTGGGCTACGGGTATCAATGGTGGACGCCCGAACGGGCGGACGGTGAATTCTTCGCTATCGGGATTTATGGCCAATATGTTTATATCAACCCGAAAGCAGGCATAGTCATCGCTAAAAACTCTGCACACCGCGAATTTATGGCCATAGATAAAGAGCCCCAGGGCCATATCGCCAGAAATATGGAGATGTTTAGGAGCATTGCCGAGCATTATTCGGACTGGCAACGCAAGTAATACATTAGCCTTACATTAATTTTTATTAATGTAAGTTCATCAAAGTCTATTTGCGAAACAGGCGCATATGAGGTAATCTGTTAGGGTACCTATTATTTACAAAACCCCTTATTTGGAGCTCCTTATGACTAATCTCACCAAAATATCAACACTTCTCGCCAGTGTAGCTGTACTAGCTTTATCCGGCTGCGCCTCTACAAGTACCGCTGATAACGCTACCGAACAGGCCGCTGTTAAAAGCGAGGAAATGGTAAAAGGCGCCGAAGACAAAATGGTCGACAAGATGGAAGATAAGATGGTCGACAAAATGGAAGATAAGATGGCCGACAAAGACATGAAAAAGCACAAAATGCACAAAAAGCATAAGATGAAACATATGGATATGTCGAAAGTGGATATGTCAAAAGTTTCCAGCGAATGTCAAACCATGATCACCAAAATGCAAAAAAAGCATAAGATGATGAAAGACGGTAAGATGATGGAAGGCGATAAGATGATGAAAGACGATAAGATGATGAAAGACAAGGGTCATGACATGGAAAAAATGGAAGCTAAAAAAGCCAAGTACAAAAAGTGCAAGGCAGAAATCAAAGCCGCGAAAACCGATAAAACTTATGGAAGCTGATCTATATTAAACCATCTAAATAGATATATTTCTGAAAAATACGCGAACGGGAGTTTGCGTATTTTTTTGTGCGTAAATCATATATATTTACTGAACTGTGCCGTGAGGGGCAATGGAGTTTGGCGCGTATAAAGGACATAACCTTTTATTTGGAGACCCCATGACTAAAATCACAAAAACACCAGTTCTTGTTGCTGGCGCCGTCCTTTTGAGCTTTGCAGCCACAAGCTACGCCCACCCAAAAAAACACGAAGACATGTCGCAAACCGAGCAAACCCAGAAAACCCAGAAAACAATGTCACACGACAACCATACAGACATGAAAATGGAGAAAAAAGACAAACCCAAAATGGACATGTCAAAAATCTCTGCTGAATGCCAAACCGTATTGAAAAAGATGAATGACCACGGCATGAAAAATACGGAAGGTCACGACATGGAAAAAATGAAAACCAAAAAAGCGAAACACGAAAAATGCATGACGGAAATGAAAGAAGCCATGTCCCACAAGCCCTAATCCGATCTCTACTTACCCCTCGTTTTGATTGGATAACTGGTTGGACATAGTCAAGCAAACTGCGACACAGATGCGACACTATGTCCAATCGCCATTTATCTTAATTTACAGAAAATGGCTTTACACAATAGATAAAGATGAAATGAAATTAGACCCAAAATCATTTAAACGAAAATTCACGTCCATTTTCGGCGTCCTGTTTGCTTGGATTTTTTTGATTTCAAGTGCGGGTTATGCCCAGCCAGCGTCACCAATACAAAACGCGCAAGCCGCACAAAACATTCAAATTTTCACACCGAGTGCCATTTCAAAAACACAAGACATTGCCGAAAAATGCGTGGAAAAAGCCAAGACTGACAATTGTTGCCCGAACGACCAGCCACCCCCATGCTCTGGTGATGACAACTGCGTAGACCCGTGTGTCAGCACAGGCGTCACAAGCGCGGTACTGGGCGGAGCCGCGAATCTCATTGACTTGCCGCGCACATCTGTTGTCCTCAACGGGCCTGTGACCAATAGCGGTCTCGCACCCTATACTATTTCCCCACCTCCGCGAAACTAACATCAAGTTTAGCGTGTTTAAGCACGCCTGTATTTCTGTTAGTTTTGTTGAGGAAATCTTCCTATGTTTCGTATATTATTATGGCTGTTTACCGCTCTGTTCTTGGCGGTTAATGGTACAATCTCCGTAGCCCAAATCCCGTTGACTTTACCTGAGACGGTAAATCTCGCCCTTAAAATCAATGACCCAAGTGTCGCCGTTTTCGATGAACGCGCTGCCGCTCTTGAAGATCAGGCCATTGCTGAAAGCCAATTACCCGATCCGGTTTTAAATGCCAGCATCGTCAATTTTCCGCTGTCCAGTTTTGATTATAACCGCGAGCCCATGACCCAGCTCAAATTCGGTATAAGTCAAAAACTGCCTAAGGGTAATACGCTGGCACTGACCCGCGCCAAACGTCAAACCCAGGCTAAAGACCAACGCTTGCAAAAAGAATTGCGCGAAAGGCAAATCGTAATGGGGGCCCGCCAGACCTGGCTGACATTGTATTATTGGCGCGAAGCGCGAAAACTCACCGAAGAAAGCCAGCGCAAGGTCGGCCAGCTTGGCGGTGTTGCCGAGGCGGTCTACGCCACCGGACGCAGCTCCTTGCAAGATGTGCTGCGGGTGGATTTGGAAACAACGGCTCTGGGTGCCAAGTTGATTGATATAGACAGAAACCAGGACATAGCTCGGGCGGATATGGAGCGGCTTATTGGCCGTAGCGACGGGCAAAGACCGATAACATCCGCCTTCCCCGTTCTGCCCACGGTGAACGGAGAGGCCGACATTCGCATCAACCTGCCGCGCCATCCGTCTTTGCAAGTTTTGGATGCACGGATTGAAACCAAAAGCCGGGATGTGGATTTGGCCAAAGAGCAATACAAACCCGGCTTTGCCTTTAATGCCAGTTACGGCCTGCGCGATTCAAGATCAGACTTTGGCTCTGTTGGCGTATCGGTGCAACTACCTTTGTTTTCAAAAAAGAACAAAGACTATGCCCTCAGCGCCTCAAAACGGATGCGGGCGGCCCAGCGGCTTGAACGCGATGTACAAGCTTTGGAGCTGGAGCGCAGCTTGCGCCGGGAATGGGCGCAATATACGCGGCTCGGTGAACGCATTACGGCTTATGAAAGCGATGTTCTCATCCGCGCCACCGAGACCAGCGAGGCCGCTATGAGCGCCTATGAAAATGAGTTAGCGGATTTTTCCGAACTTATCAGGGCCGAACTGGCGGTTCTTGACATCAAACTGATCCTGCTTCGTTTGCGCATTGAGCGCGCCGTCGCCAAAACCAATCTTTTATACCTTAGTGGAGCGTAAAATGAACTTCTCAAAAATAGCGACAATTTCAGCCATATTTATCCTCGGCCTCGGCAGTGGTATTGTGGTGAACAAATATCTCCTTGGAGGTGATACAAGCTCTGGCAACACTGCCGCACCTGCCTCGGCTGAAAAGAAACCTTTATATTGGCAAGCGCCAATGGACAAAAGCTTTCGCAGCGACAATCCGGGAAAATCCCCTATGGGTATGGATCTTATCCCGATTTACGCGGACGATAACGCAGATGACGACGGCAGGAATTTGGTGCGTATCAACCCGGTTGTGCAAAACAATATTGGCGTTCGAACCGCGCTTGTTGGTTCCAGCGACCAGGCCCCGCAAATCGAAACCGTCGGCACCATACAGATAGACGATGACCGCACTTCGGTGGTTGATGTACGCACAGAAGGCTGGATCGAACGCATGCCTATCAAAGCTGTGGGTGACGAAATTAAAAAAGGTCAATTGCTGTTTCAACTATATTCACGGCCACTGGTCAGCGCCCAGGAAGAATATTTACAAGCCCAACGCATGGGCCGCGAAAACCTGGTGCGGGCCACCAGATCGCGATTGTTGTCTCTGGGTATGAATGCACGCACCATTGACCGCTTGACCAAGGACGGAAAATCAATCCGCTTGATGAGTATTTATGCGCCGCAAAACGGTATTGTCACCTTCATGGGTGCTGGTGAAGGTGCATTTATCAAGCCCGGTATGAATGTTTTAAAACTGGTTGATCTAAAAACCGTCTGGGCCATTGCCGATGTGTTTGAAGACCAGGTTCACCAGGTCAAGCCGGGCCAGCAAGTCATCATGCATATGGGCGGCATGCCGGAGCGGGAATGGAAAGGCAAAGTCGAATATATTTACCCGACCGTCAACGCCAAAGCACGGACAGTGCAAGTGCGTATCAGCTTTGATAACAAAGACGGTCTGCTACGCCCCGACATGTTTGCGCGTCTCACTATATTGACAGACCACAAAAACGGTGGTGATGAAAATGTTGTCTCAATCCCCCGCGAAGCCCTGATTAGAACCGGACGTTCGGAGCGGGTTATTCTGGCGCTCGGGGATGGGCTATACCAGCCAGCCAAAGTGGTTTCTGGTCAGGAAATCGGTGATAATATCGAGATATTATCCGGGCTGAATGTTGGCGAAAAAATCGTGATATCGTCGCAATTTTTGCTGGATTCGGAAGCGTCATTGCGCGGCACGCTCTTGCGTCTCACGCCTGAAAACCCGGACGAAATGCCTGACATGGACACCGAACCATCCATCGGTTTAGCCGAGGGAACCGTAGTCTCTTTGATGAAAGATCACGGCATGGTCACGGTCGATCATGAACCTATTGAAGCACTGGATTGGCCAGCTATGACAATGCAATTTTTCGTAGACAAGGCTTTGCTGGAAAAAATCGCGGTCGGTGATCATGTGACAATTTCCGTCATGAGTACGCCAGATGAAAACGGTGATTACACCCTCAGTGATATTGAACCAATGCAAATGCCGAAAATGGACGGGGAGAAAAAACAATGATAGCTGCTCTTATTCGCTGGTCAATTGACAACCGGGTTTTGGTAATATTGTTTGCACTCTTGCTGACGGCATGGGGCGGATATGCGCTCAAGAAAACCCCGTTGGACGCCATTCCTGATCTGTCCGATGTGCAGGTGATCATCAAAACATCTTACCCCGGTCAAGCCCCGCAAGTGGTCGAAGATCAAGTTACCTATCCCCTGACTACCGCCATGTTGGCCGTGCCGGGAGCCGTAACAGTGCGCGGCTATTCGTTCTTTAATGACAGTTTCGTTTATATTATTTTTGAAGACGGGACGGATTTATATTGGGCTAGGTCAAGAGTGCTTGAATATCTCTCACAAGTCGCCCCTACCCTGCCAGCCTCTGCCCGCTCGGCCCTTGGCCCGGACGCTACCGGGGTTGGCTGGATTTACCAATATGCGTTGGTTGACCGCACGGGCGGACATGATCTGTCCCAGCTACGTTCTATCCAGGACTGGTTTTTAAAATATGAACTCCAGACCGTTGAGGGCATATCCGAAGTGGCCACCATTGGCGGCATGGTCAAGCAATACCAGGTCGTGGTCGATCCGGAAAAACTGCGCACCTATAATATCCCGCTGGCGAAAATACGCACGGAAATCAAGCGCGGCAACCAGGAAACCGGAGGCAGGGTTATCGAAATGGCCGAGGCCGAATATATGGTGCGGGCATCGGGGTATATAAAAGGCATAAAAGACCTGGAGGTTATCCCCCTCGCCGTCACCGAAAAAGGCACACCAATTCTCTTGCGCGACGTAGCGGAAATCCGCCTTGGCCCTGAGCTTAGGCGCGGCATTGGCGAGCTTAACGGTGAGGGCGAAGCCGTGGGCGGCGTTATCATAATGCGCTACGGCGAAAATGCCATGAACACCATCAGCCTTGTTAAAGAGAAACTCAAGACGCTGCAAAAAAGCTTGCCCGAAGGCGTGGAAATCGTCACGACCTATGACCGCTCCTCCTTGATAAAACGCGCCGTACACACGCTCCAGGAAAAACTCCTGGAGGAATTTATCGTCGTGCTTTTGGTCTGCGCGATATTCCTGTTTCACGTACGCAGTGCATTGGTGATATTGCTTAGCCTGCCGCTCGGTATTCTGATCGCATTTATTGTCATGGGTGGCCAGGGTATCAATGCCAATATCATGTCACTTGGCGGGATAGCTATCGCCATCGGGGCTATGGTGGACGCGGCGATTGTCATGATTGAAAACATGCACAAACACATAGAACGAACGCCGCTGACCAATGAGAACCGCTGGAAAATTGTCGCAAAAGCCGCGACCGAAGTTGGCCCGGCATTGTTTTTCTCGCTTTTGATCATCACCTTTAGCTTCTTGCCTATCTTCGCCCTTCAGGCCCAGGAAGGCAGGTTGTTCCACCCCCTCGCTTATACCAAAACCTATGCTATGGCGGGCGCGGCGTTTCTGTCCGTGACTTTGGTGCCCGTGCTTATGGGGTATTTCATTCGCGGCAAAATAGTGCCTGAACATAAAAACCCGGTGAACTGGTTGTTGTTGGTTATCTATCGCCCGTTCATCAACCTGGTGCTGAAAGCCCCGGTCGCCATGATTTTGGTGGCATTTCTAATCATGTCCAGCGCGCTCATTCCGCTCAACAGAATGGGTAGCGAGTTTATGCCGGATCTCGACGAAGGTGATTTGCTGTATATGCCGAGTGCCTTCCCGGCGGTGTCGGCGGGTAAAATGTCGCAAATTTTGCAACAAACCAACAAGCTGATTATGACGGTTCCCGAAGTAGAAACCGCCTACGCCAAGGCCGGGCGGGCCGATACGGCCACAGACCCCGCGCCTTTGACTATGGTCGAAACCACTATTCGCCTCAAACCTAAAGACGAATGGCGCGAAGGCATGACCACCGAGAAGCTCAAGAAAGAGCTGGACGCTCTGGTGCAAATCCCAAGCCTGACCAATGTCTGGATCATGCCCATTAAAAACCGCATCGACATGTTGGCCACGGGCATCAAAACCCCCATCGGCATTAAAGTCGCCGGGCCGGACTTGAACATCATTGGCGAAATCGGTCAGGAGATTGAAAAACTGATCAAGGATGTTCCGGGAACATCTTCCGTTTACGCCGAACGCGTCACGGGTGGCCGGTTTGTGGATGTGGACATCAAACGCGAGGAAGCGGCAAGGTTCGGGCTTAACGTGGCGGATGTGCAAGACTTTGTACAAACCGCCATTGGCGGCATGACTGTGACGCAATCGGTTGAAGGCCTGGAGCGTTATCCCATCAATGTCCGTTATCCCCGTGAATATAGAGACTCGCTGGAGCGGCTGAAAAACCTACCGGTTGTCACCAAAACCGGGGCGCAAATACCTTTGTCACGGCTGGTGGATATTTCCATCTCCGGTGGCCCTGGTGTGATCCGTAGCGAAAACGCCCGCCTGAACGGCTGGATTTATGTGGACATATCCGGTGTGGACATTGGCTCATATGTGGTGGACGCGAAAAAGGCGGTCGAAAACCTTGAACTCCCCGCCGGATATTCCCTGTCCTGGTCTGGCCAGTACGAATATATGGAACGTGCCAAGCAGCGCCTTAGCGTGGTTGTGCCGCTCACATTGGTGATCATTCTGTTGCTGTTGTTCCTGAACTTTCGGGCTATTACGCCCGTGCTTATTATCATGGGAACTTTGCCGCTCGCACTTGTCGGCGGGCTGTGGTTCCTTGATATATTGGGCTATAATATGTCGGTAGCGGTCGGGGTCGGGTTTATCGCCTTGGCCGGGGTCGCCGTAGAAATCGGCGTGCTGATGATTGTCTATCTGGAGCAGGCTTTGGACAAGCAGGTAAAACTGGTCAAAGAGGAAGGCCGGGAATTTACCCGCGATGATTTACGCAAAGCGGTTATCGGCGGCGCGCTTATGCGCATCCGCCCGATCATGATGACGGTAGCCGTAATCATTGCCGGTCTCTTGCCAATTATGCTGGGTACGGGAACAGGTTCCGAGGTTATGCGCCGCATCGCCGCCCCTATGGTCGGCGGCATGACCAGCGCCACGGTTCTGACCCTATTGGTTATCCCCGCCGCTTTCCTGATATGGAAACGGGCGGCTTTAAAACTGCCAAGAGAAAGGAAAACTGCATAGCCCCTTGTAGGGTGGATTACGCGCAAAAGGCGCTAATCCACCCTACAGTTTTATTCTTTATTTCGTCTCAATAGCTTCATATTGCCTGTTCAAACCGTCTTGCCGCTTCTGGATATTTTCGGGCCATTGGCTTTTTATGTAAGAAAGTACGGCCACTATCTCTTCGTCTGTTAATGTATCCTCGTAAGCGGGCATATCGCTTTCATAGTCAGGGCCGGCAAATTTCTGCACACCGTATTTGGTCATATCAAACAACATTTGGTCAGGGTGATGCCAGGTGTGGCCGCTCTCGTCGTGGGGCGGAGCCGGGAGTAGACCTTCAGGACTTCTAATTCTCCAATCCCCCTGCCCTTCAAGATTTGCCCCGTGGCAAGACGCGCAGTCCTGAATGTATATGACCTTGCCCTGCGCAACCAGTTCGGAATTGTCCGGCTGCAATTTGATGCCGCCAATAACTGGTGTCTCGCTAGAACATGCGGCCAGTAAAAAACTGCCCATAAGGAACATGGAAATTGTACGCATATATTTCATATTAATTTCCTAAGTTAAGATTAGCAGACAAGCTATGCCGCGCTCTATAAATTCGCGTCTCGACAGCTTTCGGGCTTATGCCCAAAACTTCCGCCGCTTGTTTATGGCTCATGTCTTCCAACGTACACAGAATGAGCGGCGCCTTCAGATTTTCCGGTAATTGGGCAATTTTTGCAACCAAACTATCAAGCTTTCGCTTGGCATCAATGCTACCTTCCGGGTTCTCGTCAGATTGAACCGCTGTCAACTTAGCTTCCATAAACGGCGTGACCCTTTGCATGAAGGAACGGGTTTTACGTTTACGGCCCAAGTCCCGGCATTTGTTTTTTGCAATTTGAAACGCCCATGTGGAGAATTTATAGGCCGGGTTAAACCGTGACAGATTACGGTGCATAGCGATAAATGTGTCCTGGACAATATCTTCGGCATCATCCGGGTCGTTCACGTAACGGTAGGCAAAGCCGTAGAGCGGTGATTTATACTTACGCATAATTTCGGTAAATGCCCGGTCTTCTCCAGCCACGGCTCTTTTCAAAAGAGCTTTGTCTTCCGCATCTGATTCCAAGGATACCATGAAAGCAGTATGGTCTAATTTGCCATATTTTGAAAGGAGCGTTGCACGATTTTATCAAATTGGTTTGCCTGGCCCTCATTGAGCAATGCGCGCATGGCGAAAATATGTTCAATTGTCAGGGTTTGCATCTCGTCCAAAACTTGCACATATGTATCTTTGGCGGTTATAACATTGGGTGCCATAACGTGAGAAACCTGCATTGCCTGGCTCAATTCAGCGCTTGCCGTTTTCATGCGGGCTTCCAGAACTGCTTTGTTTTCGCTAAACCCCGTTTCCAGGTCGTGCAATTTTTCGTCCTGGGTTTTGTTCAGAACCAATTCTGCGTGGATTTGCTCATGCAACCCGACACTGCGCACGGCATCTGGCATGATATATTTATGGCCAAGCAATATGCCGACAACGCCAGCTAAAAAGCTAAGGCTTATAATGAGCAAGGCAGTTCGGACACCATTATTACCCACAGCACGGCACCATGATCTTGCTGATACTATAAGACGGGGCACTGGAGAATGCATCAAATTCATAGGAAGCAGGTGCCGCACTGGCCCCAATTGTACCGCCAACTAGCAAGGTCGTGGCAATGGGCAGACTTTTGAGCCACAGCGGCATGGCGGAAAAATAGGCAAATGGTTTTAAGCTTTCGATGCGTTGCCACACCTGCGCTTCAAGGCCGGTCAACCGGCCTTGATCTGGCGGGGAAAGCTCCGATAGTAATATGTCGAGTTTATCTGTCATGTTTTTCCTAAATCAACCACCTGCATTATGATGTATGCAAATGGGCCACTTTCCAACTACCGTCCACGTTTTTCAAAATAGCCGTGCCGTTGCGGGTCACATCACTAGCTTTGCCTTTATAGGTGTAGGCCATGTCTATTAAAAACGTAGCCGTTGCCAAATCACCTGATACATTGGTGTTAAAATTGCTATATTCGTATTTGGTAAACACCAAATCCGGATTGTCAAATTCAGGTGCCAAATGGTTGTCGCGGTAATCGGCCCAACCAATATTTTTGCCCTTGCCTTCAAATATAGTAAAATCCAACCCGTCCGGCAATACATGCGCTTCCATACCAGCTACATCTTTTGTGTCGATCAGCTTGGCATAGTTGTTCAGCGTCGCCTGCACGGCTTGGCGCGCCGCAGCAATGTCCACTTCCTTGACCGCTTCGACAACTTCCACAACGCTTGTTTCAATTTTTGTATCATCAACATCTTGCGGTGCTTGCGCCCCGGAACATGCGGCGAGCGGTAATGCGAAAGCCGCGCCAACAATAAGTGTTTTTGTGATATTTTTCATAAGGTCTTCTCCAAAGTAAACATTAACATAAGCCCTTAGCCGAAACCGGGCAAGAGATGTTTTATACCGCCGTGAGCCAGCGCGCCGCCCAAGAAGCCGTTAATGGCTACGGCCAATGCGCCGCCAAACAATAGCACATTAAAGACCATATTCTTGGACAGGCCGCCTTCCGCCTTTGCCGCTTTTTGCATGAAATAAGCGATGACAAAACCGCCAAACAGTAGCGTCGTCCCGAGCCATCTATGAATGGACATGACCGCGTTTTCACCCGTCTGCACCGGCCCGGAATGCATCCAGCCAAGCACACCTGCACCCAGCGCACCCAGGGCACCCGTCCACACCAAAACCGTAACCGCATTATCATACGCGCTAGTTTTGGAGCGAATATTAAGCACCTGGGCAAAGGCCGCTGTTAGCAACAATGCGATAGGGAAATGAACTATCAGCGGGTGATATTTACCAAACGCCGCCATGACTTTGGAAAATGTTGAGCTGTTCGGGTCTAACCCCCAATGGGAATGCCCACCGGTATCATCTGCTGCGGCTTCGTCGTGCGGTGCCATTTCATCGTGGCCCGCGCCATTTGCGTCATGTTCTGGCATTTCATCTTTATTACCATTGGTCTGTTGGCTTTGGGTTTGTTCTTTCTTGACTTCGTGCATTTTCTGCGGATGAGCGGACGCTATTTGCGCCGTAAACAACGCGGTGAAAATGAGGCTGGCAATGACAATAATATATTTAAGACGCACGGCGGACTTCCCCTTGATTTTCTAGGTTGATTTTCTAGGTTGATTTCATTTAGGTCACAATTGTGACTTCAGGCGTAATACGCGCCGCCAGGCTCAATCCCTTAAATAAATCCGCAAAATGTGACTTTTTGCCACATTAAAAATTATTACTTCCCCAAATAACTGGCATAAATCTCGGTTTTGCCATCTTTGAAAAAGATAATCACATCATAGGGGTCAAACCTACCGTTTTCCATGCCCGGTGAACCAGACACCATACCAGGAACCGCAAGGCCAAGGGCACCCGCTGGTTTTTCCTTGAGCAAGCGTTCAATTTCGCGCATGGGCACATGACCTTCAATCACATAGCCACCGATCAGGGTTGTATGACATGATTCTAGCTGACCCGGAACTTTGGCAGCCGTTTTATATTTATCCATATCTTCCACATCATGGGCCGTGACCTGGTATCCGGCGTTATCAGCATGGGTAATCCAGCCACCACAACATCCACATGTGGGTGATTTATAGACCACCATTGCTTTGGGGCTAGCCGACGCCGTTGGCACCAGAGACGGCTTGAACATCCACGCACCCGCGCCGATCACCAACACCGCAATCAATCCAATTACATATTTCTTCATGCCAATTCTCCAATTAAATTCTAAACTTTAGCAAGCCTAACATAAACCGCACGCAAAACATACAGATTACCAAATAATACGCAGCCAGAAGGCAATTCCCTCAATGCATCTTGCCCCTACTTTACCACATAAGGCACAACAACACCGTCCTTAACCGTCAGCACCCTGTCCATATAGGGAATCAGGTTCATATTGTGGGTGGCGACCAGGGCGGAGACGCCCTCTAGCCTGGTCATGTCGAACAAACTTTGGAAGACATTGCCGGATGTGTTGGGGTCGAGATTTCCGGTGGGTTCATCAGCTAACAAGATTTTCGGCTTGTTGGCAATGGCCCGCGCAATAGCAACGCGTTGTTGTTCCCCGCCCGACATTTGCGAAGGTTGGTGGTGCATACGTTCGGACAGACCCATAACCCCGAGCAAGCGTTCGGCTTCTTTGCGGGCCGCTGATTGTGATTTGCCCGCAATCATTTGCGGCAGGGCCACATTATCCAGAGCTGTAAATTCGCGGAGCAGATGATGGAATTGATAAACAACACCAATTTGATTGCGGCGGATTGCTGTGCGTTTATTATCGGACAGGGACAAGCATTCTTTGCCGCCGATATACACCTCGCCCGCATTGGGTTTCTCCAACAATCCCGCTGCATGTAACAACGTTGATTTACCCGACCCGGACGGCCCAACCAACCCGACCATCTCCCCAGGATAAATATCCAGCTCCGCCCCCGCCAACACGTTCAACACGCTGTCCCCGGATTTGAACGAACGGTGCAAGCCCCGCACAGAAAGGATTGGTTGCTTACGCATAGCATCATTCATAACGAAGCGCCTCCACCGGATCGGTCTTGGACGCGGTCAATGCCGGGAAATAAGTCGCGAGCGCAGAAACCAGAAAACCCCAAAACGCCACCCAAAACACTTCGGAACCCACCACCTTGGCCGGTAGATGGTCTATGCCGTAAACTTCCGGCGGGAATATGCTAAACGGCTTGCCGCTAATAAAAGAAATCACGCTTTCCATTCCGCCTTGAACGGCAGCAATATTCAGACATAAAAGCAGACCGACGGCGACACCCGCCAATGTTCCCAATATACCGATGGTGGCTCCGGACATGAGAAAAATCCGTAATATAGACCCACTGGTCGCGCCAATGGTTTTGAGAATGGCAATGTCCTTGCTCTTGTTTTTCACCAACATAATCATGGCGGAAAGTATGGGGAATACGGCGATCAAAACCACGATCATGAAGATAAACCGCATGGCGACTTGCTCGGTTTTCAGGGCCGTAGCCGTGCTTTGGTTTTTGTCTTCCCAGGTCTCGATAAATACGGGCTCACCCGCCACCTCACGTATGCGAGGTTTCATTGCGTGTATTTTATCCGCATCATCAAGACGCAATTGAATGTCTGTCGGGCTACGGCCTTGATTAAAAAACAGGCTCGCTTGAATAACAGGCATATAAATGTTCAAACTATCAGCGCTGATCAACCCGCTGGCGAACACGGCAGCCACTTCATAGGACTTGAAAACCGGACTCGAGCCAAAGGGCGTAACGCGCAAAACAGGTGAGTAAATCGTCAACCTGTCGCCAGCGGTTAAGCCTAGGTTATTGGCCAAATATTGCCCGATAACAATTTTATCACCGCCGTTATGACCTGTACCAAAATCGTCCAAATTACCTGCGACAATGCTGTCTCGAATCAAATCAATATCCAGCAAATCTTCAGCCGAAATGCCCGTAACCAATGCTGGCCCGGTTCGACTTTGCGCTTGTATAAATGTCTGGGTCTGGGTGAAAATAAATGCGTTTTCTACTCCGTCAAGGGCAGCGACCCGGTCGCGTAATCCTATGACTTGTAATTGGCTTGGGTTAGCGCTCGCCGAGCCTACATACATATGCCCGTCCAGCCCGATGGTCAGTTCGATCATTTTTTCGCGAAAGCCGTTCATGATCGACATGATGGTTATCATGGCGAATATGGCCAGGAATATGCACAGGAAGGACAGCACTGAAATCAGGCCGACACCGCCTTCGCTTTTACGGGCGCCCAAATAGCGCCCAGCTATTTTGCGCTCAAACTTGCCGAACGGCGGTGCGCCGTTTTTTGTGGCAGATATGTCTAAACTTGCTCGCTTCATATGGACATATCCGCAAACTGCGCCGTGATAAATTTCACCGCCGCGTCCGGGCTTAGATTTTGCCGCTCCCCGGTCTTTCGGTCTTTCACTTCGACTATGCCGTCTTTAAGACCGCGTGGGCCGACAATGATTTGGTAAGGCAGTCCGATTAAATCCATGCGCGAAAACTTGACCCCGCCCCGGTCGGGCTTATCGTCATAGAGCGGGTCGATGCCTGCGGTTCCAAGCTTGCTATAAATATCTTCGCATACTTTGTCACACGCCTCATCACCAACTCTAAGATTAAGTATCCCGGCCCCGAACGGTGCTACGGATTTAGGCCAGATAATCCCGGCCTCGTCATGGCTAGCCTCAATAATACCGCCGACCAAGCGCGATACGCCGACCCCGTAAGACCCCATTTGCGCGAAATGCTCGCGTCCGTCTGGCCCCATAACTTTGGCACCCATAGATTTGGAATATTTATCACCAAAGCAGAAAATATGCCCAACCTCAATGCCGCGTGCCGTCAAGCGTTTATCCTCTGGTACTTCAGCCTCAAACGCGGCCTTATCGTGCATTTCGTCAGTGCGGGCATAGAGAGACGTGCGCTCGTCAACCAGGCTTTGTAAGTCGGTTTCGAAATCCACATCAAGCCCCGGCGCAGGCATATCGACCAAATCAGCATGGCAGAAAACTTCGCTCTCGCCCGTGTCGGCCAGTATCAAAAATTCGTGGGAAAGGTCGCCGCCTATTGGCCCGGTATCGGCCCGCATCGGTACTGCCTTAAGACCCATACGGGCGAAAGTATTGAGATAGGCAATGAACATTTTATTGTAGGACACCACCGCCGCGTCCATGTCGATGTCAAAGGAATAAGCATCTTTCATCAAAAATTCACGCCCGCGCATCACCCCGAAACGTGGGCGGACTTCATCGCGAAACTTCCACTGGATGTGATAAAGAAGCTGCGGCAATTCTTTGTAAGAACGCACGAACGTCCGAAACACATCCGTCAGCATTTCCTCATTGGTCGGGCCATAAAGCAATTCACGCCCGCTGCGGTCGGTAATGCGCAGCATTTCCTTGCCGTAATCATCATAACGATCACTTTCGCGCCAAAGCTCGGCGGGCTGGATGGTCGGCATCAGCATTTCCACCGCCCCGGCCCGGTTTTGCTCCTCGCGAACAATTTGCTCGATTTTCCGCATAACCTTATACCCAAGCGGCAACCAGGAATATATCCCGGCGGAATGCTGTTTAACCATGCCCGCACGCAACATAAAGCGGTGCGAGGCGATCTCGGCACTGGCGGGGGTTTCTTTAAGGAGCGGTAAAAAATATCGTGATAGGCGCATAATATGTCTCTGTTTCCCCCTGCATAAGGAATTGAAGCTTTCGCGGCAAGCCTGCATTACAATGATTACGAGAGTTTAAATGCCCGCTTTATATTTCAGCAAAAAATCAGGCTAAATTTCATCTGGTACAAAATTTGGGATAAACGGAATATTGTCCAGCGATATAAGGTCAAATTTGACGATAACAAAAACAACAAGCCAAATAACCCCAGCCAAAATGGTATTTTGAATAACTTTACGTTTCATACGCGCCGCAATGGGCGCACCAAGGTCGGTACCCTTAACAACATTCTCACTCTCATGCTGCCCCCGTATCCCCCAAGGCAAAACCAAAAACAGACAAAGCCACCAAAGGACAAAATAAATAGAGACGGCGGTAATAATGGGCATTTTTGGTTCCTGTTTTATGTGAGGCCTAGCCCCAAGTATATATCACCCCAAACCTAGCCTGAGACTTCGTACTTTGTCGCAAATCAAGAGGCTCCAGGTCAAGCCCGGAATAGTATTTTTATTTGGGGCAGCCCCTTTATTTTACTCCCACACCCCCACACTCCGCTCATACCGACGGAAGTGGTATCCAGTTTATTTTGCAACATAAGGTGGGGAAGCAGTGATTGTCGAAAAAAGAAAGAAACCCTCAAAATCAGAGTGTTGATCCTTTGCCACAAAAACCGACCTGTTTTTGTGGTTTAAAAGCAAGCTCCCTCGGTATGCTTTCGCTTTATGTCTGCCACATCCAGAAGTTTCTCGGCATGTCCAATCCGTGCCCGCGCTATATGCTTGCCGCAAGCCTATGTAATTTTGTTTCACATTCTTGCTTTTAAAATATTGAATGTGTTTTTTTGCGTGGTAACTACCTACTAATACGATTACATTTTCATATTTTTCTTTAGCGGCGTGGATATTTTGTGCCTCCAAATTATAGATGAAACCGTATGAATTTCCCGTGTGGTTTTTGATTTTTTCATGGGTCTCTACTTGTTGCTTTGGTGTCAGTTGAAGATGTCCAATAGTAAGGGGGATGCCTGAATTGTTTATTGTTTTTAATCTGACTAAGGATTTCATCATAGCCTGACTACTTCTCCCATCTTGAATATCAGTATTGCCTGTCCAAAAATCTTTCATTCGAGAACCGATAAACTCTTCAACATCTTGTGTTGGAGCATTGAGCATATCCTCAAAGAAAGTTCCAGTTTGGTCAGGTAATTCATAAAGCACAATTGTTTGGGTATTGAACCTCTTGGCTACGGCACACGCGAATTCGACAACGAGTTCGGGACTTTCTTGTGTCCCATGTCTTTCCCCAAATATATAGATACCGCCATCACTAAATTTATCAACCAAACTATTCCAGCCTATAGGTGGATTGCAATCTACCTCATTTTCTTTGGACAGTGACGCGGTATTTTTGGCGCAACCTGATAAAGCTGTCGACGCAATAAAAAACAAAATTGCTATAGTCGATGATATTTTTTTCATGTGCCTGTCTTTCAGCAATAAGCGAGTTTTTGTAAGCTATGCATATGAACACCGCTTGGCTAGTGCCGTTCCGGTAGCTCTAAACTCTCACCGTCTCCATCAACTCGATCAGCGTCCCGGTAAAATCTTTCGGATGGATGAAAATTACCGGCGTGCCGTGGGCGCCTATTCTTGGCTCATTTAAGATGGTGGCGCCTTTTTTCTCCATATGGGCTTTGGCCTCAAAAATGTCCTCGACCTCGAAACAGATATGATGTTGAGCGCCTTTGGGATGTTTTTTCAAGAAATTTTCTATGGGGGAGTTTAGGCCGTAAGGCTCTATCAGTTCAATCTGACCCGTGGGTAGGTTGACGAAACTATACCTGACCCCTTGCGCCGCAAGTGTTTTGGGCCGGGTGATGTCTTTGATGCCAAAAAATTTACGGTAGGGTTTGACCGCCTCTTTGATGGACGGAACGGCTATGCCGATATGGTTGAGCGGGCCTATGATACTCATATTTACACCTTGATGGCTATGGTTTCTATGAGGGCGCGTTTGCCGGTTTTGTTGCGGATAAATTTGCGCACACGGGCCGTGACTTTAGCTTCTATTTCGTCCTCGTCGGTGCGGTCACTTTTGCGCATTGCGTTAAACGCCGCTTCGGCCTTATCAGCCACCTCGTCGAGCAATTTCTCCAGCAATTTTCCGTTCTCCCCTTCCGGGAAGCCGTTGATGCGCGGGTCTGGCCCGCCGATCAATCTGCCGCGCCCATCGACCACCAAAGCAATGGATATATGCCCGGCATAGGCCATTTTTTTGCGCTCACGCAGGGAATAATCTTCGGCGCTTATGATTTCGCCGCAGTCTTCATGCAAACGGCCGTTAGGTACAATATCTATAATCTTGGCACCTTTTTCGGATAGCAAAATCAACTCGCCGTTATGGGGCGCAATCGTGTGTTTGACCTGTAGAGCTTTGGCCAGTTTTTCGTGTTCCAGCAAATGTCGCCGCTCACCGTGTACCGGGATGGCGATATGTGGTCTGGCCCAGGCATACATCTCTTTTAGCTCGTCGCGGCACGGGTGGCCCGAGACATGAATATCCCGGTCTTTCTCGGTGACAATTTCTATGCCTTGATCCACGAGCGAGTTTTGCATGGCGAATATGCCTTTCTCATTACCCGGAATAATTTTGGACGAAAAGATCACCACATCACCTTTGCCAAATTTTACGGTACGGTGTTCCCCGCGTGCAATCCGGGTAAGCGCGGCGCGTGGCTCGCCTTGGGAACCTGTACACAAATAAAGTATGTGCTCGACAGGCAGGCTCTCGGCTTCGTCCTCTGAGACGATGTTTTTTATATGCTTCAACAGCCCGACCGCTTTGGCGGCCTCGACCATGCGCAACATGGAGCGACCGATTAAACAGACTGAGCGGTCATTTTCTTTGGCCGCCGTCATAACGCTTTCAAGGCGCGCAACATTGGAGGCAAAACTCGCCACCGCGACACCGCGCCCGGTATATTCGCCGATCAATTTTATCAACTCGGTGCGCACCCCGGCCTCGGATCCCGACACGCCGGGCGAAAATACATTGGTGCTGTCACACACCATAGCCAACACGCCCTCGTCGCCTACGGCCCTAAGGGCCGCATCATCTACGCTTTCGCCAATGCCCGGCTCGGGGTCTAGTTTCCAATCCCCGGTGTGCAGGATTAACCCGGCGGGGGTACGGATGACCAAAGCGTTCGGCTCGGGGATTGAATGGGTTAAAGTGATCAGTTCAATATCGAACGGGCCGAGCGTAAACTTACCCCTAAGCGGAATTTTGTGCAGAGGCACCTCACCCAGAAGCCCCGCTTCCGCAAGCCTGCCTTCCGTCAAATACATGGTAAAAGGCGTCGCATAAACTGGCACACGAATGCGCGTCCATAACCGGGCCAGCGCCCCCATATGGTCTTCGTGCGCATGGGTCAGGATAATGCCCAAAATATTTTTGCGGATTTGGTAGAGAAATTCTATATCCGGCATGATGATATCTATGCCCGGCGTCTCCGCATTACCAAATGTCACACCAATATCGACGATAATCCATTTGCGTTTATGGGCTGGCCCAAATCCGTATAAATTCAAATTCATACCGATTTCACCGCACCCACCAAGGGGCAAGAACACCAGCTCGTCTGGTTTGTTTTTCATGTGTTTTCTTTCGTGTTCAGCCGCCAGATTTCCAGCAACCCGTCTATGGTCAATTTTGCATCATAATGGTCTATACGGGCGGACGCGCCCTCAAACAAGGACGCAACCCCGCCCGTGCCAATAACCGTAAATGCCCTGTCGTCTTCGGCTTTTATCTTGTCTATAAGCCCGTCTATGAGGGCAATATAGCCCCAAAAAATCCCGGATTGCATGGCTTCAACCGTGTTCCGGCCAATAACGTTATCCGGCTTTTTAATGGCGATGCGCGGTAATTTCGCCGCCGCATCGTGCAAGGCCCGCAAGGATAAATTGATCCCCGGCGCGATGATACCGCCCTCAAAATTGCCGTTCTTGCAAATAATATCAAAGGTGGTCGCCGTTCCCGAATCGACCAGTATCAACGGGCCTTCATATTTGGCGTGTGCACCAACCGCATTGACCAACCTATCTGCACCAACTTCTTTCGGATTGGCCAGAGTAACCTTTGCGCCCAATTTCACGCCCGGTTCACCAACGATTAAAGGCTCTACCTCAAGATGCCGCCGCGCTAAATTGCGCATATGAAACAGGGCTTGCGGGACAACGGTCGAAATAATACAGCCGCTAATATCGGCAAATTTAAGCCCTTGCATCATCATAAGGTGATAAAGCCAGACCGCATATTCGTCCGCCGTGCGCCCATCATTGGTCTCAATGCGCCACTCAACCGCCCATCTCCCATTACTTCGACTTTTACCATCATGGATGGCGAACAAGGTGTTGGTATTGCCTGCATCTATTGCCAGTAACATAAAATCTCCTCAAGCGCCCTCATACAGTATTTCTTTACAGTGTTCTTTAAGAAAAGAAAACATCTCCTGCATGGATTCTCACAAGCTCGCCGGAAGTGGTTTTTATCTCCAGTGCCCCGTCCGCGTCCAACCCAATCGCTGTGCCCGTTATAGTTTGGTTTGGCAAACGGGCAGTGACAGGGCCACCCATGCCCTCACCCATACCTTGTGCGCGCTCTAGCCAAGCACTGCGGATGGCTAAAAAACCATCAATTTCATAAACCTGTCGCCATGTCTCAAAGCTTTGCATCAGGCGCTCAACCAGTGTTGAAAAATCGCTACTCATACATGAGCTAAGACTGGCAAGCGCTGCAACAGGTGTGTTTACACTGTCGGGGTCAATTTTTGGTTCGGCCACCAGGTTAATACCGATACCAACAGCTATCCAGCGTTGGTCATTTTGCGTGCCGCTTTCCAACAATATACCGGAGACTTTCTTGCCACCGACCAATACATCATTGGGCCATTTAATCTGCGTGTGCCCGGCCAGCATATGGTAATCTATGGTTTCATACACTGCCAATGCGGCGACAAAGCTAAGCCGGGCGGCGGACGCCGCATCGCCGCCAACGGGATATAGCCCGGTTGCAAACAGATTACCCCGCTGTGATACCCATTCACGACCGCGCCTGCCAACACCTTGGCTCTGGGTTTTTGCCGTAATCCAGACCGGGCCGAAATCACCCTTGGCGGCCAGACGCTTGGCTTCGGCATTCGTGGAATCAATTTCGTCAAATTCTACCAGACGCACTAAACCAGACATACTAAAACAGACTAGCCGAAGCCGCCTCTATGAGCGCCCGCGCCGGAGCTGCAATAAATGGCAAGAACAATATGGGGAACAGCAACAGTGCCGAGGCTGAACTGATGAATGTGAGCGAGCGTGGGGCTTGGACAAATGTGTGAGCCTGATCATCAAACCAGATAGTCTTGATAATGCGCAAATAATAAAACGCACCAACAACCGAGCTTAATAAAGCAATTACCACCAACCATGTCAGCCCGGCATCAAATGCGGGCGCCAGGGCGGACCATTTACCAAAGATACCAATAAAGATGGGGATTCCAGCCAACGAGAACATCAAAGCGGTCATGGTTAAACTTAAAGGCAAATTGGATTTGGAAAGCCCGGCTAAATCGGCAATGCTCTCAAGCGCACCGTCGCGGGTGCGCATTTGCAAAATGACAGCAAAAACGCCGACCACAGTCACCAGATAAATCGACATAAAGATCAACATGCCGCTGACCCCTGCCGCACCGCCTGCCGCCGCCCCAACACTTGCAAGTGCCACCAGCGCATAGCCCATATTGGCGATAGACGAATAACCCATCAGGCGCTTGATATTGGTCTGGGTCAAAGCTCCGAACGCGCCAATTATCATGGACATGACCGCCAAAACCACGAGCACTTGCACCCAGGAGTGCTGAATTTCCGCGAACGGCCCAGTGATCAAACGTGTGATCAAAGCCAGAGCCGCCAGCTTTGGTGCGCCGGCAAAAAACGCGGTGACGGGTGTCGGTGCGCCCTCGTAAACATCGGGTGTCCACATGTGAAAGGGTGCAGCGGATATTTTAAACGCAAGCCCGGCCAGCATAAACACCAGCCCGGCAACAATGCCTGCATTGACACTTTCCTGTCCGCTCAAAACACTGGCGATTTGCGCGAATGACAACGTGCCGGTAAAGCCGTAAATCAGCGACATACCGTACAAAAGCATGCCAGACGACAACGCGCCCAGCACGAAATATTTAAGCCCGGCTTCGGAGGCCCGCAAGCTATCGCGGTTAAAGGCGGCCATGACATAGAGCGCTAATGCCTGCATTTCCAAGCCCACATACATGGTCAGAAGATTGCCGCTTGAGACCATAATCCCCATGCCCAGCACGGCGAAGATCATGAGGATAGAATATTCATACTGGTCCAGATTTTCCCGTTTGAACCAATCACGGGAAAACCACAAAGTTATGGCAGCGGTGACCCCGATAAGCGCTTTGACATACTGGCTGAAATCATCGGAAATAAAAGCACCGTTAAATGCAGACCCCGTTCCGTTAAGTATGAAACCGGAAAAGGCAAAAATTAACAATACGGCGATACTGGCATAGCGTACAATCGAAACACCACGTTTTTTCATAAAAACGCCGATCAACAGAAGCTCCCCGACGCTCAGAGCCAAAACGAGTTCGCCGGTCAGGAATGATAGTTGTCCAAATGAGAATTCTTGCATGACCTTAACCTCTTTCTCTAGCTTCCGGCCAGTTTAGCGTTCACATCAGCCAACAGGGCATCGACGGAAACGGCTGTAATATCAGTGATGAGCGACGGATATACACCCAGTAAAATCGTCAATATCGCCAGTGGTGCCATAATGACAATTTCGCGTATACTCATGTCTTTTATACCTTCAAGTTTCTCGTTTTTAACTTCGCCGAACACCACTTCGCGGTAGAGGTTAAGCGCATAGACTGCTGACAATATCATGCCCATCGCAGCCCCAAATGCAATCCACGGATTGACCTGATAAGCCCCGACCATAGTCAGGATTTCCCCGACAAACCCGGACGTGCCCGGCAGACCTACATTGGCCATGGTGAACAACATAAACACCGCCGCATACATGGGCATGTATTTGACAATGCCGCCGTAAAACGCAATTTCGCGGGTGTGCATACGGTCGTAAATAATCCCGACCGCAAAGAATAATGCGCCGGAAATAATCCCGTGAGAAATCATCTGAAACAGCGCCCCTTGCAAGCCTTGCACGTTAAGCGCGAAAATCCCCATGGTCACAAAACCCATATGGGCGACCGAGGAATAAGCGATCAGTTTTTTCATATCGGTTTGTCGGTAAGCCACCAGGGACGTATAAATAATCCCGATCACACTGAGCCAGAAAACCAAGGGCGCGAAATATTGCGAAGCGTCCGGAAAAAACGGCAGCGAGAAGCGCAAGAAACCATACCCGCCAAGCTTTAGTAATATGCCCGCCAGAATAACCGAGCCAGCCGTAGGGGCCTGAACGTGGGCATCGGGGAGCCAGGTATGCACCGGCCACATAGGCATTTTCACCGCAAAGGACGCGAAAAACGCCAGCCAGAGCCAGGTCTGTGCGCCGAGCGGTATATCCAATTTGGCCAGTTGGGCTATGTCCGTAGTGGCATTACCTGCCCCCAAAACCTGCCCGGAATAATAATACAGCCACAACATGGCCGCCAGCATCAACACCGAGCCAAGCAAGGTATAGAGAAAGAATTTATAAGCCGCATAGACCTTATCTTTGCCGCCCCAAACTCCGATAATGATAAACATGGGCAGCAAAACACCCTCAAAGAAAATGTAAAACAGCACCATATCCAGCGCACAAAACACACCGATCATCAGAGTTTCCAAAATCAAAAACGCTACCATATATTCCAGCATCCGCGACTTCACAGATTTGGTGCTGGCGATAATACAAAGCGGCGTCAAAAATGCCGTCAGCAAAACAAACAAGATAGAAATTCCGTCCACGCCCATGCGGTAATTGATACCGCCGCCGAGCCAGGCAACATTTTCAACAAATTGAAAATCAGCCGTTGTCGTGTCAAAGTTTAAGACCAGCAACAGGCTGAGGCCAAGTACGGCCAGTGTTGTCACCAAAGCTACACGGGGCGCATTTTTGGCGATCTGGGCTTTGCCCTCTGCGGGTGCGAGCCGCGACATAATCATCAAAAATACCGCCGCAAGCAACGGGATGAACGTGATAATCGTTAGAATGGGAACACCTTTAAACATGTCTTACCCCACCGCTTTCACGGACACATAGGCGATAATGCCCGCCAGCCCAAGTAACATGACAAAGGCATAGTGGAATAAATACCCGCTTTGAAGTTTAGACAATTTCTTACCCCCGGCCAAAGCCGCAGCGGCAAAACCGTCGGGGCCGAACCTGTCGATGATTTTAATATCACCGATCTTCCAGAATATATCACCAAGCTTGCGCGTTCCGCGCACGATCGTCGCTTCGTAAAGTTCGTCAATATACCATTTGTTGAGCAGGAATTTATAGAAAATCTCGCCTCCCCCATTGGCTTGAGCCGCGATGCGTTTCTCGGTACCATTTGCTCGGATATACATAGACCAAGCCAAAATGAACCCGGCAAATGTCACCGCGACAGGTGCCCATAAAACCCAAAGCGGGAATTTATGTTTACCGTGGCCTTCCGGCAAGGCTACGCCCCAAAACCCGGTGTCCTTATAAAGCATAAACTGGTCATAAAAAATCACACCCGCAAGCACGGAACCAACGGCCAGAATGACCAAAGGTATGGTCATATTAAACGGGCTTTCGTGGGCGTGTTTCAGTGTTTCCTTATCACCCCTAAACTTGCCGTGGAATGTCATGAAGATCAGACGCCAGGAATAAAACGACGTCATAGCCGCCGCCGCTAACCCGGCCCAAAATGCAAATACCGCCGGCGCATTATGCCCGGCAGATCCGGCAGCATAAGCCGCTTCAATAATCGCGTCCTTGGAATAAAACCCGGCAAAACCACCAAGCCCCGGAATACCAACCCCGGTAAGCGCCAGTGTCCCAATAATCATCAAAATATAAGTAACCGGGACAAGCTTGTAGATGCCCCCCATTTTGCGCATGTCCTGTTCGTGGTGCAAGGCAACAATCACCGAACCCGCACACAAGAACAACAGGGCTTTGAAAAACGCGTGCGTGAACAAATGGAACATGGCCGCGTCATAAGCTCCGATCCCGGCGGCAAAAAACATATAGCCAAGCTGGGAGCATGTCGAAAACGCTATGACCCGCTTGATGTCGTTTTGCACCAAGCCAATGGTCGCGGCAAACAGCGCGGTAAATGCACCAATGATGGTGACAATCCCCGAAACAAAAGGTGCAGCTTCATATATGGGCGCGGCGCGGCAGACCAAAAACACACCCGCCGTGACCATAGTCGCGGCGTGGATAAGGGCCGAGACGGGGGTTGGGCCTTCCATGGCGTCCGGCAACCAGACATGCAGAATAAATTGTGCAGACTTGCCCATAGCGCCAATAAAGAGAAGCCCGGCGATGAGTTCTATTGCGCCCAATTTCATGCCCAAAAACGGCACAACCAGGTCTTTTTTATCGGGGACTTGCGCGAACACTTCGTCGAAATTGACCGAACCAAAGATTAAATAAATAGCCATAATGCCCAGAGCCAAGCCTACATCACCAACTCTGTTTGTGACAAAAGCCTTGATAGCGGCGGCGTTGGCCGAAGGTTTTTTATACCAAAACCCGATCAACAAATAAGACGCAACCCCGACACCTTCCCAGCCAAAGAACAGCTGGATAAAGTTGTTTGACGTCACCAATACCAGCATGGCAAAGGTGAAATAAGACAAATAGGAGAAGAACCGCGCCTTGCCCGGATCGTCTTTCATATAACCCCAGGAATACACATGCACCAGCGCGGAAACCGTGGTGATCACCACCAGCATTATCGCCGTAAGCGTATCAATCTTCAAAGCCCAGTTGGCTTTGAAATCCCCGACATCTATCCAACGGAACAAGTTTATTTCTTGGGTCTCGCCGCCGTAACCAACCTGGACAAAAGCAAACCATGACAAAACGGCAGACAGCAACAACAATCCTGTCGTGACGATTTGCGCGGTCATATCACCAATACGCCGTCCTAAAAGTCCGGCAAGAAGCGCACCAATCAGCGGGGCAAATAGTATAATTGTATAGAGCATTTTAAGTTCCCTACCCCTTCATCATATTGATATCTTCGACGGCAATATTGCCGCGATTACGGAAATACACCACTAGAATAGCCAGCCCAATGGCGGCTTCGGCGGCGGCTACGGTGAGGATAAACATGGCAAAAACCTGCCCGGAAATATCGCCCATATGCGCCGAAAACGCGACAAAGTTGATGTTGACCGCCAACAGGATAAGCTCGATGCTCATCATAATAATAATGACGTTTTTGCGGTTGACGAAAATCCCGAACACACCAATGGTGAACAACATGGCCGCCACCACCAAATAATGCGCCAGACCTATTTCAAGTCCTATGCTCATGATCCGATCCCTTCACCAGGCTTAATATCAACAAGCTCGACACCGCCCTCGCGGGTGCGGGCGATTTGTTCGGAAATATTTTGTGTCTTGACACCGTCCCGTTTGCGCAAGGTCAGGACGATTGCCCCGACCATAGCCAACAGCAATATCAAGCCGACCGCTTCAAAGAAAAATGCATATTCCGTATAGAGAACATTACCGATAGCCTCGATATTTGACGTGCCGTCCTCGGCAAATTTCACACCTGCGCCAGGATTGACCAATGAAGCCGCCCCGAGCAAAATCATCTCGGCCAAAAGTATGCAGGCAACCACGCCGCCAATGGGCAAGTATTGCAAAAACCCCTGCTTCATTTCGACGAAATCCACATCCAGCATCATGACTACAAACATGAACAATACAGCCACAGCCCCCACATAAACCATGATCAAAAGCAGCGCCAAAAACTCCGCCCCCAGTAGCACAAACAATCCGGCGCTGGCAAAAAACGTCCCGATTAAAAATACAACAGAATGCACAGGATTACGCGACGCAATCACCATAAATGCCATGCCCACTGCCGTGGCAGAAAGAATATAAAAGGCCAAGCCCGGTAACATTTCTACAGACATATTCATACCTCCCCCTATCTATAGGGTGCGTCCTTTTTCAAATTCATGGCAATAGCGCTTTCCCAACGGTCGCCGTTAGCTAGCAATCTTTCTTTGTCGTAATATAATTCTTCGCGGCTCTCGGTGGCATATTCAAAATTTGGCCCCTCGACAATGGCATCAACCGGACAGGCTTCCTGACACAGACCGCAATAAATACATTTGGTCATATCAATATCATAACGCGTGGTGCGGCGCGAACCGTCGTCGCGTGGCTCGGCTTCGATGATGATGGCTTGGGCCGGGCAAATGGCTTCACACAGTTTACAAGCAATACAGCGTTCTTCGCCGTTGGCATAACGGCGCAAGGCATGTTCGCCGCGAAAACGGGGCGACAACGGGCCTTTTTCAAACGGGTAATTGATTGTCGGTTTCTTGGCGAAAAAATATTTCATCGCCAGCATAAACGCCTTGATAAACTCAAGGAACAGCGCCGCTTTGATAAATTGTTTAATCCGGGTCATCTAGCCAACTCCCACTGTCATGCTCATATATGGGCGGCCGAACATCATCACATAGGTCGACACAATAACAATTGCCACCAGAGACGTCGGCAAGAACACTTTCCAGCCGAGCCGCATTAACTGGTCATAGCGGTAACGCGGCACGATGGCCTTGACCATGGCAAACAGGAAAAACATGAACACAACTTTGCCCACGAACCAGAAAATCGGCGGGATGAACCCACCACCAATATCAAGTGGTGCGTGCCAGCCACCAAGGAACATAACCGTCAACATAGCGCACATCAGCACGATATTGAGATACTCCCCGATCATAAACAGAAGGTAGGGGGTAGATGAATATTCGACCTGATAACCAGCTACCAGCTCGCTTTCGGCTTCGGGCAAATCAAACGGCGGGCGGTTGGTCTCGGCCAGCGCCGAAATAAAGAACAGCACGAACATATAAAACATCACCGGAAACAAAATAAGTGATTTAGGATCACTAAAGTCAAGCATGAAAGCGTGCCAGTTCCAAAACCCGCCTGCTTGGGCATTGACAATATCGGTCAAGTTTAATGAGCCGACCAGCAAGAGAACCGTAATCAGAATAAAACCAATGGAGACCTCATAAGAGATCATTTGCGCCGTGGAACGTAAGGCCCCCAAAAATGGATATTTCGAGTTCGACGCCCAACCACCAATGATAATCCCGTACACCCCTAGTGAGGAAATTGCCAAAATATACAAAACGCCAAGATTAAGGTTGGACATGACCCAACCCGGCGCGGCGGGTATCACCGCCCAGACGCCAAAAGCCGTGACCAGAGTGATGATTGGGGCCAATACAAACAGGATTTTGTCTGAACCTGCTGGAATAATTATTTCCTTGAACACGAATTTCAAAAAATCGGCAAAGGACTGCAACAGCCCGAACGGGCCAACCACATTGGGGCCACGGCGCAATTGTACGGCGGCCCAGACCTTGCGGTCCATAAGCAGTAAAAACGCCAACCCGACCAGAAGCACGACCACAAACAGGATGATTTGCACCAGCTTCCACACCAGCCATGGCCATTCCATGCCAAATAATTCTATCATTCTGCGGCCTCCATGATGGGTGCACACTCCGTCGAGCATTGCGCCATCACTTGGCTGGCACGGGCCACCGGATTGGTAAAGTAGAAATCACCTATAGCGGATTTAAGCGGTGCCTTGAGCGGTTTGCCCGCCGCGCCCAGTTTTGCGGGCGCAAAATCTGCTGCCCCCTCTGCACCGGGCGCATGGTTCAAGCCAGAGAATGTCGGATGATCCGTGAACAGTTTCTTGCGCAAAGCATCAATATCGTCATAGGGCAATGTCCGACCACAAAGCTCCGACAAGGCCCGGATGATTTTCCAGTCGGTCTTGGCATCGCCCTTTGGCGGTACGGCGGCAAAGCCCATTTGTACGCGGCCCTCGGTGTTGACCCAAAGCGCGTCTTTTTCCGTATAGGCACAGCCCGGCAAAATCACATCTGCGCGGTGCGCGCCCGCATCGCCGTGACTGCCTTGGTAGATCACAAAGGCGTCCCCGAACAAATCTTCATTTATTTCGTCCGCGCCGAGATTATAAATCGTCTTGACCGAGCCGTCTTTGGCACCCGCCAATATCCCGGCCAAGCCGCGACCACCCTTGCAGGGCACAAAACCCATATCAAGGCCAGCCACACGCGCCGCCGCAGTGTGCAACACATTCCAGCCGTTCCAGCCTTCCCGCACCATGCCAAATTTATCAGCAATTTTCCCGCACAAGCGCAGTATCTGCGCCCCGTCTTTGCGGGTAAGCGCGCCCTGTCCGATCAAAATCATCGGATTTTTCGCAGATTTTAATTTGCGCGCAAAACCTTTTGTTGACTTCAGAAGCGTCTCTAAGGCATCTGCCGTTTCGCCCAGATGATCATAGACATAGGTCAAATCATAAGGCACACCGACCATGCCAATTTCCAAATCCGAATGTATCCACGTCTTGCGGATACGGGCATTCACCAAAGCCGCTTCATGGCGCACATTGGAACCGACGATGAGCAAGGCATCCGCCTGCTCAATCCCGGCAATGGTCGTGTTCATCAGGTATTCCTGGCGCGGGCCTTCTCCGAGCGGCGCACCGTCCTGGCGACAATCAATGTTCTTGACCCCAAGCCCGTCCATCAAATCGTTCAGGGCTTTCATGCTCTCGGTACAAGCCAAATCCCCGGCAATCGCGGCAATGCTTTCAGGATCACCGCCAAGTTTGTCCGCCACGACCGCCAAAGCTTCGTCCCATGACGCGGGCGTTAATTGTCCATCTTTACGCACATAAGGCCGATCAAGGCGCTGGCGACCCAGACCGTCCCAAACAAAACGGGCCTTGTCGGAAATCCATTCCTCATTGATGTCGTCGTTGATCACCGGCACAATGCGGAGCACCCGCCCGCCCCGGCTATCAATGCGGATATTGCTGCCAACCGCGTCCATCACATCAATGCTCTCGGTCGGTTCCAACTCCCAGGGCCGCGCATTAAACGCATAGGGCTTGGAGGTCAGCGCCCCGACCGGGCACAAATCAATAATATTGCCGGACATTTCGGAGGTCAGTGATTTCTCCAGATACGTCGTAATCTCCGCGTCCTCGCCCCGCGACGCCAAACCGATTTCCGACACACCTGCAACCTCGGTGATAAACCGGACACAGCGCGTACACTGGATACAGCGGGTCATAACGGTAGCCACTAACGGCCCCATATATTTGTCGTCAACGGCCCGTTTGTTCATATCAAAACGCGAACCAACCCGGCCATACCCCATAGCCTGGTCTTGGAGATCACATTCACCGCCCTGATCACAAATTGGGCAGTCCAGCGGGTGATTTATCAGCAGGAATTCCATCACACCCTCGCGGGCTTTCTTGACGGTTTCGCTGGATGTCAAAATATTGGCCGGAGACCCGTCGCGGTTCGGGCGCAAATCCTTGACCTGCAAAGCACAACTGGCTTGCGGCTTGGGCGCACCGACCCATTCAACCAGACACATACGGCAATTGCCCGCCACAGACAACCGTTCATGATAGCAAAACCGAGGGATCTCGGCCCCGGCCTGCTCACAAGCCTGCATCAAGGTATAATCCCCCGGCACCTCAAGCTCTGCGCCATCTATGTTTACTTTTCTAAGGTCAGTCATGTCTCACCATTTTGCAACGCAATTTCGAAGTTTTCATGAAAATGCAGTTTTCCATCGAATACTTCTTCAATTCTTTCGCCTAGCTCTCGAATATTCCTCATTGGGAAAAACCCCATCATGACTTCATTTGATTTGTACATTACTTTACAAAACCCACACCATCTTACCGAAAGGAATGATTTAACTTTATAGGCACCCAAATAAAGTTGAGGTTTATCAAAAAACGAATCATTTTCACTGGAATAAAAATCGGATTTAATGACTTTAAACCCTGTAAAAAAATCATTATCAAACTCCCCTCCTGACCACAAAGTCTCTAAATCTTTCTTTTCAATCCTAAAAGTTGCCCAAAGGTGTCCATCCATAGATACGTCGTTACCCATGAAGGACTTTGCGCCAGCACCTGATCCGGTTCCTCGGCGACTGAAAACACCAGAACCGAAGAGCTTGATATCTATTAAATTCGGCTTAGTTATTTTCATCACCCTACTCCGCCGCCACTTGCGAAACGAACACGGGCTTACTCGCCCGATAATTATTTATCCGCTCTTCAATTTCAGGCCGGAAATGCCGGATTAAACCTTGTATGGGCCAAGCGGCCGCATCGCCTAATGCACAAATTGTGTGGCCTTCGATTTGCTTGCTCACATCCAGCAACATGTCGATTTCGCGTGTTTCGGCTTCGCCCGTGACCATGCGTTCCATGACCCGCCACATCCAGCCCGTACCTTCGCGGCACGGCGTACACTGGCCGCAGCTTTCGTGCTTATAAAAATAGCTCAGCCGCGCAATCGCCGCCACCACGTCGGTGGATTTATCCATGACAATCATGCCCGCAGTCCCCAGCCCGGATTTAACCGCCGACAGCGCATCAAAATCCATCAGCACATCGTCGCATATTTCCCGTGGCAATAACGGCACGCTTGAGCCGCCCGGAATGACGCATTTAAGATTATCCCAGCCGCCGCGCACCCCGCCCGCATACTCCTCAATAAGAGTTTTCATGGGGATGGACAAAGCCTCCTCCACATTACACGGCGCATTGACATGGCCGGAGATACAAAACACCTTGGTGCCCGCATTATTATCGCGGCCAAAGGATTTAAACCAAGCGGCACCCCGGCGCAGAATGGTCGGGCCAACGGCAATGCTCTCGACATTATTGACGGTGGTTGGGCAACCATACAAACCTGCATTGGCCGGGAACGGCGGCTTCAAGCGCGGCTGGCCTTTTTTGCCCTCCAGGCTCTCCAGCAAAGCGGTTTCCTCACCGCAAATATAAGCGCCAGCTCCGTGGTGCATATAAACATCAAAATCATAGCCTGAACCACAAGCATTTTTGCCCAAAAGTCCCGCCGCATAAGCCTGATCAATGGCGGCTTGCACACGCTGGCGTTCTTGGACATATTCGCCGCGCAGATAGATATAACAAGCATGGGCTTGCATAGCGAAAGACGCGACCAAACACCCCTCAAGCAATAAATGCGGATCGTGGCGCAGCATTTCGCGGTCTTTACACGTACCCGGCTCGCTCTCGTCGGCATTAACCACCAGATAGTGGGGGCGATTGGTGACGTCCTTGGGCATAAATGACCACTTCAAGCCGGTCGGGAACCCGGCCCCGCCGCGCCCGCGCAAGCCAGACGCTTTCATATTATCAATAATCCAGTCGCGGCCTTGCTCTAATATTTCCTTGGTGCCGAGCCAAGCCCCACGCTTCATAGCAGCCTCAAGCCTCCAGTCCTGCAAGCCATAAAGATTAGTAAAAATCCGGTCTTTGTCTTGGAGCAATTCAACCATGGGTACCTCTCAATAGGAGCAATGAGAACCTTGTAGGGTGGATTAGCGCATTCAGCAAATAATTGGAATCAGTGTAATTTCTCCTTCCTCCGTTTTTCACGGGGGAAGTACCCCGGAGGGGGGATGGGGGCGCGCACCTTTTGTGCGCTTCTGAATTTTCGTCGTCCACTTTGCTTCGCAAGGCCGCAAGAGCGGCGCCCCCATCGCCTCCGCAAGAGCTCCGGCACTTCCCCCGTAGAAAACGGAGGAAGGAAAAAACAAGGTTATTCTTTTGTAAAAGTTCAACCATCATTTTGCCCCCACCTTGGCTTTACCCGAATTCGGCAATTTCTTTTGCTTTACTTTATTATAAAAACCTTTGGTGTTTAGGGTTACTGCACCTGTGATAGGCTCGGAGGTATGGCGCGTATTTTGCGGCCCCGGCTTAACCTTGCGGCCCGCCGCCAAATCGTCTAGCAGGGTTTCAAAATTATCCACGTCCAAATCTTCGTAATAATCATCACCAGCCGCATTGCTAATTTGTATCATAGGCGCATTGGCACACGCACCCAGGCACTCGACCTCTATCCAGCTAAATTTACCGTCGGCACTTACAGAACCCTTAGGCCCGATTTTCTTCTCGCAAACCTTCTTCAAATCCCCGGCTCCGCGCAACCAGCACGGCGTTGTGCCGCAAAGTTGCACATGATGTTCACCCACGGGCGCGAGATTGAACATGGTGTAAAATGTCGCCACTTCGTAAACGCGCATATAAGGCATGTCCAAATGCGCGGCCACCGCTTCAAGCGCAGGCGCAGGCAACCAGCCACCGGCTTGTTTCTGGACAATCCAAAGCCCCGGAATAAGCGCAGACGCTTGCCGACCTTTGGGATATTTCTTTATCCAAATACCAATTTCTTTTTTGGACGCCGCAGACAGCGCAAAACTGTCCGGCTGCTCCTTGGCAAGTCTTCTGGCACTCATCGGTCAACCTCCCCGAACACTATATCCAGCGAGCCTAGAATGGCCGAGACGTCGGCTAGCATATGGCCTCTGTTGAGAAAATCCATGGCTTGGAGATGGGCGAAACCCGGTGCGCGGATTTTGCAACGATATGGTTTGTTGCTCCCGTCCGAGACCAGAAACACCCCGAACTCGCCCTTGGGGGCTTCGATAGCGGTGTAAACCTCGCCCGCCGGGACTTTAAAACCCTCAGTGTACAGTTTGAAATGCTGGATCAGCGCTTCCATGTCTTGTTTCATGTCAGCACGGCGCGGCGGTGTGACTTTGTGGTTATCCGACAGAACCGGGCCTTCGGGCATCATGTCCAGGCATTGCTCGATAATTTTAACGCTCTCATACATTTCTTCCATGCGGCACAAATAACGGTCATAGCAATCACCGTTCTTGCCGAGGGGGATTTTAAATTCAAGCTCGTTATAAACCTCATAGGGCTGGGCGCGGCGCAAATCCCAGGCCATGCCGGAACCGCGTACCATGACGCCGCTAAAACCCCAGTCCAGCGCATCTTGCTTGGAGACAACGCCAATATCGACATTGCGCTGTTTGAAAATCCGGTTGTCGGTCAGCAGAGTTTCAATATCGCGCATCTTCTGGGGGAATTGTTTGCACCAGTCGCGCATATCGTCAGCCAGACCCTCTGGCATGTCCTGGCGCACACCGCCGACCCGAAAATAGGCCGCATGGAGGCGCGAGCCAGACACGCGCTCATAAAACACCATCAGCTTTTCGCGTTCTTCAAAACCCCAGACAGGCGGCGTCAATGCGCCCACGTCCATAGCCTGGGTGGTCACATTTAAAATATGCGACAAAATCCGGCCAACTTCCGACCACAAAACCCGCAAGAATTGCGCCCGGCGCGGCACTTCCACGCCCATCAATTTCTCAATCGCCATGCAAAACGCATGCTCCTGGTTCATGGGCGCCACATAGTCGAGCCGGTCAAAATACGGAATAGCCTGCATATAAGTCTTGTGCTCAATCAGCTTTTCCGTACCCCGGTGCAAAAGCCCAATATGCGGATCCACCCGCTCAACCACTTCACCCTCAAGCTCAAGCACAAGGCGAAGCACACCATGCGCCGCAGGATGCTGCGGGCCGAAGTTTATTGTAAACTTGCGGTCGTCGATTTGTTCAAGATCAGGCATGGATATCCCCTAACAAACTCTTTTTTATTGTCATCCCGTCCAAGCCGCCCTTGCACCCCAAGGGCACTTCCTTCAGGGCGCGGCGCAGAGCCGGGACCTCATAGTTTGCGGCAAGTCCGAGGTCCCGGGTCAAGCCCGGGATGACAGAAAGGGGGGAATTGATGGTGAATTTCCTGTCAAGATCTTGAGTGGAAGTTTGGGTTTGGTTAGTCATCACTCCGCCCCCTCTTCAGTCTTTTCTTGAGACTTAGTGTATTTGGCCCCTTCCCACGGAGACATGAAATCAAAGTCCCGGAATTCTTGGGGCAGATTTACCGCTTCGTATATTACCGATTTGCGTTCTTCGTCGTAGCGGACTTCTACGAAACCTGTCAGGGGGAAATCTTTGCGTAGGGGGTGGCCTTCGAAACCGTAATCCGTGAGTAGCCTGCGTAAATCCGGGTGTTCGTCGAAAGCTATGCCGTACATATCAAAAGCTTCGCGCTCGAACCAGTTGGCCGCCGGGTACACGCCGATCATAGTGTGGACGGGGGTGTCTGCGCCGGTGGTGACTTTGACGCGGATACGGTGGTTGAGCTGCATGGATAGCAAATGATAGACGACCTCGAAACGGCGCTCGCGACCCGGATAATCGACGCCGCAAATGTCGATGAGTGTGGTGAATTTACACACCGCATCATCCCGCAAAAACGTGATGGTATCAACAATATCCTCGCGCCGCGCATCCAGGGTCAATTCGCCGTTTGTGATGCTCGCGCCATTGAGCGAACTATCCAGTGCGCTTAGGATATGGTCTTTGAGATTTTCAAGATCATTGCTCATATTTAGCGCTCAATATTACCTTCGCGGTGAATTTTCTTCTGGAGTTGCAAAATCCCGTAGACCAAGGCCTCGGCGGTTGGCGGACAGCCGGGCACATATATATCCACCGGGACAATCCGGTCACAACCGCGCACCACGGCGTAGGAATAATGATAATAGCCGCCGCCGTTGGCGCATGACCCCATAGAGATCACATAACGCGGGAACGGCATTTGGTCATAAACCTTGCGCAGAGCCGGTGCCATTTTATTGGTCAAGGTTCCCGCCACAATCATCACATCACTTTGGCGGGGTGAACCTCTGGGCGCAAACCCGAACCGCTCCACATCATAACGCGGCATGGCAGACTGCATCATTTCGACCGCGCAACAGGCCAGCCCAAATGTCATCCACATGAGAGAACCAGACCTGGCCCAGGTGATTAGACTATCCGCCGGAGCCACCAAAAAACCTTTGTCGGCCAGCTGATCCGACAGCCCGTCGTAAAACGGGTCGTGCTTGGTCGGGTCGTATGTGGGTGTTTCGTTTACAATTATTTGTGACATATATAACCCCCGTGATAATCCTTTCGGATTACTCCCAGTCCAGGGCTCCCTTCTTCCAAGCATAAGCCAGGCCAACGGCCAGCTCAAACAGGAATATCATGACAACAGCCCAGCCATACACCCCGATTTTGTCAATTGACACGGCCCACGGAAACAAAAACGCCACTTCGATGTCAAAGATAATGAACAATATAGCCACCAGATAAAACCGCACATCAAATTTCATGCGCGAATCGTCAAAGGCATTAAACCCGCATTCATAGGTCGAGATTTTTTCCGCGTCTGGGCTGGACGGTGCAAATATCTTGGCCATGACCAAAAACGCCAGAGAAATGACGAGGCCAATAGCGAAGAGCATGACCACGGGTAGGTATTCGAGCAAAAAGGCTGCCTGAACGCTAGAACTGGCGGAATTAACGGTGCCGAAAACAATAAATTGCAGGCCGTCTGTCATGCTCGCTCTTCCACCATATTTACGCACAAAAGATGATTCCCATCCAGTGCAGATTTCCCGGACAAACTAATCCCTGACAACACAAAAGGCAATGCGTTATTTTGCCCGGTTGACAAATAATCGAAAACCTGAAGTTGGAACATAAAGCCAGAAGTTAGAAGTTTGAATTCTGCTATTTATGAACATTTTTTAATGCACGGTTTATGTCCCGTTCATTTTGTGCGCGTTAGTGTGCTTGCGGAGGGGTTGAGTTTTGACGCTAACCAATAGAAAGAGATTATCATGATAAATTTGAAACGCAAAGCTTTGGTGACGATTGTCGCGCTATCAGGTGTTTTGGCCCTTGCAGGGTGCGAGACCACAAACGGCAACAACAATGCTCTGAAAAAAGGCGCAGTTGGTGCGCTGGCTGGCGCGGCTGCTGGAGCCATTATCGGCAATAATGCAGGCGACGGCGACGGCCAGTCCGGTGCGCTGATTGGCGCGGTTATCGGTGGTGCTGGTGGTGCCTATGCGGGTTGCCGCGAAGACGGCGGGTGCGGGGCCAGGCCGCAAAACAGAAACTATAATCACGATTATAGTCGCCAACAGAATGCTCCTGTCGTTCAGGGCCATACTCAGGGTCAAACGATAAATAAACGCCAATTTTTCGACCAAAATACGGGCCGTTATTATTTCTACGACCCTGCCACCCGTATGGAATATTACGAAAACGGCGAGCGCAAATATAGATAATCCGCATTCTTATATTTTAGAAAACCCCGGCTCTGATGCCGGGTTTTTTTATGCACACAACGCAAACATTCATCTAAAATTAACCACAATCCAGTTGTTAGTCCAAGTACAACTTATAAAGGAATAGCCATGAAAAAAACACTCCTCATAACATCCGCTTGCCTGTTATTCCCGGCTTTTGCATTTGCAGAAGACGGCAACAAAACCTGGAGCGGCGAAGCCTCGGTATCCGGCTCGACCACCTCGGGCAACACCAGCACTACGGATATTGGTGTCGCCTTGCGTCTTTCCAAAAAACATGGCCTGTGGACGCACAATTTCGACACTACATATGACTTGGGCAAAGCCAACGGCGTTGATAATAAAAACCGCTGGTATATTGGCTATAAAATCGATCGCCAAATCAATGAGCGCTTATTTGCCTATGCGAATGTTAATTACCTCACGGATAATTTTGGGCCGTTCAAACAAGAAAGCTTTATCGGCACGGGTCTTGGTTATCAGGTGATTGAGCCTGACCCGGTAAAATGGACGGTAGAAGCTGGCGCGGGTTACCGTTCGCAAAAAGCACGCCAAAGCGGGAACATCCCCAGCTTCACGCAAGATGAATTTGCCTTACGCAGCGCATCTAAATTTGATTACAAATTCAGCGATGCGGTCAGCATGTTCAACAATTCAGAAGTGGTATGGTCAAAAAGCGACACCTATATCTGGAACGAAATCGGCGTTACCGCCCACCTGGCTGGCAATCTCGCTGCCCGGTTCAGTTTTCGCATTGACCACCATACGGACGTACCGCTCGGCGTAGAAAACACCGACACCATCACCCGTGGGTCACTGGTTTATACGTTGAAATAAGGGTTCAAGTCGCCGCATTGGCGCAACCTCGTTTAGTGAAAGCCGTGCGCTCCAGTCATGGAGTGCGCGGTTTTTTACGGGGTCATGCCAATCAGGCGCGATTTCTGCCAATGGAAATAGCACGAACGGACGCTCTAGCATTCGCGGATGAGGCAATGTCAAAGCTTCGCTCTCCAAAATTTTTCCATTATAATCCAAAATGTCCAAGTCCAGTGGTCGGGCCGCATTACGCACGGTTTGCGTCCGTCCAAAAGTCATTTCTGTGTGTTTAAGAACTCCGAGCAATTCCAAAGGCTCGTGCTTTGTCTCCACCTCGATCACCGCATTTATATAAGGGGCTTGGGCTTCAGGATCAGGCCAGGCCGGGCTTTGCCATAAATTTGAGACCGCCATGATTTTCATCTCACCGCCAAGCAAATCCAGCACATGTCTAAATGTCTGCGCCGGAACGCAAACCTGCCCGCCATATTTGGCCTCTTGGTTCGCCCCCAAAGCAATATAAATGCCCACAGACCCTAACCCCCTCTTTTCATGAATGGGCTTTCATAACGCGGGCTTTTTGGCGGTTCCAGTCGCGGTTTTTTTGGGTCTGGCGTTTGTCGATATTTTTCTTACCCACACCAATACCCAGCAAAAGTTTGGCCAAACCTTTTTTGTCAAAATACAGTTTGAGCGGCACAAGTGTGCGCCCTTTGCGCTGAACCGCGCCCATCAATTTGTTAATTTCGCGGCGTTTCAGCAGCAATTTACGCGGCCTTGTGGTTTTGTGGTTGAACTGGCTCGCCGGTTCATAAATCGGGATAGTCGCATTGATCAGAAAAATTTCCGTGCCCTCCACCGCCGCATAGCTCTCCGCGATATTGGCATGACCGAGCCGCAAGGCTTTGACCTCCGTCCCGACCAGCATAATCCCGGCCTCAAAGGTCTCCTCAATGGCGTATTCATAGCGCGCCCGGCGGTTCTCGGCTATGGCTTTGCTATGGTGGGCAGGTCTTTGCTTGCGGGCCATGATTAGATGTCTATGCCTGCCATTTTCATGGCAGCAACAACCGCATCTTTGGTGCTTTGGCGACATGATGTAATTGGCAAACGCACATCGGGCTGCATTTTACCCAACAAGTTTAGCGCATATTTAGTCGGGGCCGGGCTGGCATCCAAGAACAAATCCTTGAACAAGCGGTCAAGTTTTTCGTGTAAAATTCTCGCTTTGCCAAATTCCCCGTCCGCACATAATTTATGTAACTGCGCACATTGGGCCGGCGCAATATTGGAGGCCACCGAGATACATCCCGAACCCCCGTGGGCCCAATGGGCCAATGCGGTGGGGTCATCGCCGGAAAGCTGGATAAAATCCGCACCGCACACGGCTTTGTAATCGGACACCCGCGACAAATCGGATGTGGCGTCTTTAAGTCCGGTAATATTGGGGATTTCCGCTAGCCGCCCCATTGTCTCCAAGCTTATATCCACAATGCTACGTCCGGGGATGTTGTACAGGATAATATCAATATCAATGGCATTTGCGATGGCCTGAAAATGCTGGAATATCCCCTCTTGCCCCGGTTTATTATAGTAAGGAGCGACCGCCAACACCGCATCCACGCCGCATTTTTGCGCTTCGCGTGCCATATATATGGCTTCTGCCGTATTGTTAGAGCCGATACCGGCAATCACTGGCACACGCCCATCTGCGGCTTGCACACATAAATCAATGGCATGCACATGTTCCGTATTGCGTAAAGTCGAGGCTTCTCCGGTCGTACCACACGGCACCAGACCATTTGTGCCAGAGCGGATTTGCCAATCGACAAATGCCTGATAGGCATCGGCATCGACCTTTTCATCTTTAAACGGTGTAACCAAAGCTGTGAGGGAACCGGATATCATTTTTTCGCCTTTACGTTTTTATCTCTAGCATTGTTAAGTGTTCATAAAGTATGAGACACTAAACCATATTATAGCTATAATATGGCGTCATAGCTTTCTTTTCTTGCTTAAAGCAAGGCCAGGGTTAAAATAACATATGATTTATCGTTGGAATACAGCAAATTTAGTAAAAAGCGCTTGGAAAATTTTACTTGGTTTTGTCTTGGTGGGTATGTTTACGGCTCATGCTACGGCAAATACAACCACGCCTACGCCGCGTATCAAACCCACCGTTCCCCATACATCCGCGCTCCTGACCAAGCATGACGCTAATAATTTCAGACAAGGCATGCGCGCCGCCGACCAGAGAAAATGGGACAATGTCGAACGATATAAGCGGCGTATTAGCGACCCGACTGCCCAAAACATTCTCGACTGGCGTCAGGCTGTCGATGACCCTTATGTGTCCATGAAGTTACTGACCAAAGTCGCACAAACCCAATCAGACTGGCCGCGCATGACCCGTATCCGCGCCAAAGCCGAAATACATTTGTTTGACCGTCCTTTATCACCCCGCAAGACAATAAGCTGGTTTCAAGGTGCTGAGCCAATTTCCGGTGAAGGTAGAGCCGCCCTGGCCCGCGCTTATTATAAACAAGGACAAAACGACATTGCAGACCGCTGGCTTAGATCCGCTTGGCGCGATGCCAAATTAACCCGTGACCGCCAACGCACATTATACCGCCGCTATAAACACCGCCTGACCCCCGAAGACCATGCCGCCCGTGCAGATCATTTGATTTGGTTGGGGCGGCGTTATTACGGGAGCGCGGGCGGGTTATCGTCCATGATGAACGCGTCCGACCGAGCATTGATGGACGCTCGTATGCGGGTCGGTGCCAATCGCAAGGGTATGGACAAGGCTGTTAAATCCGTACCAGCTATATTGCAGGGAGATACGGGCCTATTGTTTGAGCGCGCTCGCTGGCGCCGCATCAAACGCACGGAAGTTTCTGCGCTTGAACCACTTCTCAAAATCACCACCCCGGCACGCACGCAACAAGGCAAAAACCGGGTCTGGATTGAAAAAAAGCGGATGATCTATTGGGCGCTCCCTAAAAAACGCTACCAGGACGCCTATGATTTAACCTTGCACCACGGTCTAACATCGGGTGCAAATTTCGCCGATGCTGAATTTCTGGCTGGCTGGCTGGCATTGACCAAACTTAACAAACCGAAGCTGGCCCTGGAACATTTCACCACTTTGAAAAATGGTGTGTCTCTACCGGTTTCAACCGGGCGGGCCAGTTACTGGATGGGGCGGGCGGCAGAAGCCATGGGCGGCCAAAATGCTCGCGCCTATTATGCGGATGCAGCAAAATACCCCAATGTCTATTACGGGCAATTAGCGTCCGAACGCATTAACCAAGGCTTTGCCTTTATCGACCTGCCTGCCGAAAATGTCGGCGCATCCGACGGGATTGATTTCGATAACCGTGAACTGATACGCGCACTGCATATGCTCGGCGAAATTCAGGCAGAACGTAGCTTTAATCAGTTTTCTTTTCATCTTGACGATATTTTTGAACAGGCACATGAGCTAACGCAACTTTCGCAACTGGGCAAAAAATACGGTTATATGAAACCATCCGTTCGCGCCGCCAAACAGGCTGGCAGGCTCGATACCATGTTGACGGAATCGGGCTACCCCAAGCCAGATGTGATCATCGGACTTTCGTCCAATTTCGACATCCCATTCGTGCTGGCCATTGCCCGGCAAGAAAGCGAATTTAACACCAAAGCCCGCTCCCATGCCAGCGCCCACGGCCTGATGCAAATGATCAATGCCACTGCCAAGGCAACAGCCCGCAAGGCCCGCCTGCCCTATCAACAAGCCTGGCTCACGGACGATCCTGAATATGCCGCCAAACTTGGCTCTCATCATATCAATGATTTACTGGTTGAATTTGACGGCTCCTATATTATGGCCGCCGCCGCTTATAATGCTGGCGGTGGGCGTGTGCGCAAATGGAATAAAGCTTACGGCGACCCCAGGCGCGGGCAAATTGACCCCATAGACTGGATCGAAAGCATCCCGTTTAGTGAGACCCGCAATTATGTCCAGCGGGTCATGGAGAATATGGAGGTTTACCGCGCCCGCCTCAATAACAATCAAACCCAGCTACAATTGGTACACAATATGACCAATGGGGCTTATCGGTAATATCCGTTTTTCATTGTTGTTGGTGAATTACCCTCTATAGTCTCCCAAAGTATTTTGGGAAATTATGAAAATTCTTCTGGTTACAGATGCTTGGGAACCGCAGATGAACGGGGTGGTGCGCACCTTGTCCAAAACGGTGGAAGAATGCCGCAAGGCCGGGCATATTGTCGAAATTATCGCGCCTGGCGACGGGTTCTTGACCTTACCCTTGCCGACCTATCCCGACATTAAAATCTCCTTGTTTCCCAAACGCGAGGTGGAGCGGCGCCTTGTCATGTTTGCCCCTGATGCCGTGCATATTGCTACGGAAGGGCCGCTCGGTTGGGCGGCACGAGCCTTGTGTCTAAAATGGGGTATGCCGTTTACTACCTCCTACCACACCAAATTTCCGGAATATGTCCATGCGCGCTTTCCGTTTATCCCTATTTTCATTGCTTACAAATTCGTACGCTCATTCCACAATGCCTGTGGCCGTATCATGGTAACCACACCGTCTATGATGAAGTTTTTACAAGCTCGAGGCTTTGAGAATTTGGCAGTTTGGGCCCGTGGTGTGGATTTGACACAGTTCAAACCCGAACTTCGTTTGGAAGGCGGAGAGGATATGTATGCCGACATGCCCCGCCCGGTATTTATCAATGTTGGCCGGGTTGCCGTTGAGAAAAATATCGAGACCTTCCTCGCCCTGGATTTACCCGGCAGCAAAGTCGTCATCGGCGACGGGCCAAGCCTGACCGCCTTACAAAAAAAATACGCAGGCAAGGCGGAATTTGTCGGTGCAAAATTCGGTGCCGAATTGGCACGACACTATGCCGATGCGGATGTGTTCGTATTTCCAAGCAAAACCGATACATTCGGTTTGGTGATCATCGAAGCCATGGCCACGGGTACACCTGTGGCAGGATACCCAGTCAGCGGGCCAATAGATATCATTCCGGGATCTGGAGCCGGGGTTGTGGACGAAGATTTGCGACTAGCGGCGCTCGCCTGCTTAGAGTTGGAACGCAACACGGCGGTAAAACATGCCAAAAATTATTCATGGGAAAAAGTAGCCTCGGATTTTGTCAGCTTGTTAGAACCCGAGACCGAACCAAAACGGCGACTTAGATGGCGGCGCGCCAGACGGGTAATAAAGCTGGCAGCGGCTCCCTGGCGTATATTTAAAAAATTAGCCCGCCGCATTGGACGCCTGGTCAAAACCGGAAAATAACATTTAATGAAGTACGATAATTCTACGCTCAACTCTCTTACATATATAAACTATTAAACTAATATATTAGTTTAATAGTTTATATATGCTAAAGCTCTACAATTTTAAAGTTATGGCATTGGCAAAAATAGCTTGGTGTATAGTCCCTGTGTTATATGATACACAACTAAGAAGTCGGAAGAAGTGGATATTTGAAACAAAAAATGACAATGTTAACGATTAATGATTCCGCCCTGAACAAATACCTCTCTACTCTTGTCATTCTCCTGAAAATCAGCATAAATAGAGCCAAGCATAGGAGAATCGCCTTCAGATATACGCGCACAAAACGACAATTGGCCCTACTGACCTCCCATAACAGGAGAGCGATATGGGCTTGATACATGAAATGCCGGCATTGCCCAAAGCCGTTGTTCCAGGGGCCGTTGTAAACGGCTCGCATCCTTGTCTGGTGCTTAACGCGGATTACCAACCACTTAGTTATTATCCCCTGTCGCTTTGGTCATGGCAAGATGCGGTTAAGGCCGTATTTTTAGATCGGGTCAGTATCATCGGCGAATATGAACAAGAAGTCCGTTCAGCCAACTTTGCCATGCCCGTCCCGTCTGTGGTGGCGCTGAAAGAATTTGTGCCGCAAAACCGTGCGCCAGCTTTCACAAGGTTTAATTTATTTCTGCGTGACGGTTTTGCCTGCGTCTATTGCGGGTGCGGCAAAGAGCTAACCTTTGACCATGTAATCCCGCGCCGGTTGGGCGGCAAAACCAGTTGGGACAATATTGTTGCGGCTTGCTCAAACTGTAACCTTAAGAAAGGTGGGCGTATGTTGCGCAAAGCTGGCATGGCTATGATGCGACAACCGACTCAGCCCAGTATCTACGAATTGCAATCCCAGGGCAGGCGTTTTCCACCTGGCTATCTCCATGAAAGTTGGTTAGATTTCCTATATTGGGATGTGGAGTTGGAAACGTAATGCGCTGGTTTTTATTAAAAATTACAATCATGGTCTTGGCACTAACTTTAGTAGCTTGCGCGGCGGAGAAAACCGCTCGAGTGGTGTTTGAAACCGACCTCGGAGATATCGAAATTGAAGTCTATAAAAACCGCGCCCCGCTCACGGCAGATAATTTCCTCTATTATGTGGATAATAATCTATATGACGGAGAGGGTTTTTACCGGACCGTACGCCCCGAAACTGATCCCCGGAACATGGGTATGCAACTTATCCAGGGCGGGCTATTGTCCACGGAAACGGTGACCGCACATATTGACCACGAGACAACGCAGATGTCCGGCCTCAGTCATATTGACGGGGCGGTATCAATGGCCCGCGATGAACCTGGGACTGGCTCTGCGGCTTATTTCTTTATCTCTATTGGCGACAATACATTCCTGGACTACGGCGGGTCGCGCAATCCGGACGGGCAAGGTTACGCCGTATTTGGCAAGGTGGTTAAAGGCATGGATGTAGTCCGCGCCATTCAAATGCGCAAAACCGGCGGCCCCAGCGAAAACTCGGCCACAAATGGTCAAATCCTGACCAAATCCGTGACGATTATTTCCGCCAAGCGAAAATAAGAGCTATATTTGTAGGTTTTGGATCGTAGGGTTGTAGGGTGGATTAGCCTTTTGGCGTAATCCACCGTGCGGTGTGTGCCAATGGTGGATTACGCGCAAGAGGCGCTAATCCACCCTACAGAACCCTGTCGTAACGTTACAAACATCTATCTACTTCCATTTGATAGAACAGCCCATAGACGGGATTTGCTCCTTTGGCCCCTTGCCCGTTTCTGCGACCAATTTCATAGCCTCAAACAACTCGCGCCTGGCATCTGCGGGGCCAGCACCACTTCGAGATGCATCAAGTCGTCCCCGATATTGCAAACCACCCGCCTTGTCGAAACCAAAGAAATCTGGCGTACATACGGCACCGTAGGTACGGGCTATTTCCTGACCAGCATCGTGCAAATACGGAAATGTGAAACCTGTTCTGGCCTTTTGCTCGCTCATACCCTCTGGCCCGTCCTCGGGGTAATTGATCACATCATTGGCAGCAATAGCCGCCACACCAATGCCCAGCTTAATCAGCTCTTTGGCATCTCGGGCAATGCGAGATTCAATGGCCAACACATAAGGACAGTGGTTAGAGATAAACATTATCAGCGTACCGTTTGGCCCTTTAATGTCCGCGTATCTGTAGGTCTCACCGTCCAGACCGGGCAAAGCAAAATCCGGAGCCTGCCAGCCAAAATCACATATAGGTGTGTGTAGCAAGGCCACCGCTATGCCCTTGTCTTAACGGCAGCATTTGCCGCATCACGAATAGCTTTGATATTGGCGGCGTAAATACTTTCGTCTTGCGCACCTTTGCCAAAGACGGCTGAACCCGCCACAAGCACATCGGCTCCGGCTGCGGCCACTAATGGAGCTGTCTTCGGGTTGATACCGCCGTCTACTTCAATCAAAATATCGCGCTTGCCTATCATAGTCTTGAGATCACGGATTTTCTGGATTTGTGACGGCAAAAAGCTCTGTCCGCCAAAACCGGGGTTAACCGACATGACAATGATTAAATCAAGCCTGTCCAGGACATGTTCAAGCACGTTGATAGGTGTTGACGGGTTGAGAGCGACACCGGCTTTCGGACCAAGCTCGCGAATAACTTGTAGGGTGCGGTCAAGATGCGGGTGAGCTTCGGGATGAACGGAGATATAATCCGCGCCCGCTTTGGCAAATGCACTCAACAACCCGTCCGCAGGCGCCATCATTAAATGCACGTCCATAACGGTTTTAATATGCGGCCTAATCCACTTACACACGCCCGGCCCAATGGTCAGATTGGGCACAAAATGATTGTCCATCACATCCACATGCACCCAATCGCACCCCGCGCTTTCAATGGCCCGGATTTCACGCCCAAGCTGGGCAAAATCCGCAGATAAGATGGACGGTGATATTTTTATGGACATTTAGGAAGCTCCGAGTTTTGTTCTAACTGCGATAGATTACATATACTCTAATGGAATGTCTTGAATACTGTTGCAAGTTTTTTGTGCTCCTCTTCTTTTCTCTCCCCTCCCTCCCGATCATACCCAACTTGATTGGGTATCCAGCGAATAAAGGATGGGCGAAGCCCATACATTACTGATGAAATTGAATCCCCGGCTATATTTACTGGGATAAGAACCAGAAATGATCGGATGTGGGCAGTGGTTTTTGTACCCGGAAAAGATTAAACCGCTGAAAATGCCTACCTTCTATTTTCTCCACCGCCCCCTCAAACTTCCCCTTGCACTACCGCGCATTTGGCATAGGCTTCCATCATGCCTGATTTGCGTCCCGTATTGTTTATTGTTGGCCTGATGATTGCCGGGCTTGGGGCCGCTATGCTTATTCCCATGTTGGTGGATTTGGCCCATAAGGGGGAGAGCTGGCAAGCCTTTGCTATATCTGGATTTATAACTGCCTTGCTTGGTAGCGTCGTGGCCTTATCCAGCTACACCCCAAAAGCCCGGATGAGTGCCAGAGGGGCCTTTTTATTGACGGTTTCTTCATGGGTTATTTTGGCATTTGTCGGGGCATTGCCGTTTATTTTGCAAGAAAGCTCCATGTCCTTTACCGATGCTTATTTCGAATCTATGTCTGGGCTGACCACGACTGGATCAACGGTGATGACCGGGCTAGATGATGCGCCTCGGGGAATTTTACTGTGGCGGGCCATGTTGCAATGGTACGGCGGTGTGGGGATTATCATTACCGCCATCGCTATTTTGCCGCGCTTAAACATTGGTGGTATGCAATTGTTTCGCGCCGAATGGTTTGATCCTATGGGCAAGATATTACCTCGCGCCGGGCAAATCGCTACCGGGATTGGTATCGCCTATATCGGACTAACCGTCATTTGCGCCATCAGCTATAACATGCTCGGCATAGATATGTTCGATGCTATTTGTTTGGCCATGACCACCATAGCCACGGGCGGGTTTACCAATTCGGATGCGAGCTTTGCTGGTTATGCGGATAGCGGCGCGGATATGGTTGCCACGCTTTTCATGATTTTGGCATCCCTGCCCTTTGCCGCCTATGTTTTGGCCATGCGCGGTAATTTATCCGCCATTTACAAAAACCCGCAAACCCGTGGGTTCTTGCTGGTCTTATTTGCCCTTATTATGGTGATGACGGCTTATATGACCATGAACAATTATAGCTCAACCGCCCATCCGCTTCGCCTGGCCATGTTCAATATTACCTCCATCATCACGGGTACGGGCTATAGCTTTGGTGATTACCAGGCATGGGGGCCGTTAGCGGTTGGTGTGTTTTTCTCCGCTATGTTCATCGGTGGGTGCGCCGGGTCAACGTCCTGTTCTATAAAAATTTTCCGCTACCAGGTCGCTTTCGAAGCCCTGCGGGCTTATGTGGTGCGTATGCCGCGCCGCCGTGCCGTGTCACCCATGCGCTACGGCGGCAAGCCTTTGCCCAAATCCGCCGTCTACTCAGTCATGGGTTTCTTTTTTATCTTTATGATGTGTTACGCCGTGACGGCAATCCTGCTATCGCTCATGGGACTGGACGAAATTACGGCTTTGTCTGCGGCGGCAACAGCCATCACAAATGTCGGCCCTGGCCTTGGTGATATTGTCGGGCCTACGGGCACATTTCAACCCCTGCCCAACGCCGCCAAATGGGTGATGTCAATGGCCATGATTGTTGGGCGGCTGGAAATCATCCCCGTCCTAGTGGTGTTAAACCCGTCATTTTGGCGGGCTTAATCCGTTAAATCTTCCGGTGTAAACACATAGTCTGTCGCACAAAATTCACACTTTGCCGTAAGTTTTCCGTCTATAAACATATCGTCTTGATCTTTAACCTCGAAACTTTTCAAGCTCTCCAATAGACGCTCCCGCGAACAGGAGCATTGTGCACGTACATGCTTTGGTGTGTCCACGCGCACACCAAGTTCGTGAAACAAACGGTACAGAACCTGCTCGCTGGCCAAATCCGGATCGAGCAATTCTTCATCTTTTAGCGTACCCATAACGGCTTTGCTCAATTCCCATGCTTCATCAGTATCGCCGCGCCCGGCATCACCGGCAACACGCTGCACCATCAAGCCGCCGCCGCGCCATTGCGGGTCTTGATCTGGCATGTGTAAGCGCCCGACGGCAAGCCTAATACGTGTCGGAACCTGTTCGCTTTGTTTGAAAAAATGCTCGGCGCAATCGGCCAAGCTCGCACCTTCTATGGCGGAAATACCTTGGTAGTTTTCCCGGCTCCCATCAGGTTCAATGGTCATGGCAAATGTACCCCCGCCCATCAGGGTTTTAGCATCTGGTCGTGTATTATTTTTGGAGTTTTCCGCTAAAATGCGTTCCAAACTCGCCGGGTCAAACCGCGCATAGGCCCGCATATTTCCGTCCGTTGTACATTCGGCCGCTAGCAGAGAAACCGCGCCTTCATTGGTGCCGTGGGCTTGCACCAAAAACCGGCCTTTGAATTTGAGCGCATCTGCCACCAAGGCGCTGATCATCACGGCTTCGCCGAGCAAGGTGGCCACACTGTTCGGGTATCTGTCCCCGCCCAAGACCTCATCAAGCGCCGTACCAAGACGCAAAATACGCCCGCGCACGGCCCCATCACCAATTTGCACGGCGGCGATTTGGTTGTCCGTCATTTTAGGGTTTTTGGCTTGCGCGTTCATATATCATATCCAGTGGTTGGAATCTCTATAGGCCAAATGGTGTGCCTGCTAGGAAATACAAGCTTTAATCCACCACTTTAATGCGGATGGATTTTAGCTCCATCGTATCGTTTTTTCCTTCTTCACCTGGCCAGATACCGACATAATCATTGCCCGGTTTGCCTTGGGGTGGTTTGGGTTTAAAAATAAATGTGTAATCGGCAAATTCTTTGGTGAGTGTAAACTTATGCCAAGGGCTATCCCCGGCCCCAATTGTGAAATACCCGGCACTAAATCCGTCCAATGGGTCAACCCGCCCTGAACGGGCCGTGAATGTAACCTCTAGTTTACGGCCACCAAAAGCTTTTTCGTAATTTGGTGCCAAAACACCAAATACACCCGCCGATGGCCCGGCCAATGCACGTGTGTTATTGGAGGACAGCACCGCCAGCAAAGGTTTTTCGTCTTGTCCATCAATATAGCTGACAAATGTACCGGGCGCCGCCGTCAAACTTTGCAATCTTGAACCACTCAGCAGATAACCATCCGTCATAATGTCCCTGGGTCGGCCCTCAGGGTTGTTGAGGCCGGGCCATAAGGCGAATGCAATAATTCCGGCAAGGGCCAGCATAAACAATGGATAAAACAATCGGTCTTTCATACGTTCCTTTACCTGCCTGCTAAAGCAAAAACAACACCGCACGTTCATCAGCCCGTTGTATAAACGCGGCACCAAGGGTTTCAACCAATTCGCCTGAGAATTTTTCGGAGGCATCATTGTTCCATGCCGTGGCAACGGCTTTGATTAAATCTGCGCGCTGACGTTTGGCGGCTTTGCGCACGCGCCCGTCCGTCAACAACAAGCGCATGACGCCAGGTATATTGGCCGCACGCAACTTGCCCTCCAATGCTTTTCTGCCAAACAGGAAGCTGCCAATGCCAATAACACTGCCAACGGCAATACCGATGGGGCTGGTAAGTAGCGGGGCCAGCAAATGCGCTTCAGCCAAAAGCACACCGATTAAAACGGCGGAAATGGTTGTGCCAACAAGCGCCGTATCATTTTCCAAACTTGTCACTTTGGGCACGGCCACGCTGAGACCTTCCAAATGACGGCTAACATGGGTGCTGTCGTCCAGGGACAATACCATAGCCGGAAGGCTATGATCACGACATAGAGGATCAGTGATTTGCTCGATGCGGCGCTGCAAGCCCGCGAACCAGTCTTCGATGGCCGGGCGCAAAGTTTTTTGGGCCGCGTCACTGGACAGCCATTCGGCTATGCGGACATTCATGGCAGCTTCCACATCATTTAAGGCTTTGATCTTGCCGCGCCGCCAGTCGCGAAACGCCGGCACCACACAAGCGTCTATCAAGGCGTCCACCAATACCGGGGCCAAAACATCTCCGAGCTGGTCACTAGCCGTGCGGGCTTTTTCAAACACTGGCCCACCTGGCGCCACCAGTTCGGCGACCGAGGTTTTAAAACTACCGTGCAAATATTCAAACCGGCCTAGCCATGACAAACCGCGTGCAATGGCAAATTCCGGCTCCGCCCCGCGCACCACACGTGCGTTCGGGAAGGCCTTCTCACATGCAGGTGCCACCAGGGGCAAGCGCGAAGCCCCGCCCGTCAGCAAGACCGTTTGCGGGTGTCGCCCGCCGAGCCGCTCTACGGCTTCCTTGACGGCATAACCGAATGTATCGGGCCATGAAAACCCGTTTAAATCTTTTATTTTGGCCTTGAGAATAGCGTCAGCGTCTTTCTTATCGACGCGGATTTCAAACAACACACCGCCGCCAATTGGCAAGCGGCGGATATTTTCCACCGCCGCGCTTTCTCTGTTGTCGCCACCCTTTTCGGCACCGTTGAAATATTGCTCTTTGGCCAGTCGGCACCAATATTCCAAAATCGGTCTGTACCAAGGGTATTTGGCGATCAGTTTTTCGATTTTTTTGCGCTCGGGTTGCCGCGCCAAATTACGCTCCAATATCAATGTATCCAGCAAGCCCGAGCCTAAAATATTGTGCCCGACATCCTCCGCTTCCAAGTCATAGCAATAGGTAAAATCCGTAGTTGACGACCCGATATCCACAATAAGCACGCTAGACCGCGCCGCTTCCAGTGACAAATATCCCTGTTCCAGAGCCGTCATCAAAGCCGCCCGGCTTTCGGGTACAATGCGGACGGTTTTAAGCCCGGATTTTCGCATCAAACCCGCATATGTCTCGCGGTCATCTGCCGTCCACCCGGACGGGCAACCGACAATAAAACGGCTGGTTTTCAAACTGTCTATTTTCTTGTCTGCGGCCAAATCACCAAACAAAACCTGTGTGAACAGGCGCGTCGGCATTTCGGTTGAGGCGTCGTTTAAATCCCGGCTTTTAAACTTAACCCAAATCTCGTTCTTACCTTTTCCCAACGCCGCCAAATTCACGGCCTGCGCGCCAATGCGTACACCGGATGAATTGCGAGCAACCGCCGTGACAAAGCTACGCTCGCCGCTATGTTCAAGGATTTCCGGCTCCCGCGACGAACCACCGTAAGCCCGCGCCACCGCCGTTTCACCGTGGCCAAGATCATAGCCGATAAATTCAAGTTGCTTTTTTTTGCTCATGCTCAAGATTTCCAAACCGTACCGCGCCGCAGCACTTTATCGCCAATCATAAGCGCCGGAGCCGCCTGTTTCGTCTTGCCGTCTTCCAAATCAAGCGCAGGCAATATGTCGAACAATTTGGCCGTCCTGCGCGTGTAATTGACGATCTCGATACCGTCCGCGTTTAAGATAGTCGTCAACTCGCCGTCTATCAATTTCATGGCAAATTCCTGGTCGCCCGCCGCTTGCGCCTCCAGCAAGCTTTGCATTAAAGACGTCAAACGCCCATCGTCCGTCCATTTGTTCTCAAGCACAGGTTCTGCCAACCGCATCAACACATGATCGGCAGTGCGCAAGGCTTCGGCCAAGGCGTCCACATAGCCCGCCGCTTCGACCGAAACATGGGCATCGGCCATAAATCTATTTCCGTCCGGGGCTTCCAGCAATTTTTGCTTGCGCCTGCTGAACAAGGCGATTTTCTTGGCGATAAAATCTTTCCAGTCTTTGGGGTCAAAAAACCTAAGCGCCGCCAATACGGCCCCGGCCAACATGGTCAATGTCGAGCCTTGCACCAGCCCGGCAACAAAGAACAACAAAGCGGCCCCGTAAAACAATGTGCTACCAGCAATCACCCGCGCCGATGTGCGCGGCACCTCGCGCCAGACAATGTCGGCCTTGGCACCCCTATCCAGCACCCCTGCCCCGGACTTGACCATCTCCAACAACCACAATCCGGCCTTTTGTATCTGCATATCGTCCGTGGAAGCCGCAAAAGCATCACCAGTACGGTCAAGGGCACGCCGTGCTTCGGACACCGCCCGCGCCGACGATAAATCCTCGCTTGTAATCAACGCCCGCAAATCCTCACGCTCATTTTCAAACACCCGCGCCAAAGACGGAATGGTGGACGGGATAGTGGCTGGGAGGTTATTGGTCATAATATCTCCTTCCCCTGTTTTTCACGGGGGAAGTGCCGGAGCTCTTGCGCAGGCGATGGGGGGCGCACCTCTTGTGCGCTACAGACTCTCGGCAAAGTCCTAAGCATCGCACCGCCGCAAGAGCGGCGGCCCCCATCCCCCCTTTGGGGTCCCATTCGCGTCACGGGGCATTTGCTCCGCTTTGGCTCAAACCCCATGAAAAACGGGGGAAGGAAAGAACGGGAAATTTTTCCCACCTTACTATATCCTTGGCTACTCCCCATCATCACGCTCAGTTTGCAACAGCGTGGCCCGTGCTTCGACCTGCGAGACAATATCGTCTATCATATCATCATTGCTGGTCTTCCCGGTGCGCGCCCCTGCGGCGTACATCATACCGTATCCGGCGGAACCACCAGTAAACCCAATGTCCGTATAAGCCGCTTCGCCGGGCCCGTTAACGACACAGCCAATAATGGAGAGCGTAATCGGCTCGGTGATGTGGGCTAGTCTTTGCTCCAAAGCTTCCACAGTTTTGATCACATCAAAACCCTGTCTGGCGCAACTGGGGCAGGAAATAATATTGATACCGCGTGTGCGCAGGTTCAGGGATTTGAGAATGTCATAACCGGTTTTTATCTCCTCCACAGGGTCGGCGGACAAGGACACGCGGATGGTATCCCCGATTCCGGCCCACAGCAGATTACCCATGCCGATAGCGGATTTGATCCCGCCCATGCGCAAACCGCCCGCCTCGGTCACCCCCAAATGCAAGGGGCAGTCGATAGCCTCGGCCAAGCTTTGATAGGCGGCTACGGTCAGAAACACATCCGAAGCTTTCACCGAGATTTTAAATTCGTGAAAGTCTTCGTCCTGCAACATGCGGGCGTGCATGAGCGCACTTTCCACCATGGCTTCAGGGCAAGGTTCACGGTATTTTTCCAACAGCTCTTTTTCCAGCGAGCCAGCGTTCACGCCAATACGAATAGAACAACCATGATCCCGCGCCGCTTTGACCACTTCGCGCACCCGGTCTTTGCCGCCAATATTACCCGGATTTATCCGCAAGCAAGCCGCGCCATTCTCTGCCGCTTCAATGGCGCGTTTATAATGAAAATGAATGTCAGCAACAATTGGCACATCCACTGCCTTGGTGATCCTGGCCAAGGCCAATGAGCTTTCCGGGTCAGGGCAAGACACCCGGACAATATCCGCGCCCGCCTCCTCCAGAGCTTTAATCTGGACGATGGTCGCGGCCACATCACTGGTCAAAGTATTGGTCATGGACTGCACACTAATGGGCGCATCACCGCCGACCGGCACATTACCCACCATGATTTGCCGTGACTTGCGGCGTACGATTTGCCGCCAAGGTCTTATGTGATCATAGGATGTGCTCATCCGTACAGTTTAAGGGAGTAGGGAAAGCTTTGAAAGCTTTATTGTTGGGCAACTTCAGCTAAGGGGATATTTTTGGCTGGCTGCCCGCGTTGCCCAATCGTTCCAATGCGCTCCCCACCAAGATATAATTCTATGGCGCCAGCATCACGCAGAGACAATATGGGCAGGTTTTTGCGACTGGTTTCAAATATTTCGCCCGGCACCATAATGCGCGAAATTAGCACCAGGCCGTCCGCGTCAGTCACCTGTACCCAGCTTGGGCCGACGGCTTTCAAGGCAATCATATCTGCATCAATTTTGCTTGGCTGGACGGGTTCAAATCCCCAGTTTTTGGTTTGTCCATTTTTGGTTTGCCCGTTTTCGACTAGTATGACCGGAGCAACAACCGGGGCAGCGGACTGCGCATCCGATTTCATGCCGTACCAAGTCACAACAACCAATGCACAACTCAGCACGGCACCGATTGCCATGCTTCCGCGAGGCAGACGTATGCTACGTTTGGGAACAAAATGCGGCCCCCCGGCAATCCCCATATTCTGGGGCGCTTCAATATCGGTTTTAAACCGGGCAATCGCTTCTTGCTCATTCAACCCCAAAAACCGGGCATAGGTCCGAACATAACCCAGCGCATAACCAAGGCTGGGCAAAGCTTCTTTGTCCAAGCGTTCAATGGCATCAAGATATCTGGATTGAATATGTAATTCTTCACCGACGTCTTTCAATGACAAACCTGCCGTAGTCCGCGCAGCACCTAGCTCGGCACCAATATGCATTTCTTCAAAATCAACATTGCTGGTTATAACGTTTACAGACACAAAAAATTCCCGTTTCGTCTTCCGGTTTGCTGAATGGAAAGACAAAGACGCGACCGCTTAACACGGCTAATTAACTTTTCCAAGAGAACAACTCACTTAATTTTTAATTTTACCATACCCAATATTCAGGTTAGACACCAATTTAACCGCAGACGCCAAATAAAGAGTTAATATGCTTTCACAATATTTCACGGCACGTAACTGGCCAATTTTTGCTTTATTGCTCTCCTTATCACTCTGGCTCGGCGCACTGGCATTTGAACATATTGGCGGCCTGGCGCCTTGCCAGATGTGCTATTGGCAACGCCATGCCCATAAAGCCGTTATCGTCATTACTGTCATTGCTTTGCTTATGCGTAAATTTAACAAGGATGCAAAATGGGAACGCCTATTCCTCTGCCTGATTGGTGCAGCGTTTCTGGTCAGCTTTGGCTTGGCGTTTTGGCATGTTGGTGTCGAATTTAAATGGTGGGAAGGCCCCAAAACCTGTATGGTTGGCGCGGGCGCAAGTACCATCAATGCGGCCGATATATTAAATGCGCTCAACAACCCTGTGACAATGCCCGCATGTTCCGAAGCTCCGTGGCATTTATTTAAAATATCAATGGCCGGATACAATGCGGCATTTTCAGGCATTGCCGCGTTGGTCAGTTTCGGTTTTGCCTTTAAAAGAAAAACATGACCAATTTTGTCAAAAGACCCACAAGACCCGGCGGCAGATCAACTAGCTCCGGCGGCTGGCCAAAGGCCACCGCCCCGCGCATCAAAGAAATGTTGCGGGTTGACCATGCGGGAGAATATGCGGCCGTGGCCATTTATGATGCTCAAGCCAAGGTCTTTGGCCGCTCCCCAAAGACGCGCCAAATCGCCAAACAATTGGCCCATATGCGCGACGAAGAACAAGAGCATCTGGACGCGTTTGATGATCTCCTGAGGGCCAATAATACGCGGCCAACTGCGCTTATCGGCCTGTGGAAATTTGCCAGTACCGGGCTTGGAACCATCACCGCCCTGATGGGCGAAAAAGCGGCCCACGCTTGCACCGAAGCGGTAGAAAATGTCATCGAACAGCATTATGCCAGTCAAATCGAAGAGACCAAAGACAGCCATCCTGAGCTGTGCGCCACATTTACGAAATTTCGCGAGGACGAACTGCGTCACCGCGACACGGCGATTGCCCACGGCGCCAAACAAGCCCCAGCTTATCCGCTACTGACAAAAGTGATCACGGCTGGATGCAAAACAGCTATTAAATTGAGCGAGAAGATTTAGGCGGTATGCTTTTCTTTTGGTTACATGGTTACATGGCGGGTACGCGAAGTTTTATGTATTTCCCTCTACCCGCTTTACCCTTCAGGGCCTAGTTTTTTCAACAAAGGCATAACACTCTTTGTTTCACTTTGATTTGATGTTTTTCATCTATGTGGCCACCTTTTGTGAAAAATATTGCCTTATTTTTTCTTGAATTAGGATATTTTTGCTTTAATTGGCCATATACACCACTTTACGCAAATTTTTACTTGTTTTATTACCTCCCCTTGCGTAGAAGCTTTTTGGAATTTAAACAAAGTTATGACTATGGGCCGTAAATTACAAACCAAGACTAGCAAAGTGGCCGTTATACCAACCGCGACAAACAAACTGGCTGTGCATAAAACACTCGTCCTTCTAGTGGGTCTTTTGGTGCTTATTATTAGCATTCGAGGCATGAGCGGGTTGTAATTTGTAAACACAGATTTATAAAAAAACCCGCTCCCTCCCGGAAGCGGGTTTTTTTATATGTAGAGGAAAGATAAAGGCATGAGTAAACTTAGCGACCATATCACCAAAGGCCCGGCCCGCGCCCCGGCCCGCGCCATGCTGCGGGCTTGCGGCATGGAGACACCGGATTTTGACAAACCCATGGTCGCGGTGTTTAACACTTGGACCAATATGGGGCCGTGCAATATGCATCTGGACAAATTGGCTATACCTGTTCGAGCTGGCATTCGCGCAGCAGGCGGCTATCCGGTGGATTTTAATTCTATCGCCATCTCCGACGGTATCACTATGGGCGCGGAGGGCATGCGGGCCAGCCTGATGAGCCGCGAAGTGATCGCGGACAGTATCGAACTGGCGGTCAAAGGTCATTCCCTGGACGGGGTGATTATACTGGTCGGGTGTGACAAAACCATTCCCGCCGCAGCCATGGCATTAGCCCGCATGAATATTCCGGGCGTGGTTCTCTACGGCGGTTCGATCATGCCAGGCACTGACGGAGAAAAAGATTTATCCATCCAGGATGTGTTCGAGGCCGTGGGCGCATTCGCGTCTGACCTAATCAGCGAAGACGAACTGGACGTAGTGGAAAAAGGTGCCTGCCCCGGCGCGGGCGCCTGCGGTGGTCAATTTACCGCCAACACTATGGCTATGGCCATGACGTTTTTGGGCCTGTCGCCCATGGGCACCAATGACATCCCCGCCATTTGCGACGAGAAAAATGAAGCTGCATTCAAAGCAGGTGAGCTTTTGATGGACGCGGTAAAAAATCAAAGATTGCCGCGTCAACTCATCACCGAAACATCTTTGCGCAATACGGTCACGGCCCTGACCGCGACACAAGCCTCGACCAATGCCATATTGCATTTGCTGGCCATAGCCCGTGAAGCCGATGTTGAATTTGACATTGATATATTCGACGAAATTTCCCGAGCCACGCCGGTCATTGGCGATCTGAAGCCCGGCGGGCAATATTTGGCCAAGGATTTATACGAGGCGGGCGGCTCGGCTTTGGTTGGCAAAAAACTCAAGCAGGCCGGACGGATAAAAGACGGCCCGACCATAACCGGACGCTCAATGTTTGCCGAAATAGACGCGAGCACGGAAACGCCGGGCCAAAAAGTCGTGCTGGATTTCGACGCTCCCGTTAAATCACGGGGCGGTTACGGAATTTTGTACGGTGATTTGGCACCTGAAGGCTGCGTTGCCAAACTTGCCGGGCATGGTGCTTTGCAGTTTTTCGGCCCGGCGCGGGTATTTGAAAGCGAAGAAGATTGTTTCGCTGTCGTGGAGAAAAACGGCGTCCAAAAAGGCGATGTTATCATCATAAGAAACGAAGGCCCGGCGGGCGGGCCTGGTATGCGCGAAATGCTGGCGGTCACGGCAGCACTGGTCGGGCAAGGCTTGATCGACGATGTGGCGCTAATAACAGACGGGCGGTTTAGCGGCGCGTCATACGGTTTCGTGATCGGCCATGTCGCCCCCGAAGCGGCCCACGGCGGGCCTATCGCTTTTATTGAAGACGGCGATATTATTTCCATTGATGTAGAAACCCGCCAGATAAATGTTGCGGCTGATTTAGAACCCCGCGCCAAGAACTGGACGCCACCCAAACCAAATTACCCAAGCGGCGCTTATGCCAAATATGCTGCAATGGTCGGCTCGGCCTCCAAAGGCGCACTTACAAGTTTTCCATTTGACAAAAAGGACACATAATGACTTTACAAATTTCCTACGACAAAGACTGCGATCTCTCGATCATCAAATCCAAAAAGGTGTGCATTATTGGCTTTGGTTCCCAAGGCCACGCCCATGCGCTGAACCTGAAAGACAGCGGTGTGGACGTAATCGTCGGCCTGCCCGAAACCTCTGCCACCCGCAAGAAAGTCATTGCATATGGCCTTGATGTCAAGACACCTGCCGAGGCGGTCAAGGGCGCGGACGTGGTCATGGTGCTGGCCCCGGACGAATATCAAGCCAGGATTTACCGCGAAGATATTGAGCCCAATATCAAAGAAGGTGCGGCCCTCGCATTCGGCCACGGCTTTGCCATTCATTACGGACAGGTTATGCCGCGCCGGGATTTGGATGTTATCATGATTGCCCCCAAAGCCCCCGGTCATACGGTGCGCAGCGAATTTGCCGCCGGGCGCGGTATCCCGGATCTCATCGCCGTGTTCCAAGACGCCAATTCCGGTTTTGCCACCGAACTGGCCAAGTCCTATGCGTCGGCCATTGGTGGTGGCCGCACCGCCATTATTCATACGACCTTCAAGGACGAAACCGAAACCGATTTGTTCGGCGAACAAGCCGTCCTGTGCGGCGGCGCGGTGGAGTTGGTCAAGATGGGCTTTGAGACTTTGGTCGAAGCCGGGTACGCGCCGGAACTAGCCTATTTCGAATGCTTGCACGAGCTTAAACTCATCGTCGATTTGATGTATGAAGGCGGCATAGCCGACATGAATTACTCGATCTCAAACAATGCTGAATACGGTGAATATGTCACCGGCAACAAAGTGATCAACGAAGAAAGCCGCGCCGCCATGCGCGAAGCTCTGGCCAATATCCAAAACGGCGAATACGCCAAAAGCTTCATCATGGAAGGCGCACACGGCTATCCAAGCATGACCGCCAGACGCCGAAACAACGCCGAGCATTTGATCGAAACCACAGGCGCAAAACTGCGCGATATGATGCCGTGGATCAAGGCGGGTAAAGTTATTGATAAAGATGTGAATTGAGATGAGGTTTTCAATGATAACCCTTTACCCCTCACCTTGTTCCTCTCCCAAAAGGAGAGGAGGCGTTGGCGTGACTGCTATAATATTTTTAAATATACGGCATAGGTGCGCCAACCTTAGCCTCTCCTTTTGGGAGAGGCGCGCGACAGCGGGTGAGGGGTTACGCCCCCAGCGGGAAAGCACGACATGACCCACCCCGCAAAATCCGGCGCGCAACTCCTCCTTGATGCGCTCAAAGAACAAGGCGTTGACACCATCTTTGGGTATCCCGGCGGGGCGATTATGCCCGTCTATGATGTATTGCCTAGCTCGGGCCTCAAACACATTCTTGGCCGCCACGAACAAGGATGCGCCATGGCCGCTATTGGATATGCGCGGGCTACGGGCAAGACGGGTACATGTCTGGCCACCTCCGGCCCCGGCGCGACCAATCTTGTCACCGGGATTGCCGATGCGTATCTGGACAGTGTTCCGGTGGTGTTTATCACCGGGCAAGTTCCGTCTGATCTCATGGGTACGGACGCGTTCCAAGAGGTCGATATTTTCGGCATCACCCTGCCCATCGTCAAGCACTCCTATATCGCCCGCGACCCAGCCGATATCCCCGGCATGGTCGAGGAAGCTTATTATATCGCAAGTGAAGGTCGGCCTGGCCCTGTGTTAATAGACCTGCCCAAAGACGTGGCGAATGCCACCACCACCGAGCGTCACCGCTGGCGGCCTTACCCCAAGGTCAAGCCGGAAATGGGTAGCTCCGAACATATAAAAACCTGCGAAAACATGATCCGCGCCGCCGAGAAACCGCTGTTTTATATTGGCGGCGGAATTGCCCAAGGCGACGGGGTGGCCGAATTACGGGCATTAGTCGAGCGCACAGAAATCCCGGTAGTCTCGACCTTGAAAGGCCTCGGGGCCATGCCGTCCGATCATCCGCATTTCCTCGGCATGCTAGGCATGCACGGACTTAAAGCCGCCAATTTTGCCGTACAGGAAGCGGACTTGCTCATCGTTGCAGGTGCCCGTTTCGATGACCGGGCCACAGGCAAGCTCGACACCTTCGCGCCCCACGCCAAAATCATCCATATGGATATTGATATTGCCGAAATAAACAAGCTGCGCAAAGTTGATATTTGGCTTGAAGGCAGCCTCAAGAAAAACCTCGCCGCGCTTAATCCGGGTAAATCGAGCGCGCAAGATTGGCGCGAGCTTTGCTATGGTCGCCGCGAAAAATTTGCTGTTGATTATGACGCCCCCGGCGATAATGTTTACGCGCCAAAACTCCTGCACGACCTGACCCGCCGCGCACCGGAAAACGCCATCATCACCTGCGATGTCGGTCAACACCAAATGTGGGTAGCCCAGCATTGCTATTTCGACGACCCGAAAGACCACATAACATCCGGCGGTCTAGGCACCATGGGTTTCGGTGTGCCCGCAGGTCTGGGCGCACAGCTGGGCTGCCCAGAACGCACCGTAATTACCGTATCAGGCGACGGTTCCATCATGATGAACATCCAGGAATTGGCGACCCTGAACCGCTACCAAATCCCCCTAAAAATCGTCCTGCTGGATAACGGTGTGCTGGGCATGGTGCGCCAATGGCAAGAAGTGTTCTTCAATGAAAACTATTCCGAGGTCGATCTCTACGACAACCCGGATTTTGCCGAAGTCGCGAGAGCGTTTCAGATAGACGCATTCACGGTCACAAAAAGGGCAGAGGTAGACGCAGGCATAGACAAGCTATTAGCCGCCAAAGGCCCAATCCTGATGCATGTAAAAATCAGCCCAAAAGAAAACGTCTGGCCACTAGTACCGCCGGGTCGGTCTAACGCAGATATGATGGAGAGATGAGATGACAAACACACAAATATCACCCCCTAACTCCGCTCATACCCACGCAGGCGGGTATCCATCTTACAAGCTTCGGCCAAGTGCAAACATCAAACTGGACTCCCGCCTACGCGGGAGTGAGCGGGTTTTTAGTGTAAAGGAGGCAAAATGATGAAACCAAGGTTTATCGCAAAAGTGCTTCGAGTAATAGCGGTAGCATTAGTAATCGTAATTTGTTTGGGCTTCGTTACTACTGCCCAAATTTTCGATGCTCAGGAAGAAAATATATCACTATTAACATATACATTGGTATTCTGCATCTTCATTTTTACGCCGCTATCTTTAGTTTTTTTATGCTTAGGAATGGCTCACTTATTAGAAGGTAATGGAGACAAAAAATGACCACACTACAAGCTGATAAAACCTTTGAGCGCTCCGGTGTTGCGGGGAAACTCAAGATCGTCTTGCATGATGTTTCGGGGACTTTGTTGCGAACTCTCGGGACGATTGAACGGCGCGGATATGACTACCGCGATGTGCATTGTACCCAGAGGGTGGACGGGGACTTTGATCTGCTGGTGCAAATCGAAGACCTGGGCGGGCCGCGCAATCTTGATACGTTGTGCAAGCAATTGGAGCGGCTGTATAATGTGGTTTCAGCGGAGAAGGTCGGACGAAGATCACGGGCGGAGTGGGCGAAATGAAGTTATTAAGATCGGTTCCGAGCAAAGCGAGGCAAGGGCGACCGCCCGTCGCGCCCCATGGCGCGCCCCCGCGGAGGCGTGCGTTCTTACGCACTGCCGTGAGCGATATAAACAGGAAACACCTATGACCAACAACGTAATCATATTCGACACCACCCTCCGAGACGGCGAGCAAGCGCCCGGCTTTTCCATGAGCGGCGGGCAAAAACTGCGCATGGCGCGGGCTTTGGCCGAGCTGGGTGTGGATATAATTGAGGCCGGGTTTGCTGTGGCTTCGCCGGGCGATTTTGAAGCGGTTCAGACAATTGCCCGCGAAATATCCGGCCCGACCATTTGTTCGTTGGCCCGGTGTAATACGGGCGATATTCGGGCAGCGGGCGATGCACTAGCACCCGCCAAAAATGCCCGCATCCATGTGTTTATCGCCACCTCGCCCTTGCACCGGGAATATAAATTAAAAATGAGCAAAGACCAGGTGATTGAAAAAGCCGTTGCGGGTATCACTCAAGCTTTGGAATATACCGACAATGTAGAATTTTCCGCCGAAGATGCCATTCGCACCGAACGGGATTACCTGAAAATCGTGGTCGAAGCGGCCATCGCGGCAGGTGCCACTACCATCAATATTCCCGACACGGTCGGCTATACCACACCCGAAGAAATCACCGATTTATTCCGGTTTTTAACCAGTGAAATAGAGGGCGCGGACAAGGCGGTTTTCTCGGCCCATTGCCATGATGATTTGGGTTTGGCGGTTGCCAATTCTCTGGCCGCCGTGCGCGGCGGGGCACGGCAAATCGAATGTGCGCTCAACGGGATTGGTGAGCGGGCCGGAAATTGTGCGCTGGAAGAAGTTGCCATGGCGCTACGCACCCGGACTGATTTTTTCAGGCTTGATACCAATATCAATTCGCAAAAAATCAACATGGCCTCCAAAATGCTGGCCTCGATTACCGGTAATCCCGTAGCGCGGAACAAGGCTATCGTTGGCGCCAATGCTTTCGCCCACGAAAGCGGTATTCACCAGCACGGCATGTTGGCCAACCGGGAAACTTACGAAATAATGAAGCCCGAAGACATTGGGCTTGAGAAAGACAATCTGGTACTGGGTAAACATTCAGGCCGGGCCGCGCTCAAGCACCGGGCCGAGAAGCTGGGCTTCTCCTTGTCCGACAATCAGTTGCAATCCGTGTTCGTTGATTTTAAAACTCTGGCCGATAAAAAGAAAGAAGTGTTCGACGCCGATGTGGAAGCGCTCATCTTGGGCGAAGCCATTGGTGCGTCCGGCCCGTGGGAAATCGACAGCCTTTATGTAAGTGCCGGATCTCAAGGTAATAAAAATCCCAAAGCTACGGTGTGCCTGAACCATGAGGACGGACGCACCGTTGGCACAAGCCTGGGAGCTGCCGGCCCGGTCAATGCGGTACTTCTTGCAATTAACAAATTAACCGGGCACGATTTACAACTGGACAGTTTCGCGGCCCGTAGTGTTACCGGGGGCGAAGACGCCATGGCCGAAGCCGACGTCCGGGTCAGCGCAAACGGAAAAAGCTATCACGGGCGCGGCACATCCACAGACACAATCCTGGCTACGGCCCGGGCTTATTTGGACGTGATCAACCGCATAGAGCGCCGGGCTAAACGGGTTGGTAAAAGTCAGCAACCCATAGCGGCGCAACACTGATGGTAAGTGTAATGACACAATTTTTCCCTCACCCCGTTCACGGGGGAGGTGCCTGCTCTTGCAGGCGGAGGGGGGAGCCACACCCGCCGAATTCAGTGTTTGCCGCTCCCCCCTCCGAGCGCAAGAGCGCCCACCTCCCCCGTAAACGGGGGAGGGGAAGAGGGGTGCAGCTATGACCCGTTCTCTCTTCGATAAAGTCTGGGACGCCCATGTGGTGCGCGCCGAAACGCGGGAGCGGCCTGCGACCTTGTATATTGATCTGCACTTGATCCATGAAGTGACAACGCCCCAGGCTTTTTCCCTACTGAAAGAACGTGGATTAAAAGTCCACAGACCAGACTTGACTTTGGCGACTATTGACCATTCGACGCCGACCAAAATCAATGAGGACGGGACACGACCCTTTGTTAGCGAGCAAGCGCAAAAACAGGTCGAACTGTTGCTGGCTAATGCGGAAGAACACGGCATTCAAGCCCACGGTTGGGACAGCCCGTACCGGGGCATCATTCATGTCATGGGGCCGGAGCTTGGCGCGACCCAGCCGGGCATGACCATTGTTTGCGGCGACAGCCATACCGCCACCCACGGCGCGTTTGGGGCGCTGGCGTTTGGCATTGGCACGACACAGGTCGGGCATGTGCTGGCCACGCAATCACTTTTGATGCGCAAGCCAAAGTCCATGTGTGTGCATGTGGACGGCGAACTTGCGGACGGCGTTTCGGCCAAGGATGTTATCCTGGCAATCATTGCCAAAATTGGTGTTGGCGGCGGCACTGGGCATGTGATTGAGTACCGGGGTTCGTGTTTTGAAAATATGAATATGAGCGAGCGCATGACCGTGTGTAATATGTCCATAGAAGCAGGCGCCAGAGCTGGCATGATTGCACCTGATGCGACAACTGTCGCATATTTTGAAAACAAGCCTATGGCCCCAAAACATTTAAGTGCCGCAGCAGAGCAGTGGTTATCTCTCGCGTCCGATCCCGATTGCAGCTATGACAAAGAAGTGCGCCTGAACGCCGCCGATATCAAACCCATGGTCACTTACGGCACCCATCCCGGCATGGCCATGCCTATTGACGGCATCATCCCTGACGGCGACGAAAAAGCACTGGCCTATATGGACATGCAAGCCGGGGCCAAGATAGCAGGCACCAAAATAGACACCGTATTTATCGGTTCATGCACCAATTCCCGGATTGAGGATTTTCGTATTGCCGCGCATATACTGAAAGACCAAAGCGTCGCTAAATCCGTAACCGCAATTTTTGTTCCCGGTTCCGAGCAAGTAAAAGCCGAGGCCGAGGCTGAGGGCTTACACGAAATATTCATGGCCGCCGGAGCCCAGTGGCGAGAACCAGGATGCTCCATGTGTATTGGCATGAACGGTGATATTGGCAAGCCAGGCGACCTTATCATCTCCACCTCCAACCGTAATTTCGAAGGACGCCAAGGCCCCGGCGTACGCACGGTGTTGGCGTCTCCGGCAACGGCAGCGGCGTGTGCTATTGCCGGCGTGATTACAGATGCACGAGTAACACCCAGAGGGTTATCATGAGTTTCGCGCCCTTCAAAACATTGACCTCAAAGACATTGGTCTTGGGTGCGGAAAACATAGACACCGACCAGATCATTCCGGCACGCTTCCTGACCACAACCAACCGTAAAGGCTTGGGGAAGCTCGCATTTAACGATTGGCGGTACGGGGACGACAATAGCGAGACCGATCACATATTGAACACCAGCGCCGCCAAACAGTGCCAAATATTAGTAGCCGGGCATAATTTCGGCTGTGGTTCGTCCCGTGAACATGCGCCTTGGGCTTTGATGGACTACGGGTTTCGCGCCGTTATCAGTTCGGAGATCGCCGACATATTTCATGCCAATGCACTCAAGAACGGGTTTCTTCCCATAGTCATTGAAGCCGCCGCCCATCAATGGTTACTTGACCATCCGGGCGAGGAAATCGTGATTGATCTGGAGGCTTGTGAAGTGCGCTTGCCGAAAAACGGGGGTACATATAGCTTCAAGGTCGATCCATTTTCGCGGCATTGTTTGCTGCAAGGCCAAGACGAAATGGATTATTTACTGGAACAAGATGAGGTAATTACAGAGTATGAGGCGCGGAATGTTTGAACACTTGAATGCACGCCTTTTTCTATCCGCTCATACCCGCGAAGGCGGGTATCCAGTTTCCAATTTTCAACCAAGCGGCGGCATTAAATTGGACTCCCGCCTACGCGGGAGTGAGCGGAGTGTGGGGGAAATGCTTGTGTTCAAATCCAAGTCAAGAATTAACAAATGAACATACATTTCACATATCTGCCCGGCGACGGGATTGGGCCTGAAATTGGTTTGGCAGCTTTGCAGGTTTTGAATGCTATGGCCAATGTGTTTGGCCATACGCTGGACATTGAGGAACACCTTATAGGCGGCGCGGCCATTGACAAACGCGGTACGCCCTTACCGGACGACACACTCGCTTCCGCAAAACACACCGGCGCCATATTGCTGGGCGCGGTCGGTGGGCCGAAATGGGATCACCTGAAAGGCGCGGACAGGCCAGAGCTTGGCGGGCTATTGCCCTTGCGCCAAAAACTGGATTTGTTTGCCAATATTCGCCCGGCGAAACCCTTTGCCACCCTGATCAACAGCTCCCCATTAAAGTCGGAGATTTTGAACGGTGTTGATTTTGTCGTCGTGCGCGAACTTACTGGCGGGATTTATTTCGGTAATAAAGGCCGGGATAATTTGGGTGCTTATGATGAGTGTCGGTATTCGCAGGCTGAAATTGAGCGCATTACCGTCACGGCTTTTGAACTGGCGCGGACGCGGCGCAAGAAAGTCACATCGGTTGATAAATCCAACGTGCTGGAGACATCGCGGTTATGGCGCGAAGTGGTAAGCCGCGTGGCCGGGGATTATCCGGACGTGGAGTTGGAGCATACATTGGTCGATGCCATGGCCATGCATATGCTGACCAGGCCACGGGACTTTGATGTGATTTTGACCGAAAACATGTTCGGCGATATTCTCACCGACGAGGCTTCCGTGCTGTGCGGTTCCATGGGGGTTATACCCTCCGCCTCCTTGGACGCAGATAATGTCGGGCTGTATGAACCTATCCACGGCAGTGCACCGGATATTGCGGGCACGGGCAAAGCCAATCCAACCGCCATGATTTTGTCCGCCGCATGGATGCTGCGCACCAGTTTTGGCTTGGAGCCTGAAGCGGTGGCCATTGAGCAGGCCGTAGAACAGGCTTTGGAAGCCGGGCAGGTCACGGGGGATTTAGGCGGGAGTTTATCAACTGACCAGATGGGAAAATGGGTGGCAGATCATGTCGGGCGTTAATCTAAAAACCATCGCCAAAATGACGGACACGGCCAAGGTTTATCCCTTGGCCAAGCGCACAGACCTGCACGAAGTTCTGCCCAATATCTGGCTAAAACGAGAAGATCAGCAAGACGTGTTTTCCTTCAAAATCAGGGGTGCGGCCAACCGAATTTCCAAACTCACGGCGGCCGAAAAAACCAAAGGCGTGGTTTGCGCCAGTGCGGGTAACCATGCCCAGGGCGTGGCCAAAGCGGCGGCGCAATATAACATCAAATCCACCATTTTCATGCCCGTGACTACCCCGGATATTAAAACCAAAGCCGTGACCACGCTCGGCGGAAATATCCGACTAGTTGGGGATAATTATGACGCGGCATATGACGCCGCCTGCGCATTTGCCGATAAAACGGGCGCGGTGTTTATCCACCCGTTTGACAATCCGGATGTTATCGCCGGGCAAGGCACGGTGGCTAAGGAAATCCTGGCCGATATGACACCTGCCGCTATTTATATTGGGGTCGGCGGGGGTGGTTTGCTGGCGGGTATGGGTGCCTATATGTGCGTCCACAGTCCAAACACCAAAATCATCGCAGTTGAACCAGAGGGCGCGGCGACCCTAAAAACCTCCATAGACGCGGGCGAGCCGACCACGCTGGATATCGTGGACGGGTTTGCTGACGGGGTGGCTGTCAAGTGTATTGGAGACACCACATTTGCACTGGCCAAGCAGATCAAGCCCGAGATTATCCTGGTGAGCAACGGCGAAATTTGCGCCGCCGTAAAACTGATATTTGAAAAAACCCGCACGGTGGTCGAGCCTGCCGGGGCATTGGCTTTGGCGGGGCTTTTGAAGCATGGGGCGCGACCACAAGGTTCGTGTGTTGCCATCGTATCGGGGGCCAATGTCAACTTTGACCGCATTGGACATATTGTAGAGCGGGCCGAATTGGGCGCGGGTGAAGAAATTTTGTTCGCCGCCACCTTGCCCGAAACACCGGGATCATTCCTCAAGTTTTGTCAAGCCCTGGGCCAACATGCGGTGAGCGAATTTAACTACCGCTACGCAGACCAAAACACAGCAAATGTACTTGTCGGTATAAAAATTAAAACACCCGAGCAAGGCCAAAAAGTTATGGATAATATCCGGGACGTAGGTATGATGGTGACGGATTTGTCTCGTAACCATCTGGCGAAAGAACATTTGCGCCATATGGTCGGCGGGCGTTCCTCGGCGCGGGTCAGCGAGCAAATTTACAGTTTTGAATTCCCAGAGCGGCCTGGAGCCTTGCGCGACTTTCTAATCGCTCTTGACGGGCGGTGGAATATTTCCCTGTTCCATTACCGTAATCACGGTGCTTCCAGCGGGCAGGTTCTCTGCGGGTTTCAAACTCCCCATGATGATGTGGCCGACCTGGAAACCAGCCTGGCCGCGACCGGGTTTACCATGCGCCGCGAAACCGACAACCCGGCCTACCAAACATTTTTGAAAGCATAATTATGACAAAAATATTCAAAACACCTAGAGACCTGGATTTTTCAGGGCTGTTTTCTTCTTTAAACCCTTTACCCCTCACCTTGTTCCTCTTCCCCAAAAGCAAAAATGCGGAGAGGAGACGGTGTCTGTACCATTTTGTTTGCCGGGAGTTTAGACGTTTCCTGTTTCTTACAGTTATTTTCAGTATGTCTCGAACTTTATACAAACTCAAGACATTCGAACGTGGTCTCCTCTCCTTTTGGGAGAGGAACAAGGTGAGGGGTAATGCGGGTGAAGGAAAAGCGAGTGCCCAAAATTCCGAGCCTCCAAATGTTCTGAGTATGCCATGCTGAAATTCACCCAAATAGACGCCCAAAGCCCTGACAAACGCGATGCAAAACTGCGCGCTCAAGACTTCAGGGAAATTTATGCGGACTTCATTCGTGTTAAAGCCGAGGAGCAATCCTCGCGCTGCTCCCAGTGCGGCGTGCCGTTTTGCCAATCGGGATGTCCCTTACAAAATAACATTCCTGACTGGTTACAACTCAGTGCCGAAGGACGGCTTGAGGATGCTTACAGGCTTTCGGCCCAAACCAATTCCATGCCGGAAATATGCGGGCGTATCTGCCCCCAAGACCGTTTGTGCGAAGGGGCTTGCGTCATTGAAAAATCTGGCCACGGGGCCGTGACCATCGGCGCTATTGAAAAAACTCTGACCGACAATGCATGGGAAAACGGATGGGTTGAACCCATTAAACCCGCCGTAGAGCGCGGACTATCCGTAGGTATTATCGGCGCAGGCCCGGCCGGATTAGCGGCGGCAGAAGCCTTGCGCGAACAGGGCTGGCAAGTGGTGGTTTATGATCGTCATGATCGGGCTGGCGGGCTGTTGATGTACGGCATACCCAATTTCAAGCTGGACAAAGTGATTGTACAAAGGCGGATTGATCGACTGATCAAAGGCGGTGTCAAATTTGTCTTAAACACCAATGTCGGAACCGATATAAGCTTCGCAGATTTACAAAATACCCATGCTGCGATTTTGCTGGCCACGGGCGTATATAAATCCCGCGCCTTGCAGGTTCCCGGATGTGGTTCCAATGGTGTGGTCGAAGCTTTGCCCTATCTGGTCCAATCGAACCGCCGGGGTCTCGGGGATAAGGTGGACGCACCGACGGCGGCGGGCAAGCATGTTGTGGTCATAGGCGGCGGGGATACGGCTATGGACTGTGTGCGCACGGCCATACGCCAGGACGCCAAATCCGTCACCTGTCTCTACCGCCGCGACCAAACCAATATGCCCGGTAGCGCCAGCGAAACCAAAAATGCTATGGACGAGGGTGTCGCGTTTAACTGGCTGGCCGCCCCCCAAGCCATACATAACAAAGATGGGCAAGTCTCTCTGGTGCGTGCCGTGCGTATGCGTTTGGGACTGCCGGGCCGCTCCGGTCGCCAAGCCGTCAGCCCGATTAAAGGTTCGGAATTTGACTTGGGAGCCGACATGGTTATTCAAGCACTTGGCTTTACGCCCGAAGATATGAGCCAAATTTGCGCAGATATGACCTTGACCCGGCACGGTACGGTTAAAGCTCACCCGACACGTTTCGAGACCAATATACCGGGCGTGTATGCGGCGGGGGATATTGTGCGCGGAGCTAGTCTGGTGGTGTGGGCCATACGCGAAGGGCGCGATGCGGCGCAGGCTATGCATGCATATTTATTAAACCAGACGGCCCAAATAGCGGCAGAATAGAGACAGACATGCAAAATTGGAAAACTGAATACGAGAAAAACCGAGACCTGCTCATCAAAGCAGGTGCCTATGATCCAGCCGACGAACATGATGCGTGCGGGGTTGGTCTGGTGGCCAGTATTGACGGGACACCAAAACGCGAAATTGTTGAACTGGCCATTAAATCTCTCAAAAATGTTTGGCACAGGGGTGCGGTGGACGCGGACGGCAAGACCGGGGACGGGGCCGGGATCATGCTGGATATCCCGCAAGAATTTTTCAAACGGCAAGTCGCCCGCACGGGCCACAAAGCCAAAAATGCCATTATTGCCGTCGGGATGATGTTTCTCCCGCGCACGGATTTCGCCGCCCAAGATCAAGCCCGCACCATTGTCGAAGCGGAACTGCTCAAGGCCGGGTGTTATATGTATGGCTGGCGGCAAGTGCCTATTGATGTCTCGGTGATTGGCGACAAGGCGGCCAGCACCAGACCGGCCATTGAACAAGTAATGTTCCGCCCGCCCAAATCCTGGGACGCGACCAAGCTGGAACGCGAATTATATATTGTGCGCCGCCGCATCGAAAAGCGCGCAACAGAGGCCGCCCTGCCCGGCTTTTATATATGCTCATTATCCGGTCGGGTCATTGTTTATAAGGGTATGTTTCTGGCCGAACATATTGATACATTTTATCCGGATCTAAACAGCGAACTGTTCACATCCAAGGCCGCTCTATATCACCAGCGCTATTCTACCAACACATTCCCCCAGTGGTGGCTGGCACACCCGTTTCGCATGATCGCCCATAACGGCGAGATTAACACGGTACGGGCCAACACCAATTTCATGAAAAGCCACGAAATCAAAATGGCGTCCAGCGCCTTTGGGCGGCGGGCCGAGGACGTTAAACCCGTCATTCAAAAAGGCTCATCGGACTCGGCTTCTCTGGACGCGGTGTTCGAGCTTTTGGTGCGGGCTGGTCGCTCAGTGCCTTTAGCAAAAACACTGCTGGTTCCCGAAGCCTATTCCAAACGAACAGAACTGATGCCCGAAAACTGGCGGGCATTTTACGAATATTGCAATGCCGTCATGGAGCCTTGGGACGGGCCTGCGGCACTGGTCGGGTATGACGGACAGTGGGTGATGGCCGGACTGGATAGAAACGGTCTGCGGCCTTTGCGCTACGCTATAAACGACGACGGTATATTGGCGGTTGGTTCGGAAATCGGCACAACGCCCATGGACGAAAAATCTATCGTCACCAAAGGCGCGATTAAACCCGGACGTTTGGTGGCTGTAGATTTGGACGCGGGGAAATTCTTTGATTCTGACCAAATCATCAACGAGCTTGCGGCGGCAAAACCATATGATGAATGGGTACAAAAAACAGTCGAGCTTGACGAAAAACTAACAGGCCCGGAACCCAAGTCTGTGATGTCCGAGGACGATTTGATGCGCGCCCAGCTGGCCTGCGGGCGGTCGCGGGAAGATATAGATTTAATCCTGAAACCCATGGCAGAACAAGGCAAGGAATCCGTTGGCTCCATGGGCGACGATACCCCGTTGGCCGTATTGTCAGACCAATATCGACCTTTGTCGCACTTCTTTCGCCAGAAATTTTCACAAGTCACCAATCCGCCCATTGATCCATTGCGCGAGACCAGAGTGATGGGGCTAAAGACTCGGTTTCGAAATCTACGCAATATTCTGGCGGACGGGCCTGATCAAGATGATGAGCAGTTTCTTGCAGATGATCATCTTGATCAGGCCGACAAAATGTATGTGCTGGAAAGCCCGGTTATTAGCAATGGCATGTATGCCAAATATATGGATATGGTCGGGGATAATGCCGAAGTTCTGGACTGTACATTCGCGCCGCCAAAACCTGGTGCCCGCCATGGTAGCTCCCTAAACGCTTTGCTCAAACGCATCAAAAAACAAGCCGAAAAAGCGGTGCGCGCCGGTGTTGAAAATATCGTGCTAAGCGATGTAAATCTTGGGCCCGACAATATCGCCGCACCGATAATACTGTGCGTAGGCGGGGTGCATTCGCACCTGATCGCACAAGGATTGCGGGCGAATTGTTCGATAATCGTCCGCTCGGCAGAATGCCTGGACACCCATTATTTTGCCGTGCTGATCGGTGCAGGCGCTACAGTGGTCAACCCCTATTTGACCCAGGATATTTTAGCGGAACTGTCAAATTCCGGCACCATAAAAACGGGCGCTGAAACGGCGTTGAGAAACTATAGAAAATCTATCGACGACGGGCTGCTTAAAATCATTTCCAAATCCGGCATTTCGGTAATATCATCCTTTCGCGGTGGCAATAATTTCGAAGCTCTTGGCCTGTCGCGCTCATTGGTTGATGTATATTTCCCCGGTATGACCTCACGGATTTCGGGCATTGGCCTGGCCGGGCTTGAGCAAAAAATTACCCTGCAACACAAACAGGCTTTCACACCTGCGCACCCGCGCCTTCCCATAGGCGGGTTTTACCGCAAGCGGGCTGGCAGCGAACGCCATGCTTACGGCGCAGATATGATTACGGATTTACAAACCGCCGTGCGTACAAGTGATTACCAACTTTACAAGAAATTCTCGGCACGGGTTGATGGTCAAGCTCCCATACAAATTCGCGACCTGCTTGAATTCAACCCACTCAGCGAAGCAATTCCCATTACCCAAGTCGAAAATGTCAACGAGATCCTCAGACGGTTTCTGACGCAAGCCATGTCCCTGGGGGCCTTGTCTCCCGAAGCTCACGGCACATTAAACATTGCCATGAACCGGATTGGCGCACGGTCTGTATCTGGCGAAGGCGGCGAAGACCCGCGCCGTTACACACCAATGCCAAATGGCGACAATGCCAATTCAGAGATCAAACAAGTCGCGTCGGGGCGGTTTGGCGTCACGGCAGAATATCTCAACAATTGCAAAGAGATCGAGATTAAAGTCGCTCAAGGTGCCAAACCCGGTGAAGGCGGGCAATTACCAGGCTTCAAAGTGACAAAAATGATCGCCAAATTGCGCCATGCCACACCGGGCGTCACCTTGATCAGCCCCCCACCCCACCACGATATTTATTCCATCGAAGACCTAGCCCAGCTGATTTATGATCTCAAACAAATCAACCCGGCGGCACGCGTCTGCGTGAAATTGGTGGCCAGCTCTGGTGTTGGTACCATCGCGGCGGGAGTTGCCAAAGCCAAAGCCGATACGATTTTAATCGGTGGCCATAACAGCGGCACCGGTGCCTCGGCCAATTCCAGCCTCAAACATGCGGGCATGCCTTGGGAATTGGGCCTCTCGGAGGTTCACCAAATCCTGACCTTAAACGGCCTGCGCGATAAAATCACCCTGCGCACGGACGGCGGCCTCAAGACCGGACGCGACATTGTTATCGCTGCCATGCTCGGCGCAGAAGAATACGGGGTTGGCACATTGTCCCTTGTGGCTATGGGATGTTTGATGGTGCGGCAATGTCATTCCAACACTTGCCCCGTCGGTGTGTGTACCCAGGATAAAGACCTGCGAGACCGTTTTGTTGGCGAGCCTGAACATGTGATCAATTTGATGCATTTTATGGCCGAAGAGGTTCGCGAAATCCTGGCGTCCCTTGGTGCCACCAGTCTTTCGGATGTTATTGGTCGGGCTGATTTGTTGTCACAAGTATCACGCGGCGCAACCCATCTGGATGATCTGGATCTCAACGCCGTGCTGGCGCGCATTGATCTTAACCCCGTTGCAGATACGCGCACGGGCCGCACAGCAGTTCCCGACAGTCTTGATGAGCAAATTCTCAAAGACGGCCAACAATTGTTTGCGCGTAAAAAGAAAACCGAGCTGGTCTATATGGTTGGCAATACTGACCGCGCAGTTGGCACCCGCGCATCAAGCGAAATTTACCAGAAATTTGGTGTGGGCGGCCTGCCAGACGGACAGTTGACTATTCGCCTGCGCGGCTCCGCCGGACAATCCTTGGGCGCTTTCGGGATGAAAGGCTTGCGCCTCATTGTTGACGGGGATGCCAATGATTATGTCGGCAAAGGCTTGTCAGGTGCAGAGATTTTCATCGCGCCCCAAGGCGGCAGTAAAATCGACGCCCATAACAGCGCCATCCTCGGCAATACATGTTTGTACGGCGCGACATCGGGTAATTTGCTCGCTGCCGGGCGCGCCGGAGAAAGATTTGCCGTTCGTAATTCCGGAGCCAATGCTGTGGTTGAGGGATGCGGCACCAATGGCTGTGAGTATATGACTGGCGGCACCGTCGTTATTCTTGGCTCAATAGGCGACAATTTCGCAGCCGGCATGACGGGCGGTATGGCATTTGTATATGACCCACGGGATATGTTTGAAAAGGTCGTCAATCCGGACAGTGTCATTTGGCAAAATTTCTCCAGTGCTCATTGGGAAGCACATTGCAAGTCCTTGATTGCGGCCCACGCCAAAAACACAGGTTCCGAATTTGCCAAAGTCTTGTTGCGCGATTGGGAAATTGAGCGGGGTAACTTTGTACAAGTTGTGCCAAAAGAAATGCTGGAGCGGTTGGAATATCCGCTGAGGGATGTGGCTTGATATAATCCTCTCCCCCTTTTAAGGGGGAGAGGGAGTCAGGTATAATTCAAAATCGGGGCCAGCCATCTTTCGGCTTCGGCCAGAGACATACCTTTACGCTTTGCATAATCTTCCACCTGATCTTTTTCTATTTTGCCGACGCCGAAATACAGACTGTCGGGATGGGAGAAATACAGGCCCGAGACACTGGACGCCGGGTGCATAGCAAAGCTTTCGGTCAACGTTACCCCCATATTTTCTTTCGGGTTATCGCCGCCCAACAGCTTGAACAATGTGGCTTTTTCCGTGTGGTCAGGCTGGGCCGGGTAGCCCGGCGCGGGGCGGATACCGACATAGTCTTCGGCCACTAGTCCCTTGACCCCAAACCTTGCCGATTTCTCATAGCCCCAAAATTCCCGGCGTACCCGTTCGTGCATATGCTCGGCCAAAGCCTCGGCCAGCCTGTCGCATAAAGCCTGAAACAAAATGGCGGAATAATCATCATGATCTGCTTTGAAATCCCGCACATGGTTACCTTCGCCAAGTCCGGCGGTAACGCAAAATCCGCCAATATAATCATTATTCACATTATCGGGCGCCACAAAATCCGACAGGGCATAATTATTCCGGCCTTCATTTTTGACCATTTGCTGGCGCAATGTGTGCAGTACGGCCAGTTCTTTTTCGCGGCTTTCATCCGTGAACAATTGGATATCATCACCATCACTGACCGCAGGCCAAAAGCCGAGCGTCACCTGGGCTTGCACCCATTTTTCGCTCAGGATTTTATCGAGCATGTCCTGCGCATCGCGGTATAAATCCCGCGCTGCCTTACCGTATGTTTCGTGTTCAAGAATGTCCGGATACCGGCCTTTCATTTCCCATGTGGCGAAAAACGGTGTCCAATCGATATAGGGGCGGACAATTCCGAGGTCGTAGTTCTTGAAAACTTTAGTCCCCAGAAATGTCGGGCGCGGCGCTTGATAGCCGTCCCAGTCCAGTTCAAGTTTATTGGCACGGGCCTTCGTGATACTCAGGCGTTTTTTTCTCGACTGCCCGCGTGCATGAGCAGCGCGAGCTTTAGTGTAAGCCTCACGTTTTTCGCGTTTGAGGGCATCGCTATTCTCGCCCAATAATTTGCTGACCACGCCTACGGCCCGTGAAGCGTCCGGTACATAAATGGTTGCGTTATCATCATAGACCGGTTCAATTTTCACCGCCGTATGGGTAATGCTGGTGGTGGCCCCGCCGATCAGCAAAGGTAGGTTCAGGCCTTGTCTTTGCATTTCGGACGCCACATAGACCATTTCGTCCAGGCTCGGTGTTATCAAACCGGACAGGCCGATAATGTCGGCATTTGCTTCCTTGGCGGCTTCCAGGATTTTCTCGCACGGCACCATGACCCCCAGATCAATCACTTCATAACCGTTGCATTGCAATACCACGCCGACAATGTTCTTGCCGATATCGTGGACATCGCCCTTGACCGTAGCCATAACGATACGGCCATTGGATATATCTTTCGTGCCGAGCCGTTCTTTCTCCGCGTCCATATAAGGCATGAGATGCGCCACAGCCTGTTTCATCACCCGGGCGGATTTAACCACTTGCGGCAAGAACATTTTCCCGGCCCCGAACAAGTCCCCGACCTGGTTCATGCCGTCCATGAGCGGGCCTTCGATAACGTGCAAAGGCCGCTCTACGGATTGCCGCGCTTCTTCGGTGTCTTTGACAATGTGTTTGGTAATACCATTGACCAGAGCATGGGCGAGGCGCTCTTCTACACTTGATTTACGCCACTCCTCGTCCTGTTTCTTCAGTGTTCTTTTACCGCCTGCGTATTCCTGGGCAACCTCCAACAAGCGGTCCGTAGCATCGTCGCGTTTGTTGAGGATCACATCTTCCACACGGGATTTAAGCCGCTCAGGAATGCGGTCATAAATGGTCAATTGCCCGGCATTGACAATGGCCATGTCCAGCCCGGCCTTGATAGCATGATAGAGAAATACGCTGTGCATGGCTTCGCGCACCGGGTTGTTGCCGCGAAACGAGAAGCTGACATTAGACAAACCACCGGAGATACGCGCATAAGGCAGGTGTTTTTTGATACGCTTTGAGGCTTCAAAAAATGCTACGGCGTAATCATTGTGCTGCTCGATACCCGTGGCCACAGCGAAAATGTTGGGGTCAAATATAATGTCCTGGGGCGGGAACCCGTTCTCGGTCAAAAGATTATAAGCCCGTTTGCATATCTCGAATTTATGATCTGCGGTCTCTGCCTGTCCGCCCTCATCAAAGGCCATGATCACCGTAGCGGCCCCGTAGCGGCGTACCAGTTCGGCTTGTTCGAGAAACTGTGCCTCGCCCTCTTTGAGAGAAATGGAATTGACCACGGATTTGCCCTGCACACATTTAAGCCCCGCCTCGATTACCTCCCATTTGGAGCTGTCAATCATGATCGGCACTCGGGCTATGTCTGGCTCACTGGCCAATAGATTGAGATAAGTGGTCATGGCTTCGGCACCATCGATCAGGCCGTCGTCCATGTTTATGTCGATGATCTGTGCGCCATTCTCGACCTGCTGGCGGGCGATGGATAATGCCGTCTCGAAATCGCCCTCTACGATCAGCCGCTTGAACCGGGCCGAACCCGCTACATTGGTGCGTTCACCAATATTTATAAATCCCGTTGACGCACTCATGCTGTACTCAATATAAATGGCTCAAGCCCGGACAGGCGCAGAGCGGGCGCAATTTCCGGGGTTGGTCGCGGCGTATTTTTGGCCGCACTCCCCGCCAGTTTCGCAATATGCTCAGGCGTTGATCCGCAACACCCACCGACAATATTGATCCAGCCATCTTCCGCCCACGGGGTAATTTGCGAACACATATGGCTTGGCGTTTCGTCGTATTCCCCAAATGCATTGGGTAGCCCCGCATTGGGATAGGCCAGGATATGCGTGTCGGCGATTTTAGATAGAGCTTGTATGTAGGGCCGCATGTCCTCGGCCCCCAAGGCACAGTTTAGGCCAATTGCAAATGGTTTTGCATGGGCGACAGAATGCCAGAAAGCTTCCACGGTTTGGCCGGATAATGTGCGCCCGGACTTGTCGGTAATGGTACCGGAGATCAGCAAAGGCAGATCCGTACCTCGCTCGGCAAATACGGAACGAGCTGCAAAAATTGCGGCCTTGGCGTTTAAAGTATCGAAAATGGTTTCGATTAACAAGGCGTCTATATGGTCGAACATGGCTTCGATTTGGACGGTATAAGAGGCCACCACATCATCGAAATCAACTTCCCGAAAGCCCGGATCTTCAACCTTTGGCGACAGGGACAAGGTTTTGGACAATGGCCCCACCGCCCCCAGAACCGCACGGGGTTTATCCGGGGTTTTATCGCTCCATTCATCGGCTACGGTGCGGGCAATTTTCGCGCCGGCTTCAGCTATCTCGCCTGCGTATTCTGATAGGCCATAATCGGCCTGGCTAATGCTTGTGGCATTGAATGTGTTGGTTTCGATTAAATCGGCACCAGCAGCGAAAAAGCTGTCATGTACTTCGCGCACCACACCCGGTTTCGTGATATTTAACAGGTCATTATTGCCGCGCAGGGGTGAGGGCCAAGCGGCAAATTTACCACCGCGAAAGTCTTCTTCCGAATGCTTGTGGGCTTGCAGCATTGTACCCATAGCCCCGTCAAGGATGAGGATACGCTCACTTATCGCTTGTTCTATTTTCGGCCAAATGCTCATATGCTGGCGCTTTCATGCCCGGGTTTCACCCCTAATATTTGGCAGGTTGTATAGGCGAGATCGGCTTTGTTCAATGTATAGAAATGAAAACTCTGCACACCTTTGTCGCGCAATTGCGCCGCCAAATCTGCTGCCGTTGACGCGGTCAGGAGAAGCCGGGTCTGGGGGTCATCATCCAGGGGTTCGAACAATTCATGATACCAGTCGGGGACGGAAATATAACATAATTTGGAGATCCGTTTCAGACCCCTATAGTTAGGCTGGAGCATCAATCCCGGAATGATCGGAATGGTGATGCCCGCGTCCAGTGCCTTGTCCTGATAGCGCAGAAATGTATCTGCGGAGAAGAAAAACTGGGTGATAGCGCGGGTCGCACCCGCATCTATTTTACGCTTGAGATTATCCAGTTCATCGCTCCAGTTTAAGCTCTCCGGATGTAGTTCTGGGTAGGCGCTGACCGATATTTCAAAATCTGCAATTTTTTTCAGGCCTGCCACAAGATCGCTACCATAGGCATAGCCGCCTTTATAGGGGACATAAGACCCTTCTATGCCCTCCACGGGATCGCCGCGCAGGGCTACAATATGGCGCACACCCGCCTGCCAATAGTCCCGTGCGATATCGTCAATTTCGCGCTTGTCCGCGCCAACACACGTCAGATGCGCCGCCGCATTGAGGCTGGTCTCTTTGGTAATCCGGGCAACCGTTTGGTGAGTGCGTTCGCGGGTGGAGCCACCTGCACCGTAAGTCACCGAAACAAAATCCGGATTAAGTGCCTCCAGCTTTTTGATGGACGCCCATAATGTCTCACCCATTTTCTCGGTTTTTGGCGGAAAAAATTCAAAACTGATGCGCACATCTTTACCGCCGCCAGCACTGGCGCGGGCCAATGCTCCGGGCGCCGCTTGATCTACAGTGTGGTCATGCCTAGTTTCCTCGATAATCATGTCGGGCTGCCCTCTTCCTCTAAACGGCTAAATAGTGTTTTCAATTCTGCTAATTGGTCATCCACATGTTCCATACCAACAGACAGACGGATCAATGTTTCACAAATGCCAGCTTTGGCCTGTGCCTCTGCATCCATTGCCCGGTGGGTCATGCTGGCCGGATGGCAGATCAAACTCTCCGTACCACCGAGGCTTTCCGCCAGTTGGAAGATATTGGTTTGGTTTAAGAAAACGCCCACATCGGCGCGGGTGCCTTTAAGCTCGAAACTTAACATAGCGCCGGGGCCGGATTGTTGTCGGGCCGCAAGTTCGTAGCCCGGGTCGGATTTTAGGCCCGGATAATAAACCCGTTTCACCAAGGGGTGAGCATGTAAAAATTCGGCGAGTATTACGGCATTGGCCTCTTGCACATCCATGCGGGCATGGAGGGTACGCAGGCCGCGCAAGGTCAAAAAACTGTCAAAGGGCGCACCGGTCACGCCCGTACAATTGGCCCACCAAGCCAATTGCTCAGCCAGGTCGTCCGTGTTGGCAACCACGACACCGCCCACCACATCGCTGTGACCATTGATGAATTTGGTAGTGGAATGCACGACTATATCCGCGCCCAATGACAATGGTTTTTGACGTGCTGGCGAAAGAAATGTGTTGTCACAAACCACAAGCGCACCTTGGATATGAGCCGCTTTGGACAAAGCGGTAATATCACTAAGCCGCATGAGCGGATTGCTCGGGGTCTCTATAAATAGTAAGTCTACTTTTTTGTTGCGGATATGGGCGCGTGATGCCTCGGTTGTTTGGTCGATAAATTCGACCCTAAACCGTCCTTGCTTTTGTCTTGCAAGGAGCAAGCGGTGTGTGCCGCCGTAACAGTCATGGGGTGCCAACACCAGACCACCATTTGGCACCAAATTAAGCGCCAAATCTATGGCTGCCATGCCGGATGATGTCACCACAGCACCCACGCCCCCCTCCAGATCGGCAATCGCTTGTGCGAGGGCATCACGGTTCGGATTACCACTGCGCCCATAATCATAAACACCCATTTCGTCCAAAGCGGGGAATACATATGTGCTGCTTAAATACAATGGCGGCACCACCGCACCAAAAGCCTGGTCGCGGCCAATTCCGGCATTTACGCATTTTGTTTGCTGCTTAAGTTCAGGCTGCATGGCGTTTGCCTCCGGTAAAGTTTGCCAATATGGGTGCTAGTTCTTCCGTGGCCTTCAAGAACGAATCATGGCCGTAAATACTGTCGATTACATGCAGTTCTGCCGGGCCTGCAAGCGCATCATGTAAGGCTTGCATTTCTGACGGCGGGGCCAATTGATCAGAATTTACGGCGATTAAGGTGGTTTTGGCATGGATTTTTTCAGGATCAACTTTGTGTAAATCAATAGATTCGGACAAAGCCAAAAACCGGTTTACTGGCATGATGGCTTGGTAATGCGCCCCACGCGCTTCCAGATAATCCCCCACATCAAATGTCGGCGGATTGTCCGGGGACGGGGCAGCACTAAAGCGCTGTTTAAATTCTTCCGGGGTGCGGTATGTGGTCATAGCCAGTTCCCGTGCCAGTTTTAAACCTTCAAGCGGGACACCCTGGGCTGTCGCCATATCAATGATCCGGCGCTGAATACCGCGCAGCGCCACACCCATGGGCCAAGCACGGTGCGCCGCCCCGAATATACACAAGCGCTCTACACGCTCCGGATATAATTCGCCAAATGCCAGCGCAATCATACCGCCGTAACTCATGCCGACAATACTATGCACCCGGTCTACACCTAAAGAATTCAACAAAGCCGCTAGGCGTTTCGCTTGATCTTTAGTGGTGATGGTCAGGCGGTTTTTTGTATTGTTTACACCTGGCGCACAGTCTAGCCCCAATACTTGCACTTGGTTCAAATCAATCGGCCCGCCGGGATAGACCATATTTGACCACCAACCACCGGAGCCGTCTTTACCGTCAACCCCGTCTGCGACAAACCGCGACGCGGAAATCCCGCCCGGTACAACAATTATGGGGGCATTTTTCGGGCCATATAGCCGACCTTGCACACAATCGTCTTCAAGCACGTCGCCGTGCTCCAAGACATGATCGCCCAAATTTATCTCTACGTCCCGCGCCATCAGGCACTCCTGCTTGTGGGCTAAATCCATAGACGGCATGACAGGAGCAAGTAAAAAGCATAAGCCGATAGGGCCGAGCTTTCTCCTTCATCTGTCAGCACTCACCCCTTTGTATAATTGGGCGAGCTACCGAGGACTTAGCACCTTACCAAACGTCTTCACATCTGGCTGGTTGCTCCAGCTTCAAAGGGCCTTTCCCTCCACTGGTCTTGATGAATAGATTTAAAATGGTGACAAAACTTGGCCACGTCAAGTTTTTTTTTGAAATTCGATGTTAAATACTTACGAGCTTAGGACTTGGGCTTGGGCTTCAAACCTCGCTTGGGTCTTGGCCTTAATGCAATGCGGTGGATGAGTAATCCGATACCCGTCAGAGCAAATAGAAAAGCCAGAAAGGAGAGTAGTTTTAACCACCAGCTATTAAAATTACTGCGCTCTTTATAATCCATAATGTGCAGCATCCACATAAAGTCGAACACACGCCATAGGCTGGTGCGCACACCTTTTAGTTCCGCTGTGTCCGCCGACAAATATAACCTTGTATTGTTTTTATCCGCGAATTGCACCTGCCAAACCGGAAGGTTTCCCCGGTATTCGATGGGTGCTTCTGTGAGCTTTATAACGGTTTCAACTTTTCCGTCGCCTATATAATAATAATCAACAGCCTCGCGTATTTGTGTTTCGTTGGCACCAAGCCAAGGTGTACCCGTGCGGGCATCAATATAGTCGAGGTCGTCGCGGGTACTTTTTAGTTCATACACCGGAGTTCCGATCACAGAGATTAATCTGGTCTGATAAAGTTTGTAACCCTCGCTCTTTTCTACATCTGGCCCAGGAATAATTTGCGGCCCAGGAACGATTTGCAATATTGGGATGATCTGCGACACATCATCAATGGGCCACTGTATCCGCTCAGCCACATGTTCACCGCGAATGTTTTCAATGTCAAAAAAGCTCATAAAAAATCCACTGGCAAACCACAAAACCATCTGCACCCCAAGGATCAACGCCGCCCATTTATGCACCCGTGTTAATACACGCCAAAACTTGTGTTTTGCTATCATGGCTTACAATCCATTTTTGTCCAGGAATTCGGAAAAATCCGCCCAGAATTTATCCCGGTACTCGTCTTTTTCCAGTAATATTTCATGTAGAGCGCCGGGGTAATTTATAAAATCGGCACCAGCATCGTTGGCAAATTTCTCTATAGATGCAGGCGTGACGATCGGATCGCCCCCGCACGCAATGATCAACGCCGGAATGTTTAAATGCTCTGCATTGTCGTTGACGAATTTCATGGCCTTCAAAGCCTCCGCTATCCAGCCAAATGTCGGGGCACCAACCCTGAGCCTGCGGTGGTTTTCGAAGTAAGTCGCCCAGAGCTGGTATCTATTGGGATCCGTAGTTAGCTTGTTGGAGCGAAATGGTATAGGCAGGCCGTTTCTTTGGGCTTGGAGCGGTAAGTTATTAAACTTCAGTCCAGCCCACGCTAAAAACTTGATAGCCATTCCAGTAAGCGGTGTACTTACGTCCTGTAGTTCAAGCATTGGTGCCGTAAATACGCAGGCCGCAGGGTTTAGCCGCCCACTTAATATGGTTTGCAGGCCAATCGTACCGCCCATGGAGTGCCCCATGACGATGTGCGGACGGGGAAGATCGTTTTTGAAAACGTTGGTTACAAATGCCAAATCGTCGCAATAGTCCTCAAACGAGCCGACCCAGCTTTTCATAGGGTCGGGAAGCAAGCGGGAGGACAACCCTTGACCACGCGGGTCTAGTACCAACACGACAAAACCCAGTGCGGCCAAATCCTCTACACTTTCCAGGAATTTTTCAATAAATTCCGAACGGCCAGGCTGAAAAATTATACTACCGCGAGGATGTTCCTGCGCTGGCTCCACGATCATGACGCGGAGCCGCACATCACCATTTTTCACATAGTGAAACCGTGAACCAGGAGGCAAATCCAGTCCTTCCAAGCGAATAACTTCACCAGGTGTGATTTCTGTGTTCACCTAACCCCCGCTAATTCATATGCTACATAGAGCTAAAGATTTTTTGCAACCCCATGGCAACGGACATATCACCCGCAACTTTCAATTTACCGGACATAAAGGCCATCATGGGATCAAGGTCGCCTGATGCCAGAGCGATAAAATCATCTTTGGACACGCTGATTGTACAGTCTGCATCATCGTCATCGCCGGTAACTTCTGTACCTGCGGCGTGAATAACACCATCATCGCCAAAATCAAATTTCACGGATTTATCCAGACCGCCAGTTTTCTCGACGGCTTCTTTCATTTTCGCGATTATGTCTTCATTGGTCATTGTATTCTCCGAATTGATTAAGTGTTATGCACATAGTTGTATATAGGTTCAATATATAAAAATTGGCACAAAATCCAGTGCCAATTCTGTATCCCAGACATTCAAAAAATATGCGAGCTTATTCAGGCTTGCGGAATTTGAGCGTATAACGATCCGATTCCCCTACGGCCACATATGCGTCTGCATCAAAACCTTCCGGTACATCCTCGCCCTCTCTTGGCGTGCGGCTTGATGGCAGCAAAGTCCAAACACCATATGGGTGATCTGCCGTATCCTTGGGATTGGCATTTATTTCGCTAGCGCCGACAAATTCAAATCCGGCTTTTTTGGCCAGGTCTTTTGTATAACTCACTTGCACATATCCAGACGATGCCTTGGGGTTTTGTTCAGCAGATTCGGGTAAACGATGCTCAACGATTCCCAGCACGCCGCCGGGCTTTAAGCTTGCGTAAAAATCTGCAAATGCCTTGTCGGCATAACCCGCCCCCATCCAGTTGTGGACATTACGAAATGACAGGACTAAATCAAAACTACCGTCACCCATAGGGCCGGATGTAGGGCCGAACTCGACCGTGTTGATTTGTCCGAACACATCACTGTCCGCATATCTTTCAAGGAATCGTGTATTGGCTGCCACATAACGTTCCCCCAATGCCGCCTCGAACACGGCCGCAGTATAGGTGCCGCCTGCTTGTTTGATATAGGGTGCCAAGACGCCTGTGTACCAGCCACCGCCCGGCGATATCTCCACGACGCTTTGGCCCGGTGCCAGGCCGAAAAATTCTAATGTCGGCTTTGGATTACGAAACTTATCGCGCTTGGCTTGGTCAACCCGCCATTCGCCAGCAATGGCCGCGTCCATCGCCGATACTGTGGGGACAACCTGCTCAACGACTTTCGCCGTTTCTTCGACTACTGTAGTCTTGTCGCCGCCGCACGCGCCCAACAACAATGTTGTGCTCAATCCTAGCAATGCAATTTTACTCAATGTTTTCATAATATCCTCTGTAAATTTGTTCCCTCAAAAGCTACCTGATTTTCCGCTATTGGCAAGGGAAACTTGGTCAAATCCTTGTGAGCCAACTGCGCCCTCCCCCTTGCACATCAAAATCCGCCGCCCATATCCAGATATGAGCAAGCAAAATGCTGGCTTGGCCGGGTGCCAATTTTGGGCCTGGTCTTTATAAAACTACATTGCTTTGAAAGGATGTACCCATGTTAAATTATGATTTCACCCCCCTAAGCCGGTCTTTTATCGGATTTGACCGCATGGCCGGATTGATTGACAATGCCGCTAAATTAAGCGGTACTGGCTCTTACCCGCCCTATAATATCGCACAGATCAACGAAGACGAATATTTGATCGAGCTAGCCGTTGCCGGGTTCGGCGAGGCGGATTTAACCATCGAAACTCACGAAAATGTGTTGAGTATCATTGGCACCAAAGCAGTAAATGGGGCCGCCAATGAAAACACCCACGAAAGTGCCAACGAAAACTTGCCCACGACATACCTACACCGAGGTATCGCCGAACGCGGGTTTGAACGGCGTTTCCAACTGGCGGATCATGTCATCGTTACGGGCGCCGATCTGGCCAATGGGATGTTGCGCATAAATTTGCGCCGGGAATTGCCCGAAGCTATGAAGCCGCGCACGATTAAAATTGGCAATTTTGCACAAAATCCAGGCTATGCGCCCGGCAAAGGTGACGAAAATTTAACCTCCCGGAAATCTTCCGGTAAGCGAAAGACTGCTTAAGTATAGTCTATGGCGTTGATACGGGTACGCTCCCTTTTTCCTTCCCAACCCCCTGGACAGGAATACGGAGCATAAACTTCCCGCTTCCGCTCTAAGACGCGGCGTCCTGCACCCTCCCCCAAGAGCAGGACGCCGCATTTTTTGTTTTGGAGATGTTTTTTCCATAGCCGCACATAAAAGTATGCAGTAATATCACTCTATGACGAATCAGACACTTAAAGCTGCACCATGGTGGCAGGTAGATATACGCAAAATTGGAGAAGAAAGCTCTCCACTTGTCGTTATCGATAATTTTTTTCCTACACCCGAAGTCCTCACCCAGGATGCCTCCCATAAAACCTTTACCGCCAACGCACCCTATTTTCCAGGCGTTCGTGCCGCAGTTCCTAGCGCTTATTTCAAGCCGCTTGTGAACGGTCTCTCGCACATATTAGCGAATACATTTGGATATGGTGCAGGCGTAAATTTACAGGAATGCCATTATTCGATTGTCACAACACCGGGCAAAGATTTAAATATGATGCAGCGCCTGCCTCATATTGATGGTGATGATGATAGAAAGGTGGCTCTGCTGCATTATTTGTGCGACAAAGACCATGGCGGAACGGCCTTTTACAAGCAATGTCGGACGGGCTACGAAACCGTATCCAATGCCAGATATCCAGCTTATAAGCAGGCCGTCGAAGTTGACCATAAAAATTTAGGGCCGCCAGAAGCCACGTATTTCAGCAATAGCGATGCCCGGTTCGAGCAAATTGCAAAAATTGACGCGAAGTTTAACCGGGCCGTGCTCTATTTTGGCGTGAACTTACATTCTATTTTAGTGGGGAGCAAACCCCTAGCATCAGAGCCGCAAAACGGACGCCTGACAATAAATAGTTTTCTTAGCCCGCTGTAAACCGGTTGAAACAACCCCAATACTTCTCATAAAAACTACGATGCCCTTCACTCGTAAGCCTCGCTCGACGATTCACTGTAATCGATTGCAGGCGTTACGCGCACAAAAAAACGGCGGGGGAAACCCCGCCGTTTTATAGTTTAGATATGTCTCCGGCTTTAGAAAGTTGCTCTTACCCGCAGTGTGATACGGCGTCCCAAAATTTCCGAATTCCCGAAATTACCAAATGCCTCACGTAAACCACGACCAGGTGTACGGTTAAATACATTGTCAACATTCAACTGTACAATAACTGGTTTATCATAACTGTCCGTAAGCGCAGATACATCATAGGAAATCGATGCATTGTGCATTAGGCGTCCGCCAACACTGTTGATAAGGTTGTCATTTGCATCAGCGAAGAAGTTGTTGCCCGAGGGGCTAAACAGGTTGCGATCTTGCCACAATGTCCGCCAAAATACACGTAGTGCATCATTGGTGTAGGTAAGATCAAAGGTTCCTGACCAGCGAGGATCACCAAAGCCACCAATTGTACTGTCAAGCGTTACCGTATCAACAATTTGGCTTCGTTCGATCGCATGGAATGCAGATGCTCGAACACGCAAGTCCCCCCAATCGGATCCAGGTTGACCGCTCACCAGAGCCAATGCATCACCAACATCAAATCTATAGGCCACATCGAAATTCAGGAACTGGTTTTCCGCATTATCAGAATTGGCCCGTCCTGCCAAAAAGTCTTGTATTTGACCACTAGCGTCACGTGTAAAAGAAGAACAAGCCAAGCTTGTAGGGTTGAAAGTCTCAGCATCGAAACATGCCTCCAAATTTTGCTCCACTGACCGCGTACCAATAAGATTTTCAATTTCAATATTGATATAATCAGCTTTTATGGTCAACCCTGCAATAAAGTCTGGTTGCAACACTGCACCTAACGTCCATGCATTTGCCGTTTCATTGAGCAGATTTGGATTACCACCAGTACGGCCCTGAGCTGTGGCGTTGACAATATCCGACGTGAAAGGTTGGGCAATACCAACAGCCGCACAATTGGCAACCCTGTTAGGGCCATCATCAATAAACCGGGCGTCACAAGGGTCGTCGGCAAAGGCAAATGTAGTAACGATTGGCTGAAACAATTCTGTTAAAGAAGGAGACCGCACAGAACGGGTTCTATTCCCGCGTAATGTCAACATTGAAATTGGAGATACACTCCCGCCTACTGTCCAAACTGTATTATTTATATTATTACCACTTACATTATTATTGATTTGACGAATAGAACCCTCAATCTCTGCATTGTAGATCAATGGAATGTCCATATCTGGTGCAATAAGCGGCAGATATAACTCTCCCGAAAATTCCTTCGTAGAGAACGAACCACCAGTTTCGGGTACAGCCGCACCACGCCCGAGACCCACTTCTCTCGCACCGCCACTTGCAAATAACGCACTTTCGCGGCGAGCTTCAAATCCGGCCGAAAATTTCAGCCAACCCGCAGGTACCTGTAACAAATCGCCAGCAATATTTGCTGACCATATTCGCTGTTCAATATCGCTGAGAGCCAGACTTCGCTGAACAACAAAATCAAGCGCTTCTGGTGATCCATTATTTTCACCAAATATATTCAACGGCTGACAAGCGTTAATGTCTTCAGCGTTCTGATCTACAACACCCGAACCACTAAAGACACCACGAATACCTGTGAAATCTGCATTCGTCAAGACACGGTCACCAACACCTATCACGCCCAAATCAACTTGCACTTGACAAACAATGTCACCAACAGCACCGATCGAATTATTACCAACAGCTGCGATCGCATCAACATCTCCCTGCGTCAGCCTACGCGCATCAATAGCGTTCAAAAAACGGATATCATTGAGTAACACGTTTGTCGTATCATTAGACGACTGGCCTGCAACACCGTGAATATCCCAATAAAGTTCTCGGCCTGCAACTTCAAACTCGCCCTCGAGACCTGCTGCAATACGCCAGACAAAACTCTCAGCCTGACGCGCACCGCCGTCTACCAGATCGTTGTTAAAGCGAGACAAGAAAAACGTATCCGTTGGCCCAAGACCAATTTCATTTATAAGCGTATCCCTAGCCTGCGCGTTTAAGAACGGGTTTGATACTTGCAACTGCAACGCACCACCAATATCATTATTCGGCGTCCCGTCAAAAGCAAATGTCTGAAAACCGCCCTGATTAACAAGTTCGTCAGATTTTGTATTGGCAATTTGCGCATCCGCCTTGAATGTAATGCTGTTATTGATATCATACTTTACGGTTGAACCAAAATTGATCCGCTCAAGTGGAGATTGAATTTGTCCAGCCAAATCAAAAAAATCAAATGCATTACCACCTTGGGCAAAGAAAGCGCTTTGGCCAGGAATGCCTCGACCCGCTTCAAAATTCACCAAATCGCCATTGTCTGCAAATTGGAAGAAATCTCCACCAAAGCTACCCAAACCCAATGAAGGAAGGAACAAGCGGCCAGGAGAAATTACGCCACCATTAGTAAAAAGCTGTACATTTTGCCCATTGCCTGTGCCTCCAACAGGGTTAAATTGACGAAAAATACCATCTAAATCACCATCACCATCCGCGTCAATATCGGTAAACCCAGCTGTCCCAGCAGGGACTTCGGATAAAAACTGATCATCAGAAAAAATTTCAGGGCGGGCAAGTTGGCGTAAACCATCCTGTGTGAAGTATTCAGCGGAGAAGGTCACATTACCTCTGCCGTCAGCCGAGTTTGTACCCGCAACGATTTGAAATTGACCACGGTCACCATCACCACGCTCGGTTTGACCATAAAGCGCCGTAACTTCTAGACCTTCATAATCATCTTTGAGGATTACGTTAATTGTACCGGCAATCGCGTCAGCACCATAAATCGCCGCACCGCCCACACCAATAATATCAATACGGTCGACAAGCGCAATAGGAATGACGTTAAAGTCAACAGACAAACTAGTACCTGATACATCAGCTGATACAAAACGCCGACCATTCACGACTGTCAATGTTCTTTGCACGCCAAGGTCAAGAAAATCCACGAAATTTGCGCCAATATTAGCACCTTGGTTGCCATTAGGATCAATACCGCCACCAAATGCAGGTATCTCTACCAACGCATCAGCGATATTGGTAAAGGCACTTCTGTCCAAAACTTCAGAACCAATTACAGTTGTTGGGAAAACGGTATCAAGATCAGGGCGACGAATACGCGAGCCCGTCACGACGACGATGTCGGCTCTTTCTGCTGCTTGCGCTGCTTGATTGTCAATTGTCTCAACAGTCGCGTCTTGTGCATTTGCGGTCATGCCGCCGAAGCCGAAAACGGCACCTGATAATAGTGTTGTCAGCAAAAGCTGCGTCTTGTTTAAATTTTTCATTTTAAACCCCTTCAAACTGGTTTTTTTTGTTTTGTTATGGCCTTAGGAACCCGCACACAGGCACGGAACCAAAACCTACCCTGTATTACATACCGAATAAAAAATTAGTCTCAAGAGCAATTATTAACAAAAATATAGAAAGGCGTTTATTTACTGGCAGGTGTTGCAAATATACCACCCATCACTACACTGGCTATAGAAGAAAACACCAAACCCGGTTTTTTGTCGTGCATTCCCAGTCATGTCTGCTAAGTAATCCACACTTAAATTCACTTATTCAACCCATTTGGGAGTTCAATGCTGATGTCATATCTAATAACACGACTTTACCCTGTAATCGCGCTTTTGGTTTTCGCTCTGGTTACCGCGACACCCAGCTTCGCACAATCTACCAGTCAACCCAGCGAAGTAGCGGCTATATTTGCTTGCAAATCCATGGCCGAGCCCGAAGCACGCCTAACCTGTTATGACGCGGCAGTTGGACGACTTGAAGCGGCGCAAAAAAGCGGCGAAATCGTGACCTTAAGCAAAACCCAGGTCGAAAAGGTAAAAAAAGACGCATTTGGCTTTAACATCCCGTCCCTGCCAGGTCTTGGGAAATTGTTTGGCGGCAAAGACAAGTCAAAAAGAAAGACCCATGCCGCCATTTCGGATATGGACAGCCCGCAAGCACCGCCCCACTCCGAAAAAAGCAAGGCCAAAAAAAGCAAGACCAAGAAAAAAGAAGCCGCCATAGAAGCGAGCAACATTAAATCAGTGAGCTTGACGCTGCGCAAAACAACCACATTTGGCTATAAAAAAACCCGATTCTTCTTTAATAATGGCCAAGTTTGGGAGCAGGCCGATTCCGCCTCGGTTAGAATCCCCAAATCCCGGGACGGCACACCCACCACGGCAAAAATAACCAAGGCTGCATTGGGGAGCTATATGCTGAGGATCAATGGCAAGGGCCGGGCAGTTCGTGTGCGCCGGACCAGGTAATGCCGTCATGGCTCAATAATTCTTGGCTCAAAGATTTTGAGATAAAAGACAAGCAAATTATCGTCAAAGCCACGGGGGCGAAACTACCTTTGGGATTTGACATAATCCGCGAAGCTTTGTCCTGGTTTCCGTTTTATCTTTACGAGAAATTCCGGCGTTTTAGGTCATTGTTTTCTCAAGACCCTCGCATTACAATTGCCTTTTCACCTGTCGCGCCGCGCCCTTGGTATTTGTTGCCCGTTTTGACCTATAGGGCCAGAATGCGGCACACTAAAGATTACAAGCAGGCCGATGTCGTGGTGTATTTTGAGGACGAGACCAAGGTCAGCCCCCCGCAAATCCCGGCAGGCACCACAGGAAAAACTCTAAATTTCGGATGTTACGACATTTCAAAATCAAGAGTTGCCCAAAAATTCGAACAGGTGTTTGGCTATGCCCTGGCCGTTGACCCCCTCACCTATAACGGGCCGATTGCGGTAAAATCAGAACGCAATGGCACCCATGACGGATATGTGGCCCAAGGCCCGCTTACGCCCGAGCAGGTTGGTGATCCTGACTTGGTGTTTCAGCGTTTAATTGACAATACGGTTGACGGCGAATGGGCCGAAGATTTGCGCTGTCCCATTATTGGCGGGGAAATTGCACTGGTTTTTGTCAAGCGTCGCCCACTAGTATCGCGCTTTGCTAATTTCAACTCAAGCGTGGTTCTGCATAAGCCCGAACATCTGCTCAGCCAAGAAGAACGCGGCAAACTCAAGCAATTCGCCGCCGCTATGGGACTTGACCAAGGCGGCATGGATGTATTGCGCGACAAACAAGACGGCAAGATTTATGTGGTAGACGTCAACAAAACAGATATGGGGCCACCCCTTGCTTTGTCCATAGCTGACAAATCAAAGGCCATAGCCATTTTAACCAAACAGCTCCTGAAATTGATCAATGGTTGATATTCCGCTCATCCGTGACCACGCCTTTGAATACGGCAAGCCCGAGCGCCAAAGCCCCCTGGTCACCCGCATCACAGCCGACAACCCCGGCCCGTTCACCTATACGGGTACGGGCGTATATATGGTCGGAACCGACGATGTAGCTCTTATCGACCCTGGCCCCATAACGCCCGCACACACCAAAGCCCTTGATAATGCCTTGCTCGGCAAAACCTTGACACATATCCTGCTCACCCATCATCACAGCGACCATTCGCCAATGGCAAAACCCTTGGCGGCCAAATATGGCTGCAAGATTTACGGCAAGTCCCCAAGTCCACCACAAAATGGCATGTCCGAAATTAAATTGGACGCCGGCAATGACCCGGGCTTTGCGCCAGATATAGAAATCACCCACGGCGACATATTTACCGGCGTAGGCTGGAGCCTGAAAGCCGTGCATACACCCGGTCACACATCCAACCATATTTGCTATGCTCTCCCGGAGGAAAACACACTTTTTTCAGGCGACCACATTATGGGCTGGGCCACCAGTGTCGTCATCCCGCCGGACGGGCATATGGGTGATTACTTGCGCAGTTTAAACCTCATAAAAGATCAAGGTTATGATAGTATTCGCCCGACCCACGGCCCGGCCATAACCAAGGTCAAACCGTTTATCCAAGCCTATATTGACCACCGCCTGGCCCGCGAACAGCAAATATATGAAGCCGTGGCCGCCGGGCGGCACGATATAATGGATATGGTCACCCATATCTATAGGGACATTGACAAACGCCTCTACCCGGCCGCCGCCATCAGCGTGCTGGCACACTTGATCCATTTATGTGAGGCCGGACGGGTAAAAACGACTGCTGTTTCGGGTAATGGCGCCATGACGCTTAATGCACATTATTCGGCTATTTGAATGCTTGCAAATCCCGTCCAAACACCTATGTAGGCAACCATGCTCAAAAACACATCCCCTCATATCCTTGACGTCGATAATGTCAGCAAATCCTTTGCGGGCAAACCCGCCGTTAAAAATGTCAGCTTTACGGTTGCGCCTGGTGAAATCGTCGGATTTTTAGGGCCAAATGGCGCTGGTAAAACCACAACTTTGCGCATGGCCCTCGGTTTGATTGCACCGGGTAGCGGTTCGGTGAAATTGTTCGGCGGCCCGCCGGGGCCAAGCGCCTTTGGCCGGGTCGGGTTTTTGCCCGAGGAACGCGGCATGTACGGCAAGATCAAAGCCAGAAACGGCATTGCCCACATTGCCTGTTTAAACGGCATGAAGCGCCGCGACGCCCTTAAGCAGGCCGATGATATGCTGGAGCGTTACGGGCTTGGCGACGCCAAACATAAGAAAATTAAAACCCTGTCGAAAGGCATGGCCCAAAAAGTTCAATTGATTGCTGCTATCGCCCATGACCCCGAATTTTTGATACTGGACGAGCCCTTTTCCGGCCTTGACCCGGTCAATCAAAAACTGCTGGAAACCATGGTGCGCGAAATAGCTGACCGGGGCCGCACCATTATTTTCTCAACCCATGTTATGGAGCATGCCGAACGTCTGTGCGATAAAATTGTCTTGCTGTCCCAGGGCGAAAAGATATTCGATGGCACTCTAAAACAAGCCTTGGCCCACGCGCCTAGACGGCTGGAAATCGAAACGCCGGACGCCAAAGCCAAAACCGTATTTATGCCTCTCGCAGACCAAATAACCCGAGACGGCGACACCTATAAAATTGAATTACGCCCCGACAAAGAAGCCCGCCATGTCTTGGCCGCCAGCGTCAAAGCCAAGCTGAACCTGATCAGGTTCGAACCGGAAAAAGCAAGCCTGCACGAGGCTTTTGTTAATTTAGTGGGCCCAAATGTTAAGCATGTAGGTAAAGGGGAAAAATCATGAGCGCATTTTTAATAAGTCCCAGAAGAACCTACCTGATCGCCCGGCAGGATTTTATCGGCTATATTAAAACCTGGGGGTTTTGGCTCACGGCCTTGGGGCCGTTTCTGGGCATTCTTTTTGGCATTATGGCTCCGCTTATTATGTCCAAATCAGAACCAACACGGTATGCATCGATCCTCGACGAAACCGGGCTACATGCCAATGCTATCGAACAATTACTGGTCACGGAAAACAATGACGGTATGAAAGCCGCCCTGCGCGAACTGGCCAAGTTTACCGTGCCGCAAAAGAACAAAGACGCGTTTAACAAGGCTTTGGACGAACAAGGCATAGAGGCCGCAAAAAACTTCATGAAACAAACCAGTCCTTTTTTGGCAAAAAACATCAATATGCCCCAAAGCAAATTGGTGTTCATACCACCACCGGCAAACAACATGGACAAGTTAAAACCCTATGTTTTAGGTACAGAAAAGTTTGATATCGAAGGCGAAACTCAAACCCTGAGCGGTGTTTTGCATATTTTTGACAAAGACGGAGAAACCAAAGCCGAGTTTTGGTCTACCGCATCCACCAAAAACGATTTGGTCAGACTGGCCAACCGGTATTTCACCAACCAGGCCGCAAACACGTATCTGGAAGCCGCCGGGCTTAACCGCGCCGAATTGCGGAAAATCCGCAAAAATTCAGTGTCCGTAAGCACATTTAATCCAGAAAAGCAGGCAAATGATGCGGACGGGCAAAAGGTCACGGGCAAAGACCGTATCCCTTATATTGTCGCGGCTGGCCTGGCCGTATTGCTGTGGCTGACCGTGTTTAACGGCGCCTATATGTTATTGATGTCCATGGTGGAGGAAAAAATCAACAAAGTGCTGGAAATGCTGCTGGCGACCACGCGGTTTTCGGAAATCTTTCTGGGCAAATTACTCGGCGTGGCCGCCTTGACATTGGCTACATTGCTACCGTGGATTATTCTAGGCGCAATAGGGTTTTACGGCGCGGCCCAATTCGCTGACGGCGCGGTTGCTGATGGTCTCGCCAAAGCCATGACCACGGAAATGCTGATTTTTCTGCCTATATTTTTCATACTGGGCTATGTGTTTTACGGCTCGATATTTATCGCGCTGGGCGCATTGGCCGAAAGCCTGCAAGACGCCTCTACCCTGATGACACCTATGGTGCTGATATTAACTGCGTGTATTATCGTTGTGCCTATTGGCATAACCTATCCAGACTCGCCCGTATTAACTGCCGCCGCATGGTTTCCGTTTTCAGCCCCCTTTGCGGCCATTATCCGCTTGCCGTCCGACCCACCCTTGTGGGAAACCATAGGTTCGGTCGCCGTGCTGATCGCATCTTGTATATTCGTGGTTTGGGGTTCGTCTCGCTTGTTTGCCCACGGCGTATTAACGGGCGGCGGCACGGCATCTGTCAAAGCCTGGTTTTCGCGTGTTGTTTTACGCAAGAAAAACGGCTAAGCTGGCCACATGACCAAACCAGATCCCTCCCATAAAGCCCGCTTCGAATTACTTGAAGCGGCTTTGATCCATGCGCCCTTTGATGGCTGGACAAGCAAAACATTGAAGCAAGCGGTGGTCGATACAGACTTACCAACGGGCGCAGAAGAATTATATTTTCCGGGCGGTCCATTGGAGCTGATCGCGTTTTGGAACGCCGGAATGGACGCTCAGGTGAAAACACATATGGCAGAGCTTGACCTCGCCAATATGCGCATCCGCGACAAAGTTACGGCGGGTGTTTTGGCGCGGCTTTACGCAATTGGCCCCCACGAAGAAGCCGCCAGACGCGCCCTAGCCCGCACGGCTTTAGTGGACGGACTATCCCTGGGGCCAAAAATTCTGTGGGCGGCGTCCGATACGATTTGGCGAGCCATCAATGACCGCTCTACGGACATAAATTACTACACCAAACGCATGACCCTTAGCGCCGTCATCAGCACTTCCCTGGCCTCTTGGCTAGCGGACTCAGAACCACAAAAACAAAAATCCCGCGCCTTTCTGGATGCCCGCATAGAAAATGTCATGCAGTTCGAAACCGCCAAATTCAAAGCCAAAAAACGCCTAAGCACCCTACCCAACCCCATAGAAATACTGGGCACGCTACGTTACGGCACAAAACGCCGCAAACGCCGGGGTTAGAGGTTCTAAACCGCACTGGAAATTTGTAACCCGCCAGCAAACAGCCTCCCACCTCACACCGAAATTTGCGGGCTATATTTGTTTTATTGCGGGTGTGCATGGGGGTAAACTTAGCACAAACCCGACACCCACGTTACCCCTCACCTTGTTCCTCTCCCCATTTTTCATGCAAGAAGGGGGAGAGGAACAAGGTGAGGGGTTACGAGCTATTGGGGAAACACGGTGTTTTCCCGCCTAATTTTATTATTCCCAAAATCTAATCCACGGTTCTTCGGGGGCGTATATAGTGCGTCTATGAAACTTGATTTGACCGCTATTGAGAAACTTTGTCCGGCCGGGATTACGCCTTTGGCGGAGTTGCGGGCGTTTGTTTTGGTGTTGGTGC
>JAESQN010000001.1 GCA_016765135.1 Robiginitomaculum sp.
ACGCGCTTTCCAATTTGCAGCGGCTCGGCATAGTCACTGAAATAACCGGTAAAGATCGTGGCCGAATTTATGCCTACACTCGGTATTTGGACGTTCTAAACGAAGGAACTGAACCTATCCGGCAATAAGTCTTATTCATCAGTAAAATAAAACATCCATGCCCTCCCATGTCCCGCTATGTCCCTCCATTGCCTAATTCACTCAGATTCACCCCCTAGCGCAATCAGCTAATTTTACGGCAGCCTAAGTCCAGTTACAAAAAGGACTTCGGGCTATGTCGCCACAATCAATAATGATCGGTCAAATCATCATCGTCTTTACGACGATTATTTTGACCACATGGTATGCGACCCCCCATGCGTTAATAGGCGGGTGGCAATGCAGTTTGATTATGACGCTTATTTGGGTGCGCCCTGGTTTACTGTTTCAAGCCATAAAGTTTATCTGCCGTGGAAATTATTTGAATGGTGGTATTCTTTTGATGCTTATGCACCGGGTATCTTTTCCAAAGGTGGACAGATAGCGGCGGGCGGCGGGTTTGTTGGAACCATGTTCGCGGTGATTGGTTCTGTTTTGCGAGGTCGGCAAGCCAAGCGCCTGACCACATTCGGATCATCGCAATGGGCAAGTCATAAGCAGATTAAAAAAGTTGGCCTGCTTGGTGACAGCGGTGTTTTCTTAGGGGAACACGAAGGTCAGTATATCCGTCATGATGGCCCCGCACATGTGATGACGATTGCGCCGACACGATCTGGCAAAGGTGTAGGGCTGGTTATTCCTACGCTTCTGTCTTGGACTGACAGTGCCGTCATCCACGATATTAAGGGTGAGAATTGGGCGCTCACATCTGGCTGGAGATCAACATTCTCTCATTGCTTGTTGTTTGACCCTACCGATAAAGCGAGCGCGAAATACAATCCACTCCTCGAAGTACGCAAGGGCGAATACGAAGTACGGGACACCCAAAATATCGCAGACATCCTCGTTGACCCGGAAGGTATTTTAGAGCGCCGTAACCATTGGGAGAAAACGGCCCATTCTCTTTTAGTCGGCGCCATATTGCATGTGCTTTACGCATGCCCCGATAAAACGCTTTCCGGCGTGTCTAACGTCAGCGCCTATGGCACAGATTTAAGTCTGGGCTAAGAGAGAGTTTTTGTTCACAGAACATATAGGAATACTGCTCAAATTGGTGGAGCAATATTTAGGTTTACCCAAGCTGACAGCGAAACGCCTGCCGCCATATCCAAAAGAGAAGATATTAACCGATATGCGGCGACACTCGCTCATATGCAAATAGCTGAAAACATGGCAGGCAATAGAGCACCGCACCGCGCCCTATCAATGGCGGTAGACGTTCAATTTGGACAAGCCCTCCAATGTCCTACCAGTTACGCACAAAGGTCACAAAACTTAGAAAATGCGTGTAGGTTTATTGCGGCAATGTGGGATAACGTGTAATTGGCTAGTTAAGTATATAGTTCCCTTCATTTTTAGCATCATGTAGGCTCTAAAAATACCTTTGCCCCATTTTACGGGTTAACCAATTTATCACGACTTTGTTAATCTCGTCCGGTTTTTCCCACATGGCCCAGTGCCCGCAGCTTTCTATGGTCACACGTTCCAAATCCGGGATCATGCCTTCCATCGGGTTCGCCATTTCCGGCGGCAGGAACAAATCGTCCGCCGTGCTGATCATCAGGCTGGGTTGGGAAATGTCGTCAGGCATGTTGGCGGTGAGATGGTAATTGGCCGTTGTATTACGGTAGAGATTTACCCCACCGTGAAAGCCTGAATGGGTGTAGGCGCCTGCATAGACTTGTAAGTCTTCGTCGCTCATGACCTGGCCTGGTAATTTTGGTGTGCCTGCGGCTAAATAATTTTGGAAATGTTTGAGCAAATAAAACATGTCCGGTGTCGGCTTGGTGCCCGGCGGTGTGCTGCGGAACAGCATTTTAAATACGGCTAAAGGGTCTTGCTCGAACACCGCTTCTGCGACATCTGGCTCTTGGAACGCGACAAAATAATGGTCGTCTCCGTAGCGGTGCTTGAAAATTTCTATTGGGTCTGCGGGCGGGCGGCGCATATGGGGGGTGCAGACCGAGATAACACCGCGCACCCGGCTTTCCAACATCCGTGCCGCGTGCCAGACGATGATGCCGCCCCAGTCATGACCGCACAATACCACCTCGCGAATACCAAGCGCCCCTAGCACGCCCTCAATATCACCAACCAATTTATCAATGCGGTAGGCTCTCACATCCTTAGGCGCGCCCGAGCGGCCAAACCCGCGTAAATCCATAGCTATGGCCCGGTAGCCCGCATCCGCCAAAGCCCCCATCTGGTGTTTCCAGGAATAAGCCATCTCCGGCCATCCGTGCAGAAGCAGAACGGGCGGGCCGTCCGCCGCACCGCGTTCATAAACGGCGATCTTAACCTCACCGGCGTCAATTATCCTGGCCTTTGGAAATCCCATTCTATCTCCTTTTCTCCTAAACTGTCGCATATCCGCCACAAATGGAAGAAAATCCTGCAATAATTTGTGTTTTGCCCTAGACGCCCCCCGATTGAGCCGCTACATAACCGCCAAATTGGAATTTACAGGCTTGCCTGTGCAGTGATGCATGCAAGCGTTTTATTTGATACTTATTATTGAAAGCAGGCTTTTACATGGTTGAAATTTACGTACGCCAGAACAATGTTGATCAGGCACTCCGGGCTCTAAAGAAAAAACTGCAGAACGAAGGCGTTTTGCGCGAGATGAAAGCCCGTCGTCATTTCGAAAAACCATCTGAAAAGCGTGTCCGCGAAAAGGCAGAAGCCGTTCGCCGCGTCCGCAAACTGGCCCGTAAACGCGCCCAGCTAGAGGGCTTGTTGCCCATGAAAAAGAAAAAGAAGCGTTACTAAACTAAAACTATGTTTTTGTAGGGTGGATTAGCCTTTTGGCACACCAATATCAGACGAACAATCTTAGCCATCAATCTCGACCTGATGGGGGTAGGGAATAGTGATGCCGTTTTTATCAAAAGCTTCTTTGATAGACTTGTTCAGATCAAACATCACATCCCAATAATCATCCGCCTGGCACCAAACCCGGTTTTGAATGTCCACCGAACTGTCATTTAATTTGACAACTTTGGCCCACGGTGTATCTGGTTTTGTCAAAACCGACGGATGAGCGGCGGAGACGTCTTTCATGATTTTGATCGCTTTATCAATATCGTCGTCGTAATGAATACCGTAGTCCACATCAACCCGGCGCACACCCATAGAAGTATAGTTTTGAATGGTTGAGCCCCAGGCTTCGCCGTTAGCAATGATGATTTTTATGTTGTCCAGGGATGTTAAAACCGTGGTGAAAATATTGATGTCATGGACGATGCCTTCTTCGCCTGCCACCCCGACATAATCGCCAATTTTATAGGGCCGAAACAGCATCAGCATCACTCCGGCGGCTACATTGCCGAGCGTGCCTTGTAAGGCCAGGCCGATGGCCAATGTTGCGGCACCGAGCATGGCGACCAGGGAGCTTGCCTCGATACCCATTTTGGTAACTGCTGCTACAACTACAATCACGGTCAGGGTATATTTCGCGATAGACCCTAAAAAATTGGCCAAGGTATCGTCAATATTCGGGGCTTTGACGATATTTTTGCGCACCACATTGCCGATACGTTTGGCAATCCATAAACCAATGACGAGTATAGCCAAACCGACGGCAATATTGATGAAAGACGGCAGAGCCTTTTCCCAATACGCCATCAATTTTTCAGGTGTTACATAGCTTGTTACATTTTCCATAATATGTTCTTTCTGTCTTGTGGGTCTTTAAGCGTTTTTAAGTTTAGCGAGGTTTTTTATGCGGTCGCGGGCTTTGGAATGCTCGACCTTTTGTCTTATGGTGGTTTGGTGCGGATAGGGAATGCCGACCCCCGCCTTATCAAGGGCAGATTTAACGGCTTGGGATATATCCATCTTTATTTTGCGCTGATCATTATAATCGCACCAAATGCGCAGTTCAATATCAACCGAGCTATCATTAAGCTTTACGACTTTGGCCCAGGGCGCAGGGTCAGCATAAACTCGGTCATCGCTAGCCGCCGCACCCAAAATGGCTTTTATAGCAATATCCAAATCTGCGTCATAGCTAACGCCAAACACTTTATCGAGCCGGCGAGATCCCATGGCTGTGTGATTGCGGGTCACACCGCCCCAGGCTTTACCATTGCCAATAATGATCTCTATATTGTCGCGGGTTTTCATGCGGGTGGCTAATATTTCTATGGCCACGACCACGCCTTTAGTGCCGTCTATTTCGACCTCATCACCAATGTTGTAAGGTCGAAACAGCATCAACATAACGCCGGCCGCAATATCGGACAATGCGTCTTTGAGGATAAAGGCTATGGCCACACCAAGCCCGAGTATAACGGCGCTTAGGGAACTGGTATCGACCCCAATAACCCGCAACGCGATAATGATAGCGCCCAGCAAGACAAGCGTGCGTACGAGGCCCGCTATAAACCGGGCCAATGTTGGGTTGGGGTTTGCGGATTTATTCATGCCAACTTCCACGGCACGGCCAAATTTTGAAGAAAGCCACCGACCTATAACAAAAACCAGCAAGGCCAATAAAATGGCAGGCGCTTTGCCTAGTCCTTGTTGTAAGGTTTCGTATATATCAAAATCTGAAATGCCGTCTCTCCCCACACATTGCAATATGCGAATGCTAGCCGCAATTCATAGCTGGCTTCAAGAGAAAACTACAGCACGGACATTACATTTTGTAGCATTAGGCGCCAGCCGCCAATTCAAGGCGCGCCATCAATGCGGCATTTACGCGGCCGGTTTCCGGCATACCGTTGGCACGTTCAAAGCTGATGATGGCATTTCTGGTGTTTGGCCCCATAGCACCATCAGGCCTGCCGACATTATACCCCAAAGATACCAGAATTTTTTGCGCGGACTTAACGTCGGGCTTTGCATCATGCTTGGCGCTCGCGCTGATCCACGGCAAGTTTGTAAACACGCCATTTGCGGCATTGTTAACGGGTTTGGGCGCATAGGCTTTAATCCGGGCTTGAGCCGGTTTTAAATTTTCACTGGAAAGCTCAAGCTCAATGGCCTCACTGCGTTGCTTTGCGATTTTATCACCCTGCAGCCCAGCGACGGCATACCAATAATAGGCGTCTTTTAGACTGCGCGGCACGCCTGAACCGCCTTGATACAAAACGCCAAGATTAAACTGCGAGTCTAAAACACCGCGTTCAGCGGCCTGTGAAAACCAGGTAACGGCCTGTCCTATATCTGGCGAGGATCCATCTGCACCGGTGGCGTAGTAATGCCCCAAATCGTGCATGGCAATCCGGTTGCCGGCTTTGGCCGCCCGTACCAACAAGCTTTTGGCAGTCTTCCCGTTGACCTTAACGCCGATACCCATTTCATATAATTTGGCTAGCCGGTATTGTGCCGCTGGTTGACCTTGATTTGCAGCTAGCCGGATGAGCCTTAAAGCTTCCGCGTCACGCCCCGCCTCCAAATGCGATAGACCAAGCTGGTACTGCGCAATAGCATCGCCGTTCGCGGCGGCGGCCTCCAGGGTTAGTTTGTTTGCGCTTGCCTGATCTGCGCTATCGCCCAGATCAGGCGCAGACATTGCTTGCGAATAATCACCAATCGGTTCAATGCTCTCTAATGGCTGCGGGTTTGCACCGTCGCTATTTATAGTGCCTTGGGTGCGTGTAAAACCTGTGTCTCCGGAGATTTCCACACTACCTAATTGCTTGGTTGATACGGATGGTGTGTTTAAGGATGCATGCTGATCGGTTTTGAAGATTTTCGGTGCAACGGTATTATAGGCAAATAACGCAACTACGGCAACACCACCAAATAGAGCCACTTTTCTGATTAAACCATGTTTGTCGCCAAATCCACTACCGTTTCCGCCATCAGACCCGCCATTGCCGGATTTCTTGCCTTTGCGGGATTTGGTGTGCGGGTCAGCACCAGGGCGTGCGTTTTCCATTGTCGGTTCTTGGGCTGTTACTGGCTGTGGAGTTTGTAGTTCAACCGCCGCCGTTTCTCCTGGCATGGGGGGCAGGGCGGAAGATGGCATGGGGGGGGCGACTGCCGCTGCTTCTTGGCCAGGGGCGTGCATTGAGGGTGGGGTCGCAGGGTTATATTCCTGAATGCTGGTGTCAGTGACCATATAGGGGGTTGGTGCAGACGGGTTTTGCGCCGCATATTCGGGGCTGTGCGGGGCGTAATCACGTGGAGAAAACGGTGTCGCCTCCACCTGTGCATTTATTTCGCCGGCCCCGTATTGCTCAGGTGTAGATATGTGTTCGAATGTACTGGCTACATTGCCCTCGCTGGCGTTTTGGCCAAATTCTGGCGCAAAGACGGGTGTAGGTGATTGTTGTTCAAATGGTTCGGGGGGGGCATATGGCTCATATGGCTCTGGTGATTCTGGTGTGGTGACAAATTGTGGTGGGTGCACCTCTTGCATATCAACCAATTCCAAAGCGGCAAAGGCGTCTTCGGGCTGCCCGTCTACATTGGTTTGCGTTTCCAGTGTCTCTGACCCCATTCCTTCTTGCATCTGGTCTGTCTGCATAACAGGCGGAGCCTGAAAAGTTGGAGCAGGTACACCGGTTTCCGCCGCCCTATCAAATCCGCCGCCTTGTTCCAATGTTTCCAGACGTGTGTGTAATGTTGCAATACCGCGCTCAATAGCAGGGATTTGGTTGCGCCGCTCATCTTCAATGGCTTCGATCCGCTGTGCCATGATATGTTTATGTTCTTCGTAGTCCTGTTGGCGGCCTAGCGCTTCTTCTGCCATTTCGCTTTTTTGGCTCTGAAGACGGGCGGTCAAATCTTCGGAAACAGTGACAATCCTGTCCCCAATCGATTGAAATGCAGCAGCACTATCTTGCTCCACTTTATCCACGCGCTGGGTGAGAATTTCGTCGGCTTCTTTGCGCTTTTGTTCTTCGGCGCGCATCCGGTCATCAACTGCCGTGGCCAGACGTGCAATGTGCAAGTTGATGGCGTTAATGGCTTCGGCCTGGTTTTGCTCGGCTGATGTAAGGCGCTGGTTGGCCTTGGTCAACGCACCCGACATTGTTTCCAAACGAGGGTCGCTCAATACGATTTTTAAATCATGGGCAACATCCAGCCTGGTCTTCTCGATCATACCCGTCAAGCGGTCTGATAAAGCTTCAATATGTCCGGTAAGTGCTGATGTCTGGTTGTCGCCGTCCAGGGCTTTATAAGAGGATTTTAGCGCCCTGACCGATGTTCGTGTTAAATTGTTGGCACGTTTCAAGCGCTTTTCAATATCGTCTACATGAGCCCGCAGTTTTTCTAATGTATCACGGCCTGTTTTGCCAGTTAGCTTTGCAGATAAAGTTGGTTTTGCAGATAAAGTTGGCTTTGCGGACAAAGTGGATTTTGCAGATAAAGTTGATTTTGCAGATGGGGCTCGTTTGCTGGCGATTGGCTGGCCTTGCATCATTTTTTTTGAACGTGTTGCCATTTAACCTGTTTCCTGAACCAAAGGCTTTACCAAAAAGCCTGTGCTGTTCCCTATTCGAATCAATGCGCACACTAGCACACTGGTTTGCCCTAGAATTGCGTTAACTATGGTTAAAATGAAGTTAACAAACCGGGAAATTATCCCCTATGTCCACAATCCTTAGGCTGTGAACGATCTATTGGTCGAGTTGGTCGAGGAAATACCCAGGTGCGGATTTTCTTAAATTTTTCTCCACACGGTTTATCTTCAACTCGACGGCTTGTGCCGTCGGGATGGCTGCTCGCAAGGCATCATAAATATCCCAGGATTGCTCATAGGCACCTTTGGCGGCCAGAACTTGTGCCAGGCCGATGTAAGTATTCGGGTCATAAGGATCTTTGGCCAACGCGGCTTTGAGCAAAGTCTCCGCGTCAATTTTGCTTAAGCCAGTAGCCTCGGCCTGCTTGGATTTCATCCTGGCGCGGGCCATGGCCGCAGTGCGCAAAATGATGGATGGCGTGTCCGGATTATCAATATATGGTTTTAGAAGTTTGAGAGCCTGAAGGCGACCGTCCTTGCTTTTGGCCAAGTTAACCGCCGCGATATAGTCTGTTAGTTTTTTATCTTCGGGTGATGTTTCTTCATTGCGTGTGGCTATATCTCTCAAACTTGCGCACAGCCATGTATCTTTTTTGGCGCATTTGCCCGTGTAGCTATTATATTTTTGCCCCGCCAACCAAAGCGCCATTCTGTCGTCTTTTTTGTATGCGTCCTCAAAATCACCTGCAATGTCAGCCGGGCTTTTAATGCCACCAAGAGCGCGATTGTGGGCAGCTTCTTTGATGGTTTGGGCCAGGGGAGAGACGTCTTGGCGCTGGGCAACACCCAAAGTTTTCTCTTCCAAGGGAAACACTGCTTCTTTGCGTATCTGTTCTGTCAGCACCCATGTCTGTTTTTGCCCCTCGAGTGCAGTTGGACTGTAGGTCAGTATTTCCAGCCGTTTGGGGGGCGCATTATATGTGTACAGAACTTGTAGAATTTGCGGATGTAGAGGCAACTCATGGTGGGCAAAAGCCAAAAACATATCGCGGAAACCCTCCGATTCGTATATTTCGTCAGAAAATTTGGCCTTAAAAATCAACTGATTTTTTCGTTTGCCTGCTAATGACCGTTTTTCAGCGTTTATGTCCAGCGCCGTGTCCGGTGCGCCTGCGGCCCAACTCATACTGCTTTCAATCCAAAATGCGTCCAGGGATTTACCTTCGCCCATAGGCAAGGCTTTTAAGTTGCCATTGCGTGTTACCCGTTTAACGGTGTTCATATTACGATAAGCCTTGGCGTATAACGAAATGTTGTCGAAAATCAGTTTGTTGGATTGTGGATCGTTTGAGCCATTTCCTGGTTTTACCGTAAGCAACCGATTAAATTTGAAATCGTAAATCTTCAAATTTTTATCAATCCTTATAGCTGCGAAATCTTCTCCGAGAATGATTTGCACTTTCTGCACTTTATCGAGAACAGACGTAAGATTGAAGCCGGAAACCGGGCCCTTTCGCACATCATAATGTAAAACGGTCAGTGTTTGGGTTTTACTACCTCGCAATTCGAGATAATCTTGTGCGCTGAGGTAAAATGGCGCCAACGGGACATCAGGTTGCTTTTCTGGGAGTCGCTTTTCTGGCGAAGGGGCTGTCACAATTTCGGATGCGGTTTGCGTATTTGCCCCATCTAACCCCAGATCGCGCAGAATATATTCTTTAGGTGTTTGGCTGGTTTCGCTCCCTACGTCCTGCGAGTGGGCGAAATCACTAAAAAACAACCCCGAAGAATTGGCAACAATCAACAAACCTAGTGCAAACTTTCTCATAGGCGGCTTGTGTACGGCAAATGGAAATGGGTCAAGTTGGTTCTACATCAGTTTTGCCTTGACGTTAACGTCAACGTTATTTAAAAGCCTGATATGCTCACTGACACTACCACAAATGCCGCGCCAAAAGATCAAGCTAGTCCGGCACGCTGGACGATCGCTGAAACGGCACTGCATTTTGACATTACCACACGGGCCATCCGGTTTTATGAAGATAAAGGCCTGATTTCGCCGGCTCGCGCAGGCGGGCACCGGGTGTTTTGTGACGTGGACAAAGGACGGATCGAAAAAATTCTGCGGGCCAAACGCATCGGATTTTCCCTGGATGACATTAAGGAATTTCTCGACGTAACGGACGGTGATGTGCGTGAACGCGAGGAATTACTTGAGCGCAAGGCCCGGTTTGAAGCTGTGATCAAACGGTTGCGCCGCAAACGCCGTGATATCGAAATTGTCGCCAAAGACATGCAAGATTTATGCGCAGCGATCGACAATTACATAGAGACTGCACCCAAAACCGGCGTGTTTCAATTCGCAGACGCCTATGACGCGATGTTTCGCGCCAGGATGGGCGAGGACTTTATACCCGTATAACCAAATAAATATTCAAAAGAGACAAAAAGGGAGGACAATATGCCTACATACAAAGCCCCGACAAGGGAACAAAAATTTTTACTACACGAAGTGCTGGAGCTTTCCCGGTTTTCGGAGCTAGACAGTTTCAAAGAAGCTGACCCGGAAATGATCGACGCGATTTTGGAAGAAAGTGCCAAATTTGCCGAAGAAGTGTTGACACCATTGAACCGCGTTGGCGACGAACATGGATGTGTCCGTAATGACGACGGTAGTGTCACCACACCGCCTGGTTTCCACGAAGCCTTCACCCAAATGCGCGAAAATGGCTGGATGGGTTTGTCGGCTGATCCGAAATACGGCGGCCAGGGCCTGCCCGGAATATTGGGCATGGCGTGCGGGGAGATGACGTCATCCGCCAATATGGCCTTTACCATGTATCCCGGCCTGACGGGCGGGGCCTCCAAAGCCATTTCCATTGGCGGATCGGACACGCAAAAAGATTTGTACTTGCCAAAAATGTACACGGGCGAATGGACGGGCACTATGAACCTCACCGAGAGCCATTGCGGCACGGATTTAGGTTTGCTCAAGACCAAGGCGGTTCCCCAAAAAGATGGCACCTATAAAATCACCGGCGAGAAAATATTTATCTCGGCGGGCGACCACGAAATGTCCGACAACATCATTCACCTGGTGCTGGCCCGCATTGAAGGCGGCCCGGAAGGGGTCAAGGGTATTTCCCTGTTTATTGTGCCCAAGTTCAAGGTGGACGCGGACGGTAATGTCGGCGAAACCAACGGCGTTACCTGCGGCTCCCTTGAAGAAAAAATGGGCATTCACGGTAATTCCACATGTGTGATGAATTTTGATGATGCCGTAGGCGAGTTGATCGGTGTCGAGCATAAAGGCCTGAGGGTCATGTTCGTCATGATGAACGAGGCGCGTATGGGCGTGGGCATGCAGGGGCTTTGCCAAAGCGAAGTATCCTACCAAAACGCCGTGATCTATGCCAATGACCGCTTACAAGGCCGTTCATTGACCGGCGTGAAAAACGAAGCTGGCCCGGCAGACCCGATCATTGTCCACCCGGATGTGCGCCGTATGCTCATGGACGCCCGTGCCTTTAACGAAGGCGGGCGGGCGTTTTTATACTGGCTAGCCCTGCAAGAAGATTTGGAAAAACATTCTCCGGATGAAAAAGTTCGCGAGCGGGCCGATGATTTTCTCGGCCTGATGACGCCGGTCATAAAAGGTTATCTCACTGACAAAGGTTTTGAAAATTGCGTCAATGCCCAGCAAGTTTACGGTGGCCACGGCTATATCGAAGAATGGGGCATGAGCCAATTTGTCCGCGATGCCCGGATTGCGCAAATCTATGAGGGCACCAACGGCATTCAGGCACTTGATCTTGTGGGCCGCAAGCTGGCCCGCAATGGCGGGCGGGCCTTGATGAGCGTCTCGGCGGAAATTGACGCATTTGTCAAAGAAAACGAAGGCGACGAAAACCTGAAACCGTTCATGGACGGGCTGGCGGACGCTAAAAACAAGCTGCAAACAGGCACCATGTGGCTGATGCAAAACGGTATGAGCAACCCGGATAATGCCGGTGCAGGCTCGGTCGATTATATGCACATGATGGGTCTGGCCATGCTGTCCTATATGTGGGCAAGAATGGCCAAGGTGGCGCAAGCAAAAATCGACGCAGGCACGGACGATCCGTTCTACGCCGATAAAATCATCACAGGCAAATATTTCGTGGCCAGGATGCTACCGCAAATCGACGCCCATCTGGCCAAGCTACAAAGTGGCGCAGAGCCGGTTATGGCTCTGGCTGCGGATCGGTTTTAATGGTTTATAATCTCGACATAAAACGGCCCGCGTGGCGCGAGGAGGAAGAATTTGTCCTATTCGCAGATGCCGCCAATGCTTTCGTTGCGGATACCTGCGCGCCCCATATTGAGCGGTGGGAAAAGGCGGGCATAGTCGACCGCGAGGTCTGGAACAAAGGCGGCGAGTACGGCTTGCTTGCCCCCGATTGCCCAGAAGAATACGGTGGCGTTGGCGGCGATTTTCGCCATGACGCGGTGCTGATAGATGCGGTTCACGGGCAAGGTATTGATAGCTGGGGCGTGGTTTTGCACAATGCGATTGTCACCCCCTATGTCACCGCCTTTGCCTCCGAAGACCAGAAAAAAGAATGGTTGCCAAAATTGATCAGCGGTGAATATGTATCGGCCATTGCCATGACGGAACCCGGCGGCGGTTCTGATCTCCAAGGCATGAAAACCACGGCCATCAAAAAAGGCAATGGCTATGTGCTCAACGGCTCCAAAACCTTTATCACCAATGGCGGCACCGCTAATTTCATCGTCGTTTGCGCCAAGACCGACCCGGCCGAAGGCGCCAAGGGTATCTCATTGTTTGCCGTAGAAACAGACGGGTTAGAGGGTTTTAGTCGCGGCGAAAAACTTGATAAAGTCGGGCTGAAAGCTCAAGATACTTGCGAGCTGTTCTTTGACGATATGAAAATCCCAGCCTCCGCGCTTATTGGCCCCGAGGAAGGTAAAGGCTTTTACCAGTTGATGGATAAACTGCCCCAAGAACGTCTGATCATCGCCCTGCAAGGCATGGCCATGATCGAAAATATTTTGGGCCAAACCATTGATTATGTCAAAGAGCGTAAAGCCTTCGGAAAGCGCATCATCGACTTTCAAAACACAAGATTTAAACTAGCCGAATGCAAATCCGAAGCCACCATGGCGAAAGTATTTTGCGATTATTGCACAGACGCGCTGGTTGAAAACCGCCTGTCCACAGAAATGGCTTCAATGGCCAAATACCTGGTCTCTGACCTGCAATGCAAAATCATGGACGAATGCGTCCAACTCCACGGCGGCTACGGATACATGAATGAATACCCGGTGGCGAGAGCCTGGCGCGATGCCCGCGTTCAACGCATTTACGGCGGCACCAACGAGATCATGAAGTTGGTTATTGCGAGGGGGCTTTAGGGTGAAGCCCGTGAGTAAATAGTTTTGCCGCTCCCCCCTCCGCCTGCAAGAGCAGGCACCTCCCCCGTAAACGGGGAGAGGGGTAGATGGTCTTTCCCCTCGCCCCGTTTACGGGGGAGGTGCCCCTTCTTAGGGGCGGAGGGGGGAGCGGCAAAACGAAAACAAGAGAATGAGAACCAAACAATGAGAGAACAGAACTGGAGATCAAAACACCACGCCAAGGCTTTGCGCAAAGACCTAACGACAGCAGAAGAACTGCTTTGGTACGATCTTCGGGGCAAATTACTAGGCGGTCACAAATTCCGCCGCCAACATCCGGTTGGAGACTATATTGCAGATTTTGCCTGCATCAAAGCAAAGACAATTGTTGAAGTAGACGGTGCCACACATGACACCAAACAAGAAAGAGATTATGACGACAAACGCACACACTATTTAGAGAGCCAGGGTTGGAAGGTGATTCGCGTTTCCAACGACGACATTTATAAACACAGGGGAGATACACTTGACCATATTTATTTGCAGCTCCCCCCTCCGCCTGCAAGAGCAGGCACCTCCCCCTTAAAAGGGGAGAGGGAAAGAAAGGAAGACCAAAAATGACTAAAGCATATATATACGACGCACTCCGCACACCGCGGGGTAAGGGTAAGAAGAACGGTTCGCTGCACGAGATTACGGCGTTGTCGCTGGCTGCGCAGCAGCTTGAAGCTTTGCGCGACCGCAATAATCTGGATACATCCAAAGTTGATGATGTCATTCTTGGGTGTGTGCATCAGGTTAAGGGCCAGGGCGCGGACATTGCGCGCTCGGCGGTGATTACGGCGAATTGGAGCGAGACTTGTGCCGGGGTTTCCATCAACCGGTTTTGTGCGTCTGGGCTGGAGGCCGTCAATATTGCGGCGGCCAAGGTGATGTCCGGCATGTCCGATATGGTGGTCGGCGGCGGGGTCGAGAGCTTGTCGCGTATCCCTATGGGCAGCGACGGCGGCGCTATGGGCGTTGATCCGAGCATTGCTTTTGATCACCACATTATTCCCCAGGGCATATCGGCGGATTTGATCGCGACAAAATGGGGCTATTCCCGCGACGATGTTGATGCCTATGCGGTGGAGAGCCAGAAACGTGCGGCTACCTCTTGGGATGAAGGCCGCTTTAAAAAATCCATTGTTCCGGTCAAAGACCAGATGGGTGTCAATATCCTTGAGCGCGACGAGCTGATGCGCCCCGGCACCGACATGCAGGCGCTTGGCGGCCTCAATCCGTCATTTGCCATGATGGGCGAGATGATGCCGGGTTTTGATTTTGTTGCTATGCAAAAATACCCCGAGCTTGAGCGCATCAATCATGTGCACCATGCGGGTAATTCGTCTGGCATTGTTGACGGTGCGTCACTTGTTTTGGTCGGCTCCAAAAAGGCTGGCAAGGCTCAAGGCCTGAAACCCCGCGCCCGCATTCGAGCGTTCGCGGAAATCGGCACCGAGCCAACCATTATGCTCACCGGCCCCGAAGCCGTAGCCCGCAAATGTCTGGACAAAGCGGGCATGGACATATCCGACATAGATATTTGGGAGATCAACGAAGCATTTTCCTCGGTGGTGCTGCGCTCTATGGAAGGCCTCGGCGTTGACCACTCAATCATGAATGTCAACGGCGGCGCCATAGCCATGGGCCATCCGCTGGGCGCCACAGGTGCCATGATTATCGGCACAATGGTTGACGAGCTGGAACGCTCAGGCAAACAAACCGCGCTTATAACTTTATGCGTAGGCGGCGGTATGGGCAGCGCAATTATTATTGAGAGAGTATAGAGAGTATCATGAAACATTTTACATTAGAGACCGACAAAGACGGCATTGCGCTGGTTACATTTGATAGTCCGGGGCGCTCAATGAATGTGCTGTCCCAGGACGTGGTTGGCGAGATCAATGAGTGGGTCGAGACCCTGACCAATGATGAGAATATCAAAGGTGCGGTCATCACATCCGGCAAAGACGCGTTTTGCGCCGGGGCTAACCTTGAGGAACTGGGCGGCGAATTTGCCGGCTTTGCGGCGCGGATGAAAGACGATGAGCAAGGCGCAAAAAAGGATATGTTTGACGCAGTGTTCAGACTCAATTCCGCATTTCGCGCTTTGGAGACCTGCGGCAAGCCTGTGGCAGCGGCCTTAAACGGCTTGGCGCTCGGCGGCGGATTTGAACTGGCTTTGGCTTGCCATGCCCGCTTTGCCAGTAATGATAATCCAAAACTGCGCCTTGGTTTCCCCGAAGTTATGGTCGGGTTGTTGCCCGGTGCGGGCGGTACCCAGCGTGTGCCGCGCATGATCGGTTTGATGAACGCCGCGCCTTTGTTGTTGCAAGCCAAAAAGATTAAAGCCGCCGAAGCGGTCAGCATGAATTTGGTCAACGCAGTCGTACCTGGCGTCGAGCTTATCGAGACCGCAAAAACCTGGGTCAAGGAAAACCCGAAAGCCAAACAGCCTTGGGATGCGGATCGTTTCCGCTTCCCTGGCGGCGATCCGTGGACGGCTTCGGGCTTTCCGATGTTCGCAGGCTCCTCCGCTATGGTGCGCAAGGAAAGCTACGGCAATTATCCGGCCATGGGCAATATTTTACGCTGCGTTTATGAAGGTAGCCAACTGCCTATGGATGCGGCTCTTAGGGTAGAAACCCGCTATTTTTGCCAGCTTCTGCTAGACCCGAAAACCCAAAACATGATCCGCACTTTGTTTATCTCTAAACAGGCGATTGACAAAGGCGGCGCAAGACCAGCCTCGCAACAACCCGGAGAGATCAAAAAAATCGGCGTCATTGGCGCAGGCTTTATGGGCGCAGGTGTGGCCTATGTTTCGGCCATGGCGGGCATTGAGGTTGTGCTGATTGACCGTGACCAAGAGGGCGCCGACAAAGGCAAGGCGCTCACCGAAAAAGAGCAGGCCAAACGTGTCAAGCGTAAGAAAACCACGCAAGAGAAAATGGACGCTATCCTGGCCCGCATCACGCCAACCACGGATTACGGCTTGCTCAAAGATGTAGACCTTATCGTCGAGGCCGTATTTGAAAACTCGGAGTTAAAAGCGAGCATTACGAAAATGGCTGAGGATGTTATTCCAAAAGACGCAGTATTTGGCTCCAACACCTCGACCATCCCGATCAGCGATTTGGCTAAAGCGTCCTCGCGCCCGGAAAATTTCATCGGTATTCACTTCTTTAGTCCCGTGCATAAAATGATGCTGGTGGAAATCATCAAGGGTAAGGAAACGTCTGACTACGCCATATCCCGCGCTTTGGATTTTGCCACCCGCATTCGCAAAACCCCGATCGTTGTCGAAGACACACGCGGGTTTTATGCCAATCGCTGCGTCATGCGCTATATCAATGAAGGCTATAATATGCTGTCCGAAGGCGTCAAACCTGCGCTCATTGAGCAAGGCGCACGTATGGCGGGCATGCCAGTTGGGCCATTGTCTTTGCAAGACGAAGTGGCCATTGATCTGGCCTATAAAATTCTCCAGCAAACCAAATCCGATTTGGGTAATCAATATGTGGCCGGGAAAATGGATCCGATCGTCACGGCCATGATCGAAAAATATGACCGCAAGGGCCGCAAAAACGAAAAAGGTTTTTACGACTATAAGGGCCGGGAGAAATCCCTGTGGCCCGAACTAGGCCAATTCGCCGTGAACGGGTTATTGGAAAACCAACCAAGTGCGGATGAAGTCAAAGACCGTATCCTCTACGCCCAAGCCATCGAAGCGGCCCGCACTATGGCCGAAGGTATTATCGCCGACCCCCGCGAGGCTGATCTGGGGTCAATATTCGGCTGGGGCTTCGCGCCATTTACGGGCGGGGCTATCAGCTTTATTGATATGGTGGGCATGGCCAAATTTGTGGCCCGTGCGGACGAGTTGCGCAAAACCTACGGCGAGCAATTTGAAGTCCCCGAGCTTTTGCGTGATATGGCGCAAGCTGGGGAAACGCTCTACGGAAAATTTGGTGAGGCCGCTTAATGCCCTATACGCTCTACGCCGCGCCGCTGTCGCTCTATTCAGGTAAGGTGCGCGGCTATTTGCGCTGGAAAAATGTCGCTTACCGCGAAGTGCTGGCAACGCGTAAAGTTTACGCTGCCGAAATTTTGCCCCGTGTCGGCTGGCCCGTAATGCCCGTGCTGGTCGCGCCGGACGATACCACCGTACAAGACACCACGGACATGATCGATTATGTGGAAGCCAATGAACCTGGCCCGTCGGTTTACCCGGTCGGCCCCAAGCAAAAATTGGCGGCGCTCATCCTGGAATTGTTTGGTGATGAATGGCTGCTGATCGCCGCCATGTATTACCGCTGGACGTTCAATGAAGAATTTGCCTATAGCGAATTTGGCAAAGCGCTTTATGCGGAATTATCGCCCGAAGAACAGGCCGCAAAGGGCCGAAAGGACGGGGCGCGGTTTAAAGCTTTCTTGCCACTGCTCGGTATTACACCCAAAACAGCACCGGCGGTTGAGGCGACATACGAAGAGTTTTTGCGGGCTTTTGATGCCCATTTGACCAAGCATGATTTCCTGTTTGGCTCGCGGCCTAGCGTTGGTGATTACGGCTTGCTTGGGCCTTTATATGCCCACAATTACCGCGACCCGGCGTCTGGCGAGCATATGGAAAAGACGGCCCCGCGTGTCGCCAATTGGTGCGAGCGCACCCATGCGCCCCAGCTTTTCGGCACGGGTGATTTTTTACCCGGCGACGAAATCCCGGATACACTTATACCAATTTTGAAAATATTTGCCCGTGAACAATTGCCGATATTGCTTTCAACTTTGGAACATTTGCAAACTTGGCACAAAGCCAACCCGGACGAGACCGAGGTGCCGCGAGCCATTGGCATGCACGAATTTACCATTGGCGGCGTAGTTGAAAATCGCGGGGTTATTCCGTATTCGTTATGGATGCTCCAGCGGATCACTGACCATCTGGCCAGCCTGTCCGGCAAGGACAAAAAAGCGGCGGAAACCTTGCTCAAATTCATAGGCGCAGGCGCGCTTATCGGGCTGGATATCACGCCGCGCCTGACCCGTACAAATTTCAAACTGGCACTCGCTTAGGAAACCTCTATGACCGATCTTGTAACCTATACATTCGAAGACGGCATCGCCACCATCCGCATGGACGACGGCAAAGCCAATGTACTGTCGCCGGACATGTTCGCACAATTAAATACCGCCTTTGACAAAGCCGAAGCCGACAAAGCCGTGGTGATTTTTACTGGCCGGGACGGCGGTATATTTTCGGGCGGTTATGATTTGAAAATCATGATGTCCGGCCCCGAGGCCGCCGTGGCGCTGACTTGCCAAGGCTCACGCTTTGCCCTGCGCTTGTTGCAATTCCCGTTCCCGGTTATCGCGGCCACGGGCGGGCATGCTATTGCCATGGGCGCGTTTATGTTACTGGCGGCGGATTACCGTATCGGCGGCGATACGGGCACCAAAACCGGCCTCAATGAAACCCAAATCGGCATGACCATGCACCATTTCGGCATAGAATTAGCCCGCGAGTTTGTCCCCAAACATTATTTGAACCGCTCGATGATTAACGGCGAAATTTTTGCTCCCGAAGACGCGAAACAAGCCGGGTATTATGATGTGTTGACTGATAAAAACGCGGTCATGGCCACGGCGCAAGGCACCGCAAAAATGATGTCCATGCTCAACATGCGCGCCTTCAAAGGCACCAAGCTAAAGTCCCGCACCGCCCTGGTTGATAAACTGGAATGGGCACTTGGTGAGGACGAAAAAATGAGTGTATTGGAGTAGGAAATCCTCCTGCCTCCGTTTTTCCCTCTTTTATATAACAAAGATGGGGAAGTGCCGGAGCTCTTGCGGAGGCGATGGGGGGCGCACACCTTGTGCGCTACGGGCTTTCGGTGAAAGCATCAACATCCTCAATAAATATCACCACCCGCCGGGCTTTGATGTCTACCTTGGGTACGGCCTTTTTTGTGAAAGGGTGATAAAACTCCGGCGTGTCTTTTGTGCCGCTAATTTCCAACAAATCACCTGCCCCGTGATTATGTACGGCCAGTATTTTTCCCATACGCTTGCCGTCTGCGGTTTTAACCTCAAGCCCGATCAAATCCTCAAAATAAAATTCGTCCTCGTCCGGGTCGGGCATATCGTTACGGTAAACATACAGCTTTGTACCCGACAAAGCTTGCGCCTGTTCGCGGGTTTTAACCTTGTCGGCAAATACGGCAAAGCCGTTTTTGACGGGGCGGTGCGCGGTGATGGACAAAAATATATTGCCGGCTTCGCCCCGCAAAAGCCCATAAGCAAAACAATCTTTGGGTTCGTCGGTAAAGGATTTAACTTTTATCTCACCGCGCACCCCGAAAGCTCCGGCGCATACGGCGACGCATATGAGGGGGTTTTTGGTCATACTTTCAACCCTTTCAAATGGGCATAAATATCGTCCAGCACATCATCTATGCTTTTGTAGATTTCCTCATTGCCGTAGCGCACGATTTTCCAGCCATGAGTTTCCAGGAATTTAGTGCGCCGTTCGTCATAGGCAATCTCTGCATCATCACCATGGGTCGCGCCGTCAACTTCGATTATAAGCTTTTCGGCGATACAGATAAAATCAACGATAAATGGCCCGACCGGATGCTGACGGCGAAACCGATAACCGTCTAGTAATTTTCGGCGGATATGTGACCAAAGTTTGTGCTCGGCCTCGGTCATGTTTTTGCGCAAGTCTTTAGCAAATCTGCGGGACTTTTTTTCGGATTTGCGCACTACTCCTTCCTCCGTTTTTCACGGGGGAAGTACCCCGAAGGAGGGATGGGGGCCGACGCTCTTGCGGCGGTACGGTGGTTTAGATTATTACGAAAACTCAGTAGCGCACAAGATATGCGCCCCCCATCGAGCGCCAAGAGGCGCCCACTTCCCCCGTGAAAAACGGAGGAAGGAGAGGTTTGTGACCCCCTCACCCTCATCCCCGTCGCCATGTTGTGCCGTCTTTACCGTCTTCCAGGATTATGTTTTCTTCGGCGAACACATCGCGGATTTCGTCGGCTCTGGCCCAGTTTTTTGCAGCCCGGACTTCGGTGCGCTCCAAAATCAAAGCCTCAATCTCCCCGTCCGACAATCCGCCGTCCTTACCCTTCCCCCGGAACCATTCCTCCGGGTCTTTTTGTAGGAGGCCGAGGAGATTCCACGAATTTATGTATTCATCTAGAGCTTTCGCGTCTGCCCAAGATAAATCTTTGCCCTTGTCAATACGTTGTACAACTTGGCTAACGAACCCACTGTGAAATATAATATCTTTGAAAGCTTCAGGAGTACCTAAATCATTAAACAAAGATATATCAAACCCAAATAAAGTACCCGTATTTATTTTTTGAAATTCCATAGCTGCAAATTTGTAGCGGTAAGCATGATCAAGATTTTCCTTACTCTCCTTCAGCAAATCATCACTCCAAACCAACTCGCTCCGATAATGCGCCTTGAGCAGTGCCAACCGAATAACCTCGCCGTCCCAGTCTTTCAGCAAATCATGTACCAGCACGACATTGCCCACGCTTTTGCTCATCTTGTCTTTGCCCATATTGAGAAACTCATTGTGCACCCAAAATTTCGCCAGCGGCTTTTCATTCGCACATTCACTCTGGGCGATTTCGTTTTCGTGGTGGGGGAATTTTAGATCGACCCCGCCCAGGTGGATGTCTATGGTGTCGCCCAATTGTTCCTTGATCATGGCTGAACATTCAAGGTGCCAGCCGGGGCGACCCGGTGGGAACCTATTGGACGGGTTCCAGCTTGGTTCGTCTTTTTTGCTTGGTTTCCATAGCACGAAATCACCAGCGTTTTTCTTATAACTCGCCACCTCTACCCGTGCGCCTGCCAAATTATCATCCAGCTTGCGGCCTGATAATTTGCCGTAGTCTTTCATTTTTGTCACATCAAACAGCACATGGCCTTCGGAAATATATGCTATTTCCTTGTCCAGTAATTCGACGATTATATCAGACATTTGTTCAATATGGTCTGTGGCTTTTGGCTGCATGGTTGGTGCCAAGCAATTCAGCGCCGCCAAATCCTCATTGTAAATGCGGGCGTATTTCTCGGTGATTTCCTCTATGGGTACACCGAGTTCCTGCGCCGCTTTGATGATTTTATCGTCTATGTCGGTTAGGTTCCGCGCATAGACCACATGGTCTTCGCCGTAAATATGGCGCAATACCCGAAACAACACATCCGCCACCACCGCCGCTCTCGCATTGCCGATATGGGCGTAGGAATACACCGTGGGGCCGCAATTATACATGGTGACGCGCTTGGAATCGGCGGGCTTGAACGCTTCTTTTTTGCGTGTCAGCGAATTGTATAATGTCAGTTCCATATTATCTTCCGCTATTCGTCAAATTATTGCCATATTTCGGTTAAATGGTAATTGGATATTACCATTTAACCCCTACATAAGAGATATGATGAAAATTGGTAGAAGATTTTTTAGCTTTTCAAGCGCAGTGGTGCTTTTTGCCAGCTTGTCTGCTTGTCAAAGCCTGAAGGCCGGGCAGGATGCTGCGGTTATGCCTCCGGGTGATACGGTACAGTCGCGCCCAGGTTATGAGGCGCCCGGCATGGTTGATGCGCACGGGTTTTTAGGTGCCGATTTGATGCAAAGCCCGCTACACCGTGTTGCGCCCGAAGCGTGGAATGACGGTTTTGCCAATACGTACAAAATTACGACCCCGGACTATACCTATATCGTGCAAGGCACGGAGCAGGCCCGTATTCGTCTAAGTGAAATCGAAGCCACAGAAATGCTCAAGCAAAAAACCACCGCCGGTACGGCTGGCAAGGCTGTGGTCGGGCGCACGCTTAATTTGGTGATCACCCCTGTCCGGGCCGTACAAGGTACGGTTGACCGCTTTAGTGCCGCTGAAAACGCTGGAGAGGCGCTGATGGTTGTACCGTCCGGCGCGGCTGAAGTTGTCGGCAATCTCGCCAATGGCCTCAAGGAATTGGGGGTAACGGGATGGCGCATCACGACTAGTGCGACAGGAACAAGGTGTCAAAGCTTAGGGGCATGCGTCTCCAAGGCCGGAGAAGATATATGGTCGGGCGTTAACTCCGTAGTTGGCAAGCACGCTGCCGCACAAGAAATTCACGCTTCGGTTGGCACCAATCCTTATACGCAAAACAAAGTTCTGCAAAAACAGGTTAACCGCTTGGCTTATGCTGATGCCTATACGTCTACAGCCGTAAAAACAGCATATACTTGGTCAGGCGTGAATATTCTCGACCCGTTGGCTACCAAGGTTGGTTATTATAATAACGGAGAATTTGTCGCCAGCTATGAAGATGCCCACAAAGCCCGTAACCGCGAAAAAGCCCTGTTGCGAAGCTGGGGCGTCAACAAAAAAGATATTGCCAAGCTTTATAGCAGTGACGCATTTACCCATATTTCGCGCACACAATTGACCAAAGCCGTCTCGACATTTGGCACCAATGACTACAAAGCCCGGATGATCCGCGAAGCCGCTACCTCACCGAGCCGGTTCGTCGCCGACAGCCGTGTTGCGGTTTTTCAGTATTTAGCCTACCTAGTGACAGACAAGCGCATCAAAGCTTTCGCGGCTGATCTACCATCTGCTGTCGCCCTTGACACCAATAATACCTTGATCTTGCCCTTCGCGGCTGATTATTTGAAATGGACCCCGGAAATCGCGCCGACCATCACTAATTTTGCGGCAATAACGGGACCTGACACTAACTATCCACGCGCCGCCGTGCACATATTGGGCCAGGCATCGCCCATGTTCAAACGCCGTACAGCCGCTTTGGGTATAAAGGTTGTAGAAATTCGCTAAGTTCGCCCACTAAATTTTATGCACACAAATAGGGACACTCCCGGATTTAGGGTTTCACACTTGCGGTTTTACTCCTAAGAGACTTGCCATGAGTGATTTACTGCAAAATATAGCCGAAGAAAATGACGCGGGCAAACGGCTGGATAAATACCTGGCAGAATGGGCGGATTTATCGCGCTCGCGCATCAAGGCTTTGATCCTGGACGGGCAGGTGCGCGGGGACGGGGCGGCGCTGGGTAAGCCGACGATTAAAGTAGCCGAAGGCGTACACTACACAATTACCGTACCTGCCCCTATAGCCGCTAATCCTGAACCCGAAGATATGGCGCTCGACATAGTCTATGAGGACGCACATCTGGTTGTGATCAACAAACCAGCCGGGCTCACCGTACATCCGGCGGTGGGTAATTGGTCGGGGACTTTGGTCAACGGGCTTTTGCATCATTGCGGGGACAGCTTGTCAGGCATTGGCGGCGTATTGCGGCCGGGCATTGTCCACCGCATTGACAAAAACACCACCGGTCTTTTGGTCGTAGCCAAGGACGACAAAACCCACCAAGGGCTAAGCAAACAATTCGCTGCCCACAAAGTGGAGCGGGTTTATGTGTGCATGACACGCGGCGCGCCCAATCCGAGGGATGGCCGTATCGAGACCCGCCTGGCCCGCTCGCCCCATGACCGCAAAAAAATGGGGGTTGTCAAGAAACAAGACGCCAGAAGCATAGCAAGCGGCAAAGAACCCCACGGTAAAATCGCTATCACCAATTACGCCTTTATCAAAGGCTATGGCCGCATGAAGGGCGCATCCCTCAGCACACCTCTGGTTTCGATTGTAGAATGCAGGCTGGAGACCGGGCGCACCCACCAAATCCGCGTTCACATGGCCCATATTGCCTGTCCGATTTTGGGGGATGGTGTGTACGGAAAAACCGGGGCATTTAAAACCGCCACCTCAGAAGCCGAAATTAAGCTCCGCGCCGCCCTGGAAGGCTTTGAGCGCCAAGCTCTGCACGCCAAAACTCTGGGTTTTATCCATCCGATCACAAGAGAAGCTTTGTCGTTCGAGAGTGAATTGCCGGACGATATGTCAAAGCTGAAAGCGGCGCTCGAGGGGCTTTAAGCCGCAATGTCGCTTTGTTCTGCGACGCATACCCGGTTGCGGCCTGATTGTTTTGCGCGGTAGAGGGCGGTGTCCGCACGTTTAAACACATCGCGAAATTTTTCACCTGGCATGGTTTCAGCAACACCAGCACTGACAGAAACGCTAAAGGCCTGGTCGTCCACATTTATGGATGTTCCGCCAATAAGTTCGCGCATCCGGTCAGCGGCCAAGAGGGCCTCGGCTTGATTGGTTTCTGGCATGGCAATGATAAATTCTTCGCCGCCGTAACGGCTCACCACATCAATACTTCGCATGTTGGATGCGAGCCGGGCTGCCACTTCTTTCAGGACGATATCCCCCACATCATGCCCCAAAATATCATTGACCCGTTTGAAATGATCCACATCAAAAATCACAACAGAAAATGCTTGCCCGTTTTCATTTAGCTGGTCAAACAAAGGCGCGACAGAGCGGTCAAAATAGCGGCGATTGCCCAGCCCGGTCATTGGGTCTGTGACCACCATCTCCATGCTTTCACTGAAATCATCTTTGAGGCTGTCCGTATAAAATTTACGTTTAATCTGGGTGTTGACCCGGGCTTGTAATTCTTGTGCTTCAATGGGGCGCATAAGCGTATCATTGATACCAATATCGTAAGCCCGCACCATTTTCGCCTGACCATCTGGTTCACCAATAGCCAAAATTGGCACATCCCGCGTTTTGGCATCCGAGCGCAGGCTGGCGCAAAACCGTAAACCGTCAAATTTATTGGAGACCAGACTTACAATCACCAAATCTACTTTTGGCCCGACCATATCAAGTGCCTTCTTGGGGTCAATTTCCATGATGACGTCATGGCGGTACACCAACGATTTGGCTATTTTTTCCAACTTCTTGATATGGTCATCGACAATGAGCACTCGCCCGCCGCGGTTGTCGAGATGCTCCAGTACCGGGCGCGAACTTTCCAAACTATGTCCCGTATGGCTGAGCAATTGGTCGGTCACCATTTTTAAACGCAGTAAAGATTTCACCCGGGCCAACAGATTAAAATCATCAATAGGCTTGGTGATAAAGTCGTCTGCGCCGGCTTTGAGGCCACGAATTCTGTCCTTGGTTTCTTCAAGAGCTGTCACCATCACCACAGGGATATGCCATGTGGCAGGATTGTTTTTCAGGCGTTCGCAAACCTCAAACCCGTTCATGCCAGGCATCATTGCGTCTAGCAATATCAGATCAAATTTTTCGCTATTGGCCAGTTTTAATGCCTGCTTGCCGCTCATAGCGGTGACAACATCATAATATTGCGCAGTCAGCTTCACTTCAAGCAAGTTAAGGTTGGGCACCAAATCGTCTACAATTAAAATTCGCGCACTCATGAGCGCCGCTCCCGTTAGCCTAAAAATTTCCTGATGGTTGCTAGAAACGAAGAAACGGTAATTGGTTTGGAAATATAGGCTTCACAACCGCCAGCACGGATACGTTTCTCATCACCCTTCATGGCGAAAGCCGTTACGGCGACCACGGGGATGTCCGCAAGGTCTTTGTCGTCCTTGAGCCATTTGGTCACTTCAAGGCCGGAGACTTCCGGTAGTTGAATATCCATCAAGATAAGATCGGGCTTGTACTGTCTGGCCAGCTTTATGGCTTTCAGGCCCTCACGAGTCTCGCGGGTCTCATAACCATGGGCACCAAGCAGATCAGAGAACAACTTCATGTTCAGCTCGTTATCTTCAACAATAAGAATTTTTTTGGGCATTGTTTGCAACATATCAACCATTTCACCATTCCAGCGCTTATGCGCCTGTTTTGACTTAGAGCTTATTACCGCAATATAATTAATTAACAGTGTCCATCACGGTAAGAGTTTGTTAAAAGAACATATGTCGAACATAATAATATTAGGTAAACGAAACAGGGCTGATGAAACAGACAGGTAGTAGAGGATTATGCCGGGATTGTGGCGCATATGTTGCGGCGCGGCTCCCGGCCTGTCAGGCATGCGGGTCGCACAAACTCTTGTGCCATCCTGAATTGTTCGATCTGTCTATCGCCCATGTGGATTGTGATGCATTTTTTGCCTCGGTCGAGAAACGTGATAATCCCGACCTGGCAGACAAGCCCGTGATTATTGGCGGCGGCAGGCGCGGTGTCGTGGCTGCGGCCTGTTACAATGCGCGGGTATATGGGGTGCGCTCGGCTATGCCTATGTTTAAGGCCCTCAAAGCTTGCCCCCATGCCGTTGTGATTTCGTCCTCCATGGCCAATTATGTATATGAAGGGCGGCGCATCAAAAAAATTATGAGCGAATACACCCCCTTGGTGCAATCTCTGTCGGTTGACGAAGCCTTTTTGGATTTAACCGGAACGGAGCGCCTGCACGGTGTGCCGCCAGCGGTGACACTCATTAAGCTACAAAGGCGCATTGCCGACGAAATTGGTGTGACGGTCAGTGTCGGTCTGTCCTATAATAAGTTCCTGGCCAAAACCGCATCTGATCTCGATAAGCCCCACGGATTTGCCGTGATCGGGCGGGCGGCGGCGTTGGATTTTCTTGCCCCAAAGCCCGTCGGATTTATATTTGGCGTAGGCCCGGCATTTAGCCGTAGCCTCAAGAAGTTCGGCATATTAACCATTGCCGATGTGCGCACCCGCTCGGATACATATATGATGAAGCAATTTGGTGAAGCCGGACTGCGCCTGGCCCGTCTGGCCCGGGCCGAGGATTTTCGTCCCGTAAAGCCTGCGGATATACGCAAAAGCATTTCTACCGAAATCACTTTCAATGAGGATATTGGCAACGAAGAAGAGCTAACCGACAAGCTTTGGCAAGTGTGTGTTAAAACGGCTGATCGGGCCAAGGCTAAAAACATGGCCGGACTTGTAATAACCTTGAAACTGAAATCCAGTCACTTCAAAACTGTCACCCGCCGCCGCACATTATCTGAACCCGCACAGTTGGCAGATACGATTTTTCAAACATGCCTCCCTTTGTTACATGCGGAATTAACAGACAAAGCCACCGGAAAAAACAAAGGGCAAAAGTTCAGACTTATTGGCGCTGGACTATCAGGGCTATGTGCTCCCACGGGAGACAGCGGTGATCTACTTGACCCCAAAGCAGGTTTGCGCCGCAGGGCTGAACGTGCCAGCGATATTGCAAGAAAAAAATTTGGCAAAGACGCCGTAGTCACAGGCCGCAGTTTGAAAAAGAAACGCCCCTGAGCTGTAGCGTTTTACCTACGACTATTTCGGCAATTTTGTTCGCCTCGGCGGCGTTCTTCACGGACTTTATCAATACAGTTGTCTTGTTGGCGGTGACGCTGGGGGCGGTAATCTTTCAACAAGTCGCCCAATGCAATACGCCCGTCCATTTCGCTTTGGTCGTCTTTATCCAATCTGTCTGCCAGCCTTTGTAAGACCTGGGTAAACATTTCGCGGGTTACGCCTCTGGCAAAATTGGGCGCGAAAGCAAAATTACTGGGTGCGGCATGTTCAGACCCTAGCGCAGCCACCCGCCAACCTTCCAATTCGACCAATGATAAATAATCATCCCCGTCCCGGTCAGCCTGCTTAAAAGCTTGCGCAATGCCTTTACCCACCTCCTGGCGGTCAATAACATAATCGCTATTTGCATCAAAGCTTGCGAACAGCAATGCTCCGGCTCGCGCGGTTTGTATAACTTTTCTCGAATGTCCAATATGGGCTGTAGGCTTAAGAGTTTCAACAACTTCATCCTGTTCCGGCGCAGGAATATCAGGGCGCGGTGTTTGCGCAATCACCTGGGCAGACGCAGGGGTTGCCCAAACTGCTCCGACCAAGAAGGCTGTGATAAAAAGTCCAGTGCGCATATAAGTCTCCAGCAGGTTTGCGGCAAGATTGCTGAATGCCAGCGAAAACGCAAATGAATTTCACACAAGGTTTAGCCGCAGGCCCTAAAATGGCCTGCGGCTGGCAATGGCGGCGCTAATCGTTCCGTCGTCGAGATAATCAAGTTCGCCGCCAACAGGTACGCCGTGGGCTAGTCTGGAAATTTTTACGTCCGTGCCCGCAAGATGGTCGGTAATATAATGAGCTGTGGTCTGGCCGTCGACCGTAGCATTCATAGCTAAAATCACTTCTGTAATCTCTGAACCCGAAGCCCGCTCAATCAATTTGGCGATATTGAGATCCTCTGGTCTGATGCCGTCAAGTGCCGACAAGCAACCACCCAGCACATGATAGCGCCCGCGAAACGCTGCTGCCCGCTCCAGCGCCCAGAGATCACTAACCTCTTGCACCACACAAATAACAGTTTGGTCACGCCCAGGAGCCGAGCAAATATGGCACGGGTCACTGGCGTCAATATTGCCGCACATACCGCACGGCCTGATTTTCTCGCCAACCTCGCGGAGCGCCTCAGCCAAAGGGTTAAGCAGAACATCGCGTTTTTTGACCAATGCCAACGCCGCCCGCCGGGCCGAGCGCGGCCCCAAGCCCGGAAGCTTCGCCAGCAGGCTAATCAGGTTTTCAATTTCCGGCCCTGCGGGAGATGCGGGCATGGGCGCTCCTGTAATGATTCGCGGCAGATTAACCCGCATTTTGCTTTCTGTCCCCCATCTTCTAAATTCTGGCTTCTGTTCGTTGCTTTCAGGCTTGTGTATTGGATTTACATTGGTTAGCTTTGCCCGAAAATTAAAAGGGGAAGATCATGTTGAAATCTTGGCGAGCAATGACCTTGTGGAAGCGCGTATTTATCGGGCTGGCGCTTGGCGTGGTAATCGGTTTGGGCCTGCATTACGGTTTAGGTGAGCTTGGTAAAAAAATTGCCGAGGACTGGTTCAAACCCTTTGGTCAAGCATTTGTCAATTTGATTAAAATGCTGGTCGTGCCTTTAATCGCTACGACTTTAGTCTCCGGTGTTATTGCTATGGGTGACCCAAAGCGTCTTGGCTCTCTAGGTATCCGTACAATCGGCATGTATATGCTGACCACGTTTTTTGCCGTTTGGCTTGGTCTTGCGGTCGGAACTATATTCCAGCCTGGCGCAGGTATGGGTGAGGTGGTAGGGGGCGCGACTGGTAGTGTCGGCGCTGTCACAGACAAATTGGCCACAGCCGGGGCGGCTCAAAAAGGTTTGGCAGATTATTTGCTAGCTATCATCCCGAGCAATCCGATTAAGGCGCTTGCTAACGGCGATGTGTTGTCGATCATATTGTTTTCCATTCTTGTCGGGGTCGGCATTTTGCTTGCCGGTGACAAAGGTCGTCCGCTGGCTGAATTTTTCGATTCTGCCTCAGAAGTCGTGATGAAAGTTACCATGATGATCATGAATTTGGCGCCTTACGGTGTCCTTGCCCTGATGGCCTGGGTCATGGGTGTCAACGGGCTAGGTATTCTTAGCGCCATGGGCAAGCTGGCCATTGCGCTTTATCTGGCTTGTTTTTTACAGATTATATTCGTTTACGGCGGTTTGATTGTGCGAACAATATTGCGCTTGCCATTAACCCGGTTTTTCTACGGTATTGCCGACGCTCTCGGTGTGGCCTATTCCACCGCCTCGTCCAATGCCACCTTACCTGTAACCATTTCATGTGCCAGACATAATCTCGGCGTGGAAAAATCCGTTGCCGGTTCTGTGCTCCCGATGGGTGCAACAATAAATATGGACGGCACTGCGATTTATTTGGGCATTGTCGCCCTGTTTGCCGCCCAAGCTTTGGGGTTGGAGCTGACCTTTATTGATTATTGCATGGTGGCCTTGATGGCGACTTTGACCTCTATCGGTGCGGCAGGTATTCCGTCCGCTGGTCTGTTGTTGGCAGCAGGGGTGCTGACACAAATTGGGGTCACGCCTGAGCAAGCCACTTTGATTATAGCGTTTATTTTCCCGTTTGACCGCCTGCTTGACATGATGCGCACGGCCACCAATGTTACTGGCGACATCGCTATTGCCTGTACCGTCGCTAAATGGGAAGGCGCACTCGACGAAGAGGTGTTCAAAACCAAATCAGTGGTTTAGAGCTTTATTTACGCCCCACCACATCGGTCGGGGTGTAACCATATCCGGCCCATAGTTTCAGCGTGCGGGTTTTACCGCCGCCCAGGTCTATGTCCAAAGTGTCGATAAATTCGAGACGTTTAAAATCGTCTCGAAATTTGTCTTCATAACCCATATAATAATTGATCATCAGGACGGGCGCGTCCGTAAGCTTACCAGCTTCCAGCGGCACATTAGCCTCGGCGTGGTTATTGACGTTGGTGTTAAGCCTCCACATGCGCAGAGCTAGCCCCGTATTTTGCTCCAACCCATAATAAATCATGTCGTAAAACACCAGGCGGTTGTCTGTGGTGATTGCTCCGAATGCCTGGCCTTCATGCCCCGCATTGGCTGCCTTTGCGATCAGGGTTTGCGTCTGCGGCCAGCCGCGCAAACGCTTGAAAGCATTTGCCTGCCCGACCATATCGGCGAAAGATGGCACCAACGCGCCGAGCACCATTATACTGCCCAGAGCGACATTGACCCAGACCCCGGCCTTGATAAAGCGCGGCCAATATAACGACCCATAGCGTCCTGCCAATATGGCACCACCTGCATAAGCGGTGACCGCCCAATTGGCATTGGCGCGGGACAGCAAAGCTTCCAGCGATATAACCGCCAAAGGACTAAGCACAAACAAAGACAGAAGCAATGTCTTGCGCTCCAACTTACCGCGCAACGCCGCGACAAGAGCCATAACCAGCAATACCAACATCACAGGCCCAAACACACCGAGCTGGCTCGCCCAGAACTCCAATAATTCCAAAGGGTGAAACGGAATGCCTTTAAGGTTGGCGTTGGCAGCAGTGTGGCTGATTGTGGAAAAATCATTGACGGCATTCCACCAAATATTGGGGGACAAAACGAGTAAGCTCATGAGCGCAACAACGACACCGCGTAGTGATAAAAGTGCACGGCGGGTTTTTGCATCGATCAATATAGCAATACCCAAAGCTGGAAGAAAAAACAACATGGCGTATTTTGATAACATGCCAAAGCCGATAGCTAGGCCAAGCAATAAAGCCCATTTCATAGCCGGCGTTTCGCGCAGATGAAAAAATGCGTTTAGCCCCAAAGCCCAAAACACCAACAAAACCACATCAGTGCTGACAATGCCCGAACTGAGCCAGACGGCAGGCATCAAAAAATACGCACACGCCGTCCAAAACCCGGTGCGGGCGTCATAGAGAAACCGCGCCGTGCGAAACAAAATATAGGCGATTAGCGGATGCAATAGCGGCGACGATATACGTACCGCCCATTCTGCATTGCCGAAAAGGGCCGTTGTCGCGCCAATAACCCAGGCAATCATCGGTGGCTTGGAGTAATACCCCCAATCCAAATTTCGCGACCAGGCCCAATACTGGGCTTCGTCGCCGTGCAGGTTGAGCGGCGATAAATACAGACCGACCAAGCGCGCAAGGCCCAGGCCAAGCAACAGATACAGTGTCCATTTGTGGTAGTCGGGGCTTGTCCCTACGGCATTTATGTTTGTATTTTTCGTCATTTGTCCACCCCTTGCCATTATGTTGGCAAAAAATAAACTAAATTCGGTGTTATTGACACTTATGGCGCATATTCTTGTATTTGATTCTGGTGTTGGTGGCTTGAGCGTGGTGGTCGAGTTGCGTGCGCTCATGCCAAGTGTATATATAACCTATGTGGCGGACGACGAGTTTCGGCCATACGGTGACAAGAGCGAGACCCAGCTAAAAGCCCGTTTGCCAGGTCTGTTGCAAACACTGGTCTTGGCGGTAGATCCCGATATTGTGGTGCTAGCCTGTAATACGGCATCGACTTCAGCACTCGCGGAAATTCGTGAAGCGCTGAAAGTCCCCGTAATCGGTGTTGTCCCGGCCATTAAACCCGCCGCGCAATTAAGCCGTAACAAACACATAGCCGTTTTGGGAACACCCGGCACCGTCCAGCGCAAATATGTGGGTAAACTGATGAATGATTTTGCCAAAGACTGCCGCGTGGTGTTGCAAGGCTCCAATGTGCTTGTGGGCCTGGCAGAGAATAAATTGGCCGGCGACCATGTCGATATTGCAAAGATAAAATTCGAGATCGCGCCCATATTTGCTGGCGCAGATGGCGCAAATATAGATGTGGTCGTGCTGGCCTGTACCCATTTCCCGCTCTTGCTTGACGAATTAAAGGAAGCAGCACCTCATTTTGTCAAATGGATAGATTCCGGCACGGCAATTGCCACGCGGGCACAATCATTGCTGAAAAATTTGAGTTTAAAGCCCGCGCCAGATACACCCCAAACGGCTTTGCTCATCGGTGGGCAAACCAACCAAACCCGTAGGCAGGTGTTCAAAAAACACGGTTTCGAAAAAACCGTTATTCTATGAACCGGACAAAGCTTTCCAGCCAAGCCAGCCAACAATCACCAGCCCGACAAACCCGAATGTAAACTTGGCGAAATGTTTTTTGATGATGGCTTCCGCTTGTTCCCCGAACTTCCAAACTACGGCAGCCAGGATATAAAACTGCATAAACCGTGACACAATACAGGCGATAAGAAACACCGCAAAGTTTAGTTTAAGCGCACCGCTCAACACGGTAACGACCTTGAACGGAACCGGAGTTAACCCGCCAACAAAAACCGCCAAAGCCCCGTATTGATCAACCAGACCTTGATAGCCCGTGATTTTTTCGGCCTTGCCCAGGCTTTCCAGCATTGGTTTAGCGATAGCCTCATAAGCAAACCATCCGATCAGATAGCCCGCAATGGCTCCGGCTACGGATGCGACCGAACAAATAAACGCCAACCGCCAGGCCTTTTTGGGTGATGCCACCACCATAGGCAAAAATATAACGGCGGTCGGTATCGGGAAAATAAAGCTTTCGAAAAACGAAACACCCATCAGTGAACGCTCCGCATGTTTATGCCGCGCCAATTCCTTGGTGTTCTCGTACCAGCGTTCGATAAATACAAATTTAAAAATCATAGTCTCCCCATACTTTCAATAATTTATGAAAACAGTACAAACTGAAAAACTTAATTTATTGCAAAGAAACTCAACCATTGGCCAACGGATGTACTGTGTTTACCAGTTCTTTCAGCCGTGCGTCCAGGACATGGGTGTAGATTTGGGTGGTGGATATGTCGGCATGGCCCAAGAGTTTTTGCACGCTACGTAAATCAGCGCCACGGGCCAGCAAATGAGTGGCGAAAGCATGGCGCAAAACATGAGGCGATATTTTTACTGGGTCAAGCCCGGCTTTTAGTGCCAGAGCTTTGAGAGACTTGGCGAAATTTTCACGGGTGATATGGCCTAGTTTTGAGCTTGACGGGAACAGATATTTTTCAGCTCTTGCCTTGGCAATAGCATTTGTGGGCAGGGTGTCCTCACGCATTTTTTTCCATGTTTGAATGGCGCTTACCGCTTTGCCCGTGAGCGGCACTAGGCGTTCTTTGCCGCCCTTACCTTTGATAAACAAGCATTTGTCGCGCCGCCCAGTCTCCGCCAAAGGGATCGAAACCAGCTCGCTAACCCGCAGCCCGCCAGCATAGAGAATTTCAAGTTGGCAATACAGGCGGTAGTCACGCGGCGTATCATAACCATCCGCACATTCAAACAATGCATCCACGTCTGCTTCGCTCATGACTTTAGGTAACGGCCTGCCTTGCTTTGGCCCACGTAAATTTTTGGCAGGGCTGTCTTTTCGCAAGCCCTCGATTTGTAAATATTTATAAAATTGCTTCAGGCTTGAGAGGCGCCGCGCTGCCGTTGATGCGGCCAGACCATCATTGGCCCATGCCGCCAATAGGCCTTCCAAATGTCCTTGCCCGGCGGCGCGCAGGGTTTGCCCAAAACCCTTGAGTTGCTGCTCGCATATCTCCAAATCCCGGCGGTAGGCGGATATGGTATTATCGGACGCGCCGCGTTCCGCGCTCATCATGTCCAAAAACAGCTCAATCATAGTTTAGCAAATCTTGCGCTGCCAATTGTTCGGCCATGCCGTTCATGCCTGCATTGGTCATGGCACTTAATATGGCCGCAAAACTATCAGCCCGCATTTGGCCCGGCGGAATTTCGCTAAATATTTTTGCTAGCCGCAGCGCCAACTCGGCTTTGGCACCGCGCCGGGATGTTTCGTGTAAACTCAAAAGGTCACCGGGGTTTACCGCCGCGCCTTTTAGTTTGGTAAGGAACAGTACGCCCATGGCTGTGTCTGACAAATTTGCCCCCAGGGCGACCGCGATATAGGTGTCGCGCACGGCCCGCGCCCGAACGGCTTTGTCTTTTAACCGGGTTTCAATATCTACACCAAGCTCGCCCAGTAAAAACCCGCCGCCCAGAGCATCGGACGCCAAGGCAATACGCGCACGCAAAGGGTCGCTCTCTTCAAGGGTTACAAACAAGCTCCGTAATGCACCCGTGTCTCGTTGGGACACGGCGAGCCGCGCATATATTTTCGCATTATTTGTAGCCAATAATTCCGTGGGGATAAAAGAGGTTTGTGCTTCCAGCGCTGCGGCTATTGGCAGTAATACACCGCTTTTATCCGCCTGCACCAGTAATGCGCTGGCCAGTGTTGCCGATATATTGATGTCATTACCCGCAACAAGTGCCAAATAAACCTCGCCCCATTGTTGTGCGTCCCAGGTGTTTTCACCGCTTAGGCTTTGTGTATCCTCCAGCGGTGATGCAGCCAACCCGCCGAGCACGCTGCGAATTTGCTCTGTACCCAATATATGCGCTGATGAGATCAAAGCCGCCAGCCTATCATTGGCGGGTTGTTTTATGTCCAGGGCCGTCCTTGCTGATAATATAGTCGGTAAATTTTTTATATCCAGGCTGTCAGTTTTACGCACCTCGCCGAGCATGGCAATGTGCAATGGTGTTGTCACATTTGCGATTTTGATCTTGGGGCGACTGCCCGTCAATTTCCCGAGCATGTCAAAGAATATCTTATCTTCATGGCCCGAGCGGGACAATAAGTCCGCCGTCAGTTCCGCAGCCGGAATCTCGCTGCGCACGACATGGCAAAACGCTCGTAATTTGGCCCAATATGGGGCTTTACGTTCTATGCTGTGTGTGTCGCCCAATGCGCAGGCGGTATGTGTGTCGTCACCAAGTAAGGCGCGGACCACAAAAATTTTGGTAAATGCGGGGTTGTTTTGGCTTATACCTGCGCCGCTCACCAATTGATCAAATGCGGCTAAATCCCCAAGCTCAAGCACGGTGGATAACTGGGCTTTCCGATAAGCTTCATGTTCCAAACTATCGTCCGACCGAGGCGGTACACCGCCTGATAATAGCGCCGCAAGGATCAGATCTCGGGCCGCGCTATTTGCATTTGGATTGGTCGCATTTGTATCGGTTTCATTGATAAGCTTGGCCGCCCGTGCTGCCGTTGTGCCTTGCCACAATGTGCTATCCAACCCACCCGCTCCTGGCTGTAAGACACCTGTATCATATGCATTGGCGGGATTAAGTTCGCCAATATTGATTTGTGCGTGAACGGATGTACCCAAGATAAAAATACATACCATATTCAAAGCTATTGCCTGGCTAAAAACTGTTGCCTGGCCCAAAACTGTTGTTAGCATTCTCATGGGGCTATTTCTCGAACGTATCGGCGACATCAACAGTGACATCTTGACGATCTAAATGCTTGGCGTCAGACCCGCGCAACAACCAAATGTTTGCGCCGATTAGAACCAGTACCAATGTTATGACACCCCAACCTGATTTCTTCATAAAATATCCTTTTTGTGCTTCTCAAAGATTTACATTGAGAATGTGGCAAATTCCAGACATAGTGTGTATAAATATGGTAATAATTTCTGAACTTAATGCAGAGAGATAAAGGATAGGTAAAATGTGCGCTGACATAGCTGCACTTAATGAAAGATCGATTGCATTGGTCGGGCTTATGGGCGTGGGTAAAACCACGATCGGACGGCGATTGGCCAAGCGGCTTGGCATGCCATTTTTCGATTCTGACGAAGAAATTGAGAAAGCCAGTGGGCGCAGTGTCAAAGGTTATTTCCAAAGTCACGGCGAAGAGGCATTTCGCGTAGGGGAACGCCGTGTTATCACCCGCCTGCTCAGTGGTGGCCCAATCATATTGGGAACGGGCGGCGGCGCATTTATTCCGGACGAAACCCGTAAAATTTTAAACGCCAACAGTCTTACCATATGGTTGAAAGCCGACTTTCAGACCAATATGGAACGGGTCAACCGCCAACGTGACAAGCGCCCGCTTCTGGATGTAGATGACCCCGAAGCCACTATGCGGGCCTTGGCAGATGCCCGTTACCCGATCTATGCCAAAGCTCATGTGCATGTTAAAGCCGGGGCATGTTCTCACGGGACAACGGTCGGACGTGTGATGAACGCTATTGAAAAGTATGTGGAGGCAATAGATGCGTGAAGGCACTGGGGCTAAATACGAAACCATTACCGTAGACTTGGCAGAACGTTCCTACCCTATTCACATAGGCGGCGGCCTCTTGGCCAGTGCTGGCGAGCGATTGGCGCAACATATTGGGGGTGGGCGCACCGCAATCATTACGGACGATACGGTCGCGAACCTGCATTTAAAATCTCTGTTGTCCGGCCTGGGCGACAAACAAATCGAAACGATTATACTGCCGCCTGGCGAAGCGACAAAAAGTTTTGATGTCCTGCAAAATGTGCTGGATCAATTGCTACGGGCTAATTTTACCAGAGGCGACACATTGATAGCATTTGGCGGCGGTGTCATCGGTGATTTAACCGGGTTTGTCGCTAGTATCTTAAAACGCGGCTGTAATTTCGTGCAAATCCCGACCACCCTGCTAGCCCAGGTCGATAGCTCGGTTGGCGGTAAAACTGCCATCAATACCGGGGCCGGGAAAAACCTGGTGGGCCAGTTCTACCAACCTAAATGCGTGCTGATTGATACGGATATTTTGGACACATTGGACATGCGGCAAATGCGGGCCGGGTATGCGGAAGTTTTGAAATATGCGCTTATAAATGACCCGGTGTTTTTCGACTGGTTGGACGACAATGCGAGCGCAATATTGACCCATGACCAATCTGCTTTGCGCGCCGCAATCGCAACGTCGTGTACCGCCAAAGCGGCTATTGTCAAACGCGACGAATTTGAGCGCGGCGAACGGGCATTGCTTAATCTTGGCCATACATTCGGCCATGCGTTGGAAGCGGCGGCCGGGTTTGATGGCTCGCTTTTGCACGGTGAAGCCGTCAGCGCCGGCATGTTAATGGCGTTTGAATACTCTGAAGTTTTGGGCCTGTGTCCGGGTACAGATGTGGAGCGCCTGCGCACCCATTTGGTGTCCAACAACATGCCAATATTGAGCGACCTGCCAAAAATTGTTAAAGCAAACCCCGCCGCATTATTTGCCTATATGGGCCGCGACAAGAAGAATACCGGGGCAGATATAAATCTGATTTTGGCGCACGGTATCGGCAAAGCTTTTATACACCGCGCAGCCGATAAATCCTCACTACTTGAATTTTTAAAGAAAGCTTGTCTGTCCTGATGACCGAAATTTTCACACCTGAAACTATTATTACACTGGCGGCTATTTTGGCTCTTATTGTTTTTTCAGGGTTTTTCTCCGGCTCCGAAACCGCCCTGACCGCCGCATCACGGTCGCGCATTCATGCCCGCGCCAAGGACGGCAGCAAGGGCGCGGTGGTTGTCGCAAAACTGCTGGAGAGCCGTGAGCGGTTGATCGGGGCATTATTGCTTGGCAATAATTTGGTCAATATTTTGGCTTCCGCGCTTATGACCGGGTTAATGTTATCTTTGTTTGGGGATGTGGGCGTGGTCTATGCGACCGTTGTTATGACGCTTTTGGTGCTAATATTCGCTGAGGTTTTGCCTAAAACCTATGCCATCACCAGGCCGGACGAAGCGGCTATAACGGTGGCGCGCCCGGTAAGCCTTGTGGTGTTGTTGTTCGCGCCAATCGTCAGTGCTATCCAGGTTTTGGTCAATGGGGTTTTGCGCTTGTTTGGGGTTAAATCCGATGTTGGTTCGTGGACAATGGCCGACGAAATACGCGGTGCGGTCAACCTGCACACCCATGAGGGCCGCGTCGACAAAAGTGAGCGCGACCAAATTTTAGGCGTCCTAAATATCGGAGACCTTAGCGTCGAAGAGGTGATGATCCACCGTAAAAACCTGGTGATGATTGACGCAAATCTGGAGCCTGAAAAAATCGTCAAACAAGTGCTTGATAGCGGCCATTCGCGCCTGCCTTTGTGGCGGGGCGAAAAAGACAATGTTACCGGTATTTTGCACGCCAAAGATCTGCTGGGGGCTTTGGCGGACACTGGTGGGAAGATGAACGGATTGAATATAGACAAACTCCTGCGCGCGCCGTGGTTTGTCCCCGAAACTACGTCGGTTCTCACCCAGCTCAGGATGTTTCAACAAAGGCGGGCGCATTTTGCTTTGGTAGTAGACGAATATGGCGCGCTCATGGGCGTGGTAACGTTGGAAGACATTATCGAAGAAATCGTCGGCGACATTCAAGACGAATTTGACGAAGAGGTTGAGGGCGTTAAACTCGCCAAAGACGGCTCGGTAATAGTAGCGGGCGATGTCCCGGTACGCGATCTAAACCGGGCCAGAGATTGGGGTTTGCCAGATGCCGATGCCGTCACCATAGCTGGTCTAATTATCCACGAAACCCAAACCATCCCCGACGTAGGTCAGGAATTTAGTTTTCATGGCCACCGCTTTGAAATAATAGCCAAACAAAAAAACCAGATTACATCGGTAAAAGTGAGGAAGGTTGGAGAACCGGGTTAACCGACAACCACCTCAAGCCTGAGCGCATGCACCCGTTCTATCATCAAGTCTGCCAGCACGTCCATTACGGCGCGGTGGCGGGCCAGGCGGTTCATCGGGGTTAGGGTTTCTGATGCGATTATTACGTGAAAATGGCTCTCGCCGCTTCCCGGTTTTTGGCCATATTTAGCTGCATGGGCCTCGGCACCTGCGTGGCCAGCGTGTTTATGGCTTTCGTCGATTACATCCAACTGTGTTGGGTTGAAAGCTTTTTCAAGTTTTTCCTTGATTGATGCTGCGATAAGTCCCATTTTGGCTTGCCTTTTTTAACGCGCTTTTTGGGCGCCAGAAATAATTAAGAGATGAGTTTAGAGTATGAGCGACGGATTTAAATACCGCATGAAGGGTATGGATATCAGAATTAAGCCGCCGGGCAAGAAATTAAAACCGGAGGATATGCCGTGCGAGTGGGCCGGATGTGTGTCCAAAGGCGGCTGTAAGGCCCCCAAAAGCCCTGACCGCTTGCGCGAATATTATTATTTCTGCCCGGCACATGCCCGTGAGTATAACAAAAACTGGAACTTTTTCTCAGATATGAGCGACGAGGACATCACCAAATGGCAGATCGGTGCCCGCCACGGACACCGCCCCACATGGGATGTGCGCAAAAACACGTCAGACCGCGCCAAAGTGCGCCGCAAAGCCAAAGCAGGTGCGGCGGACTTCGCTGATGATTACAATATTTTCGGCGACGGGGCGGAAACACCCACCGAAGCACCACGTCGGCGTCTTTCCAAATTACAGATCAAAGCCCTTAACGATTTGGGTCTCGACGAGTTTTCCGGGCCTAAAATGGTGCGCGAACGCTATACCCAATTGGTCAAGCAACTCCACCCGGATGCAAATGGCGGCGACCGCACCACAGAAGCCTCTTTCCAACGGGTTGTAAAGGCCTATAAGGTTTTGAAAACAACCAAACTGGCATAATTTATGAGTGACATTTTTCCAATATTTAAACCCGATACTGAAGTGTCGGCAAAAAAACTTTTTGGCGTCGATTTTGATGCCAAAATCCCGGCATTTTCCAAACCGGGTGAACACACCCCGCCCGTGGACACGGCTTATCGGTTCGATCCGGAAACGACACGCGCGCTGTTGGCGGGCTTTGTTTATAACCGCCGGGTCATGGTGCAGGGCTATCACGGTACGGGTAAATCCACTCATATCGAACAAGTGGCGGCGCGGCTAAATTGGCCATTGATCCGCATCAATCTTGATAGCCATATTTCGCGGATTGATCTGATCGGCAAGGATGCCATTGTCCTAAAAGACGGCAAGCAAAGAACTGAATTTCGTGAGGGACTATTGCCCTGGGCTTTGCAAAATCCCGTGGCTTTGGTGTTTGATGAATATGATGCAGGCAGGCCAGATGTTATGTTTGTTATTCAAAGGATTTTGGAGGCTGATGGCCGCCTGACTTTGCTAGATCAAAACCGGGTTATTACCCCGCACAGTGCATTTCGCTTGTTCTCGACCACCAACACGGTAGGGCTTGGCGATACCACGGGGCTTTATCACGGCACCCAACAAATTAACCAAGGCCAAATGGACAGATGGCAAATTGTCACTACGCTTAATTATCTGGCCCACGACGAAGAAGCGGCCATAGTGCTGGCCCGCTCACCGAGTTATGATAACGCCGAAGGTCGCGACATCATCGCTAAAATGGTACGGGTCGCTGATATGACAAGAAATGCGTTCATGGCCGGAGATATCTCCACGCTGATGTCGCCGCGCACCGTCATGAACTGGGCTGAAAACGCCCGTATATTCGGCGGCGATCTGGCGCTGGGTTTTCGCATGACCTTCCTAAACAAATGCGACGAGCTGGAACGCCCAGCGATTGCCGAGTTTTACCAACGGGCTTTTGGGGAAGATCTGCCAGAAAGTAGCGCTACGGTTATGGTGGCTTAGTTTGTGGTGCGGGTTCACACATATTATTTTATTTCCGCTCGTTCCCGACCTCGATCGGGAATCCAGCGTATAAAGAGTGCGCCAAAAGCGCACACATTTTTGTTTAACTGGATACCCGCTTTCGCGGGTATGAGCGGTATTGAAAATGACCACTAACCCCACCCCCATAGATACTTACAAACGCGCTTTGTCCACCGCTACCCGTGCGCTGTCTGGGGTAAAGGATGTTGAGATTGAGTTTGGGGGTGAGGTTGGTGTCGTTTCCAGACGGAATGACGAAACCCAGATCGTTTTGCCTGTGCCGCCCTCTAAGCCTACCAAAAAAGCCATAGCTAAATCTCGGGGTGAGGCGGATGCTTTGGCGCTAAGGCTGGCGCTGCACGACACGGATGTTTACGCTAAAAATCTGCCAAATCCTGGCCCAGCCCATGCGATTTATGAAGCATTGGAGCAGGCACGGATTGAGGCATTGGGGGCGCGGGTTTTGGACGGGGTTGGCGATAATTTGCACGCCGCACAGGACGCACGCGCCCGGCGGCGCGGTTATCACCGGGACGACCTGACCCAAAAAGACGCACCGTTGGCCGAAGCTATTGGGGTGTTGGCCCGCGAAGTGTTTAGTGGTCGCCCTGCGCCCAAGGGGGCCAAAGGATTGATGGCCGCGTGGCGGGATTATATTTTGGAGACGGGCGGGGCGGAGCTGGAAAAGCTCTCGGATAATCTCGCAGATCAAGCGGCGTTTTCGCAAGCGGCTCAAGATCTGCTGCGTGCCTTTGATATGGGCGAGGAGTTGTCCAATTCTGACCCGCAAGCGGACGAGGATGAGGAAGCACGGGACGGCGAAGACCAAAACCCCAATAACGCCCAAGACGACGGGCAAGAACAAGAGCCCGGTGCGGCGCAATTGGCAAAGGCTGATGCTCTGGATGATGATGAGGCTACGGATTTTGTTGATGGGGATGATTTTGAGGGTGAGGGCAGTGAGGGCGACCAGATACCGGATCCGTCCGAGCGGCGGCTGGATTTATCTAACATGCCAGCCCCCTATTATGTGTTCACCACTGCCCACGACGAAGTGATCAAGGCCGAAGATTTGTGCGAACTTGACGAGTTGGAGCGCTTGCGTACTTATCTTGATGGGCATATGAAAAACTTGACCTCGGTGATTGCGCGCCTGGCCAACCGTTTGCAACGCCGTTTGATGGCTCAACAACAAAGATCGTGGAGCTTTGATCTGGAGGAGGGCCTGCTTGATACGGCACGCCTGACTCGTGTCATCACTGACCCCATGCAACCTTTGAGCTTCAAGCAAGAAAAGCAGACGGAATTTCGCGACACGGTGGTCTCTATCCTTTTGGACAATTCCGGCTCCATGCGCGGCAGGCCCATTATGATGGCTGCCGTGTGCGCCGATGTATTGGCAAGGACTTTGGAGCGCTGTGCGGTCAAATGCGAAATTCTTGGTTTTACCACCCGCGCCTGGAAAGGCGGAACCTCGTTCCAAGACTGGCTGGCGGCGGATAAACCTGCGAACCCTGGACGGCTCAATGATCTGCGCCATATTATTTATAAATCCGCCGACATGCCGTGGCGGCGGGCCAAAAACAATCTCGGCCTGATGATGCGCGAAGGGCTTCTCAAGGAAAATATAGACGGAGAGGCGCTGGAGTGGGCTTACGCCCGCCTGATGGCCCGGCCCGAACAGCGGCGTATTCTCATGGTAATTTCCGACGGTGCCCCCGTGGACGATGCCACCCAATCGCGCAACAAGTCCGGCATTTTGGAACAGCACCTGCACACAGTTATCGATAAAATCGAAAACCGCTCCGAGGTTGAACTCATCGCCATTGGTATAAACCATGATGTAACAAGATGGTATAGCCGCGCAGTAACCATCACCGACATAGAAGAACTGGGCGGGGCTATGACAGAAAAACTGGCGGAGTTGTTTGAAGAAAAATCGAAGAGGCGGGGAGGGTAGAACTCTCCTTCCCCTGTTTTTCACGGGGGAAGTGGGCGCCTCTTGGCGCTCGATGGGGGGCAATCTCTCGTCTTGCATCAGAGTGACGTTGTTCCCCCCATCGCCTCCGCAAGAGCTCCGGCACTTCCTCCGTGAAAAACAGGGGAAGGAGATTGTTCGTTTTCTCTCTTTGCATTTGTACCAAACCCTCATAAACTCCCGCCATGAACGATAAAAAACAAACACCGCTCTTTCGCGAAGAAGCCATTCGCCACCGTACCCGTGCTTTGTTCGGAGATGTGGTGTTGGCGGCGCCCTTAAGCACATGGATAATAACCGGGTTATTGCTGGCTATCATTGCGGGGGTTTTGGCCTTTGGTATTTTTGCCGAAGTGCGCGTAGACGGTGAAAACATACCCATATGGCGCTGGATATTTGGCCCCAAAAACATGGTGTCTTCGTGAGATTTTTCTCCCGCAAGAAACTGCCCGTTGTGTTGCAAACCGAAGCAACCGAATGTGGGTTGGCATGTCTGGTGATGATTGCCCGCTATCATGGCCATGATATTGATCTAAACGCTCTGCGCAAAACCGCATCTATTTCCCTCAAAGGGGCCAATCTCAAACAAGTGATGGCAACGGCGGCAAGCCTGCACCTCGCCTCGCGCCCCATGCGGGTCGAACTTGACCAGCTCCACAAAGTCCAAACCCCGGCTATCTTGCATTGGGACCTTAATCATTTTGTCGTGCTGAAAAAAGTCGTTGGCAATAAAGTGCATTATATTGATCCGGGACGGGGCCTGCGGGTTATGGTTTTGGAGAAAGTTTCGGATCATTTTTCGGGCGTGGTGTTGGAGTTGTCCCCGGCGGCAGATTTCAATCTGCTGCAAAACCGCTTGAAACCAAAGCTGTCTGATCTTTGGGGGCGTATGGTTGGCCTAAAGCGGGCCGTGTTGCAAACCTTGAGCCTGTCAGTGATTTTGCAAATGACGGCATTGGCAGCACCGTTCTATTTACAGCTAGCCATAGACCGCGCCGTTGAGCCGGGGGATAGCCAGTTCTTGTTTGCCTTATTACTAGGTTTTGGTGGTCTGGTGATCATCCGCGCACTTAGTGAGGCCGTGCGCGGCTGGGCCGTATTGGTGTACGGCAACCAGATGAGCTTTCAGATGGTTGGCAATGTTTTCAGGCACTTGATCCGGCTACCAACCGCTTGGTTCGAGAAACGCCATGTGGGGGATATTATATCGCGGGTTGGTTCGGCTCGTCCAATCCAGGAAGCCTTGACCCAGAGCGTGGTTGCTATTTTGCTCGACGGGTTTATGGCCGTATTTACATTGGTGATCATGTTTCTCTACGCGCCTAATTTGGCCTTTATCGTGCTGGGCATGACAAGCTTGTTGGTGTTGGCAACATTGCTGATCTATCCAAGCCTGCGCCGCACCGAAGAGGAAGCCATCGTCACCAAGGCCATCGAGAACACCCATGTCATAGAGAGCATCCGGGCCTCGACCACGGTTAAATTATTTGGCCGGGAAGCATCGCGGGAAGCGAGCTGGCGCAATCTGTTCGCAGATACGATCAATGCGTCTACGGCTCACGGTAAATGGCTAGTGCTACAGAAATTTTTCGAGACATTATTGGTCGGTGGGCAAATCGTTATCACGGTTTATCTGGGGGCCAAGTTGATCATGGGCGATGCCAATATTTTTACCATTGGCATGTTGTTTGCATTTTTGGCTTATCAGCAACATTTTACCGAAAGCATCAAAAAACTTCTGAGCGAGGGCATCAAGGTTTCTCTCTTGTCCCTGCACCTGGACCGGTTGGCAGATATTGTTTATGAGAAGGGCGAAAATATTGAGGCAGTGGGCGCGGAGCACCAATCCGTGCAAGGTAGCATTTCGCTTAAAAACATTGATTTTAGGTACTCAAGCAATGATCCTTATGTGTTGAAAGACCTAAACCTTGAAATCCCGGCAGGTAAAATGACCGCGATTACAGGGCCAAGCGGCGGCGGCAAAACCACATTGCTAAAATTGATTTTGGGGCTATACGCCCCCAGTTCCGGCCATATCGAAATAGACGGGCGGCCTATGGCAGACATGTCCATGGCTGATTGGCGATCCCAAATCGGGGTGGTGATGCAGGACGATCAATTGCTCTCGGGCACGATTGCGGACAATATCAGTTTTTTCGATCCGCAGATCGACATGCAAAAAGTCTACCGCGCCGCCATGGCCGCACAAATCCACGACGAGATTGTCGCTATTCCCATGCACTATCTGTCCATGGTCGGGGATATGGGCAGTGTGCTGTCGGGCGGGCAAAAACAAAGGGTGTTATTGGCCCGCGCCCTGTATCACGACCCGAAAATTCTGTTCCTGGACGAGGGAACCGCCAATCTGGACGCGGCAACCGAAGCCAAAATCTCCGAAGTTTTAGGCGAAATGGACATCACCCGAGTAGTCATTGCTCACCGTCGCCGCCTAATCGACCGCTCAGATACCGTATTTACGGTGAAATTCGCCCAAAATATGTAAAAAATACAGGTTAACTATACTAAGTTCTTGTCATTTACGCATTAACAATTTATTAGCTATAAGTATCGGGGGGCTGTTTACCATTATTATTAGTAAGCATCCCAAGCATTTAACTCTAACCTGGAGACATTCATATGCGTGATTTGACCATGGAAGAAGTAGAAATCGTAACAGGCGGCTTTCCAATTCTTATTAATAATTAGACCTTTTTGCACAATAAGTTGTGGGTGATCCGCTTGGGCAACCGATGCGGGTTTTGTTCATCTGGAATATAGATTTTACCTGCCTTCTGATTTATTTATAAAAAGTAGGAAAATCCTAATATATTTATGCTTTTATGGTGAAAACCAAAGAGTATAAAGGCTTACGTGTATATTTACCAACAATTTTCCGCCAATTTGTACAGGGCGGCCAGATCTTTGTGGCCCAAATTGTGTCTGGCGCTTGTGGTTTTGTCCGTCGGCTTGGGCACAGGGCCTATATCAGCTTTTGCACAATCTGAAACCCAAGCAAGCACCCAGACTAATCCTCAGGGGGCTAACTCTCTGGTGCCTGCCAAAACCACTGAACAGGCTTTACGCCTTGCCCTGAAAATTGAACAAGTCGGTCTTGTGGTTAGCACGCCGTCGACTATCGAGGCCCTGAACCTGGACAATCTCCCCCATGACCAGCGGTTAAAAATATTACGCCAATATGCTATGGATGCGGTATTTTTCCGCAACCAGCTTCCCAAACAGGAGATCGTCGCTAAATATGCCCAGGTCGCCGCCCTTGCTGACAGTGACCGGGACATAAAAATCGCAGACATTATGAGTTTGCAACTGACCTTGTTCAGTCACAAATCGGATCAGGCAACCAGAGAACAAGCATTAATATCCATAAAAGTCTATACAGTTGATGAAGACTGGTTTGTTGCTAACCGGGCTTTTTTATTGGCCGCCAGCGGTCAAGCCGTGCTTAGGCAATTTGATATTGGCCTCAAAGACGCAAAATCTGCTCTGGATTTAATTCCCAACCAATTGGGGCCAGACTATGATGAAGCTCGATATGAGACCTATGATTTTATTTCCTACCTGCAATTGATTTTGTATAATCTTGAAGATGGGGTCGGCACCACAAAAACGGTTATTGATAAAGGCATTCTAACCAATCGGCAAATTGACGGTATCAGCCTGATTAGCAATCTGGCCTTTACATTTAATTATTGGCAAGAATATGAAACTTCCGAAAAATTGGCAGAAATCCTGTTTCGCATGAACAATAAATCGGGCCGTGTCGTCAATGCGTTGACTTATTACCGCTATGCGCAAGCGCAAAACAATGCACAAAAATACCGGGCAGCCCTGGCTACAATAGATGAGGGCTTGCAAACCGCTAAAATTACAGCCACAAAAGTCGGGTTGATGTCTGAGCGGGCCGTTGCTCTTGCTGGTCTTGGGCGGGTGCGGGATGCCAACCGGGCTTTGGCCAAATTTAAGAAAACCGCTTCCGACAACAACATCAAAACCGATGGCTATAATGAAGTTAAAATGCGGGCGGTAAAACTTGTCGCTATGGCTGAGGGCGATATGGAGACCGTGGCCCGATTGCATGCCACCCGCACCAAAACCATCGTCCAGCGCCTGCTCCGCTTTCAAAACGAAGGTATTTCTGGCTTGCATGCAACATTGGAAAACGAGAAAGCCCGGCAAAAAGAAAGGCGCGTAGCCCTTGAGGAAAAAGCAAACCTTGCATTGGCTAAGGCGGCGGCCAACCAACGTGTTGCCTATGTTGCCGGCATATTGGCGCTTTCTCTGCTGGCGCTTGCACTTGCTTTAGCCTGGTTAAATGCAAGCCAACGCAAATTGGCCAAGTCTATTCAAAAGGAAGCTGCGACAATGCGATTGGCACAACTTGCCTCCGAAGCGGGCGAACGGTCCAAAAAGCAGTTTTTATCCGTTATGTCCCACGAATTTCGCACGCCTCTTAACGGGATAATAGGGATTGCTGATATATTATCCCAGCACGGGGCCACGCAAACCCTCAAAGACCAAAGTCAAATAATACTGGATTCAGGTGAAAGCTTACTGGAATTGCTTTCGGGGATATTGGACATGACATATCTAGAAGCGGGCGATCTAACCGCCTTTACAACACCCACAGACATACGCAAAATCATTGCGGAAGCCTATGATAAATGGCAACCAAAAACAAACCCGGCAAATATATCCTTCACTTACGGTATCGCCGAAGATGTACCGGCAAAATTGATGCTTGATGTAAAACGGGTTGAGCTGTCGTTGAAAAACATGGTGTCCAATGCCGTAAAATTTACCAAAAAAGGTCGCATCCATATTCATGTCACAATGCAGGATGTTATTCGCCACGCGGATGATGATGAGAATGTACAAAAACTATCCGTCATTGTAGCAGATACGGGCATCGGTATTAGCGACGAAATGAAGAGCAATTTGTTTAAACCATTTGTACAGGCCGACAGCTCTATGACGCGCAACTATGGTGGGGCTGGTATTGGCCTGACCGTAACACGTGGCTTTGCCCGTTTGATGGGCGGAGATGTGGTTGTGAAAACCAAGCAGGGTCAGGGATCAGAATTTGCAATGACCCTTAAAACTGTAGATGCGGCCTTGGCCAAAATCGAACCGGACACGGATCTGCCAATATTTACCTGCGTACCTGAAATGGAGCCCGGTATTAGCTTTCAGCCAGTTGTTTCATTGTCTGAGATGGAGAAACGTGAACGCAAACGCGCCGAAAAACGTGCACGTGAAGCCACTGCTGATAGTGACCAGGATATTATACCGGTTACTGCCGCACCGTTTGTTTATGAACACGCTAACCCGGACCAGAAAACCAAATCCATTGATATTGCACAGCACCGTGGTGTGTTCTCACGCCGGACGGCCCGTTCCGGGGGTAGCTCAATAACACCAGATCAATTGGAAGGCTTAAACGTCCTCATAGTCGAAGATATCCTGGCTAATCAGGAAGTGGTAAGGTCATTGTTGGAGCCGGTCGGTTGTACCGTTAGCGCCGCGTCTAATGGAGTTATTGCCATAGAGTTACTGGAAAACCAAATCTTTGATGTAATTTTGATGGATATTCGCATGCCGATTATGGACGGAATTGAGACCACAAAATACATCAGAGAGACCGAAGGGCCACACCAAGACGTGCCGATCATCGCGCTCACCGCTGATGCGTCTGCGGAAAACAATGCTACATGCTTGGCTGTTGGTGCCGATGTATTCCTCACCAAACCGGTTATTGTTAGCGAGCTGTTTTCCTCTATCCGGTTTGTCCGTGAAATGAAAGCCCGGCGCACAAAAGAAAGGCTTTCAGCTTAAAAGTTTTCATGTCAGACTGGCATCATGACAACACACCCTATTTATCAAGTTGACGCGTTTGCCAGCCAACTCTTTGCTGGAAACCCGGCAGCGGTTGTCCCTTTGGACAAATTCTTCGACACAAAAACAATGCAAGCCATTGCGTTTGAAAACAACTTGTCGGAAACAGCATTTGTTGTTCGCAGGCGAGATGGTAGCTATGATTTGCGGTGGTTTACGCCCCTTGCGGAGGTCGATTTTTGTGGTCATGCAACCATTGCAGCAGCGCATGTTCTATTGTCAGAGTTAGACGCTATCTCTCCTTTGGTTTTTCACACCAAGGTAGGGCCTCTTGAGGTCACAAATGGCACCCATGAATACGTAATGCGGTACACCATGCGTTCACCTGCTTTCCCCATGATGGAGAGGTCACTTTCACCTGCTTTACTAGACACTTTTAACGGCCTGCCAACTGCCGCGTGGCAGTCTCGTAAAAATGTTTTCCTGATGTTTCCTTCTGCAAATACCGTGGCAAATTTCCAGCCTGATTTTAGTGCTATAAAGTCATTATCGTCTGAGCAGGGTGTCGATGAGGGCATTGTTATCATGGCCCAAGGGGATGGAAAGACTTACAATAAGTATGATTTTATATCTCGTTACTTCGTGCCGGCTTTTGGCATTGACGAAGATCCGGTCACAGGCTCCAACCATGCATCACTGGCACCATTTTGGGCCAAGCGTCTCGGCAAGTCCGTGATGACAGCATATCAGGCTTCTGGCCGTGGCGGCGTGTTGGATTTATCTGTAACAGAAAACCAGGTGTTTATGACTGGACATGCCGTGACCTATCTTCGCGGGGAAATATTTTTACCCTAAACGAAGCACAATATGCGTAAATTTAATGCTATACCCAAGGTGCATTTTGGTCTATTTTTGAAAGACAGTACGAAAAGGGCAGGCTTCGCACTAAGTGGTGTTTTAACGGAGAATCGTGTACGGGGGAGCCTCGGTATTTAAGGGCTTATTATGTCAACAAAAGTTTATCCTGTAATTATGTGCGGCGGGGCTGGAACCCGCATGTGGCCGCTGTCGAATAAGGCAAAGCCCAAGCAGTATCATTCAATCGTGAGCGAAAAATCCATGTTGCACGAAACTATATTGCGCCTTGGTTTTGCGGAGAACCTGGATGTACAAGCCCCCAGTTTCGTCTGCGCAACCGAGCATGAAAACATTGTCCGCGAGCAGTGTAAAGATGAGGGCATAGAGCCACACCGTCTTATCCTCGAACCTATGGGCAGAAACACCGCACCCGTCGCCACCACCATAGCGCGGCTGATCCAGCAAGACGATCCGGATGCGCTTGTGTTGTTGTTGCCCGCAGACCACCATATTGCGGATCCGCAAGGCTTTTGGGCGCATGTCTCCAAGGGTGTTTCCATGGCGCAAGACGGGTATTTGATGACACTGGGCATACAGCCAACCGGGCCAGAAACCGGATTTGGTTACATAAAGACAGGCAAGCCTGCCCAAGAGAACACGTTCACAGTTGAAGCATTTGTTGAAAAACCGGACAAGCAGACCGCCGAAATGTACTTGTCCACGAAGAAATATTTTTGGAACGCGGGCATATTCCTGTTTTCAGCCAGCTCCATGCTGGAGGCGTTTGAAAAATGTGCGCCGGACATTCTACAAAGCACAGATGTAACCTTGGGGCACAGCAAAGAAATTGGCACATCCTTGTATCTGGACGCAAAACATTTTGAGTTGTGTCGTAACGAATCCATTGATTATGCTATCATGGAAAACGCGGATAAAGTCGGTATTATTGCCCCCGTTGACATTGGTTGGAACGATATTGGGTCGTGGGCTGCGGTGCGCGATTTGTTGATGGAAAAACAAGAGCCGGGTACGACTATAACGGTTGGCGATGTGGTAGAGCTGGATTGCACGAACTCCTATATTCGCACTGACGGATTGAAGGTCGCGGCCATTGGCCTCGATAACATGATCGTAATAGCCACCGCAGATACCATTTTGATTGCTCCGGCGGACCGGGCTCAAGACGTAAAAACCATCGTTGGTAAACTTAAAGCTACTCAGCCGGATAATTCCTAAAGAAAGAAAAGCATGGAAAGTTCAATGGAAGAATTTCTCCAATGTGCAAGCAAGCTGGAGGCATGGTGCCGCGAACAGGCTTTGCCGTTTTGGGCCGGGCATGTGCTAGACCCCAATGGCGGCGCCTACGAACAATTATTGGCAACGGGTGAACCTGACCTTACATGCCATAGGCGCGTGCGTGTCCAAGCGCGCTTGGCTTATGTATATGCCCACGCCACCGATCTTGGCTGGTATGAGGGTGCGGAGGTCTCGAACCATGCCTGGGACTATGTGATGTCCAAGGGGCTGCAAGGCGGCGGTTTTATTCCCGGCAGCGGTTTTAAAGGATGCGCCCATTTGTTGCACAATGACGGGCGCCTCAAAGACGGGATGCGCGACACTTACGCACAAGCATTTTTAATCTTGGCGGGGGCCTGGCGCTACCGGGCCTTTCAAGACGGTGCGTCCAAACGGGTCGCGACCGACACAATAACATTTCTGGACACCATAAAAGCTGACAATGGCGGGTGGCTGGAAGGGGTGCCCGCAAGCTTGCCGCGCCGGCAAAATCCGCACATGCATTTGTTCGAAGCTTTAATGGCTTTATATGACGCCACGCAAGAAGAGGAGTTTCTAGTGCGTGCGGGGGATATATACCAGCTATTTGTCAACGTGTTCTTTGATGAGAGTAAGGGAGTTGTACGGGAATTTTTTGACCAAAACTGGAAGGCGCAAAACAATGACGGCGGCCCGATTGAACCTGGCCACATGTTTGAGTGGGTGTGGCTGTTGCGTAATTACCAAGCTATGTCAGGCGTAGACGTTGATCAATATGCCGATGTTTTATATGCCAAGGCAAAGGAATATGGCTATAGCGAGACAACGGGCCTCATCCGCGATAAAGTTGATCTGCGCAATAGACACCAACCCCCCACCTACAGGACATGGCCACAAACGGAGTTTATCAAAGCGGGCATAGCCCAAGCACGCATGGGGCGTCTGGATGCATTACCCGATGTCACGGCGGCGATTGCAAATCTGTTGGACAAATATTTTGACGTTCCCGCGCCCGGCGGTTGGGTAGACTGCCTGGATGCCAACGGCAAACCAAAAAACACACTCATGCCAACCAGCACTTTTTACCACATAATCTCCACCGCCGCCGAAGCAAGCGCATTCGCAAAAATAGGCGCAAAAGAAAACCACTAAATTCTTGTAGCCACCCAAAAATTGGCCACCCCGTGCGCGTTTGAACCACCGGCCTCAAGGTTAGGAATCTTGCGCTCTATCCGGCTGAGCTACGGGATTTTGCCCAGAGCCTTTCTTGATTGTTTGTGGGGTGTTTGCCTTTGGCGGGGTATTGTGTTAGCTGGTAGTTGTGGCAGTGTTTGGGAGATGGGTGATACGCGTAAAAATTTTTACCGTTGGGATGGTTATAGCTACGATACTTATGGTCGTTGCCTTATCTGCCTATGCCAAAAAAACAGCCAATATCGACAGCCAGCTACCGACCTCGCTCACCGCCGGGGAGACCGGGATTGTGGCACGGGTCATTGACGGCGATAGCCTGGTGCTGGAAAATGGCTTGCGGGTAGTTCTGGCAGGTATTCAGGCCCCAAAACCGGGCCGCCATGACAAGAAAAGCGGCAAAACCTATGCGCCGTGGCCATTGGCGGACGAAGCGCGAGATGCATTGCAAACGCTGGCCCAGGGCAAATGGGTCAAGCTGTATTACGGGGGTGATAAACGCGACCGCTATGGTCGGGCCGTGGCACAGGTCTATGTGTTGGACAAAGACGGCAAGTCCGGCACATGGCTGCAACACGCCGTGGTTGGCATGGGCATGGCGCGGGTATATTCCTGGAGCGGATATGATCAGGACAATGCCGCGCTTTACGGCGCCGAGCGCACGGCACGCAGCAATAAACACGGTATATGGAGCACGGTCGCTACGGATGGGTTTTACGATATCCGCAAGCCGGATCCCAATCCGCTGGCGCAATATGTGGATAGTGTGCAGGTTGTCGAAGGCATTATCATCAAAACCGCAGACGTCAGGGGTACGATTTATCTAAATTTCGGTGCGGATTACCGAACCGATTTTACCATCGCCATTTCCAAAAAATCTCGCCGGGCGTTCAAAAAGGCGACCTATGACCCGCTTAAATTAACTGGTGCGCGTGTGCGGGTACGCGGCTATCTGGAGCTTTACGGTGGCCCGATTATCTGGCTGAACGACCCGGAAAGGCTGGAGGTCTTGGATTAAAGTCCAGACACGTGCTACGGCTCAACTGTGCCCACGGCCTCGCTCACATTCGTAAACCCGTCCGCCTTTAGCCGCGCCGCCAGATCGTCGCAAATTTCTGCTGCCAGGGACGGGCCTTTGTAGACGAGTGCGCTATAGAGCTGCACGGCGCTGGCCCCAGCGCGGATTTTTACATAAGCATCCCGGCCACTGGCAATACCGCCAACCCCGATGAGGGGAATATGCCCGGCGCTGGCGGCATAAAATTCGGCCAGTATTCGGGTGGACGGGCGCATCAATGGTTGGCCCGATAGCCCGCCAGTTTCGGTTTTGTGTGCACTTTTCAAATGCGCAGGGCGGGCTATGGTTGTGTTGGAGATGATGATGCCGCTCATGCCGTAGGTGCGGGCTTGTTCGGTGATGCGCTCAATTTGGGCGAAGTCCAGATCCGGGGCTACTTTGAGGAAAATCGGTGGTGAGGGTTGGTCGCCGGTCAGGTTTTGGCGAGCTTCGGAAATACGTCCGAGCAAATCTTCCAACGCCTCACCGCCTTGTAAATCCCTAAGCCCCGGCGTGTTGGGGGAGGACACATTGATGGTGAAATAATCCGCCAACCCCCATACTGCCGCCAAGCCAGTCATATAATCTGCCGCCCGGTCAGTACTGTCTTTATTGGCACCAAGATTAGCTCCGACTATGCCGGACTTGCTTTTTTGGGATTTCAGATTTTTGGCAAAATTATCCAGGCCTTTATTGTTAAAACCCATACGGTTGATAACGGCTTGGTCTTCGGGCAGGCGGAACAGGCGCGGTTTGGGATTGCCTGCTTGCGGTAATGGTGTGACACTGCCGCACTCGACAAATCCGAACCCGGCGGCCAACATTGCGTCTGGAACCTGCGCGTCCTTGTCAAACCCGGCGGCCAGACCAATTGGGTTTGGCAAAGACAAGCCCGCAAGTTCGGTTTTCAAGACATTATGATCACAGCTATGTTTTGGCCCCAACCCGAGAGAGAGCGCCCGCAGAGCCGCATTATGCGCCGCTTCTGGCGGCAAGGTTTTTATCAGCCCCGTGGCCAGTTTATGTAATATGCCCATGACAATATTTCCGTGCGATTCTGTTTGGGCTTATCAAACTCTTGAGCGACGGATTAAGCAAGGTGTTTTTGAATTTGACCTCATATAAGCCGTCAGTTAGATATTGACCTTGGCGCCGCCACTTGCCAAAACGGGCGCTCATGACTGGATATGATTATGGCGGATTTAGAAACACTTAAAACCAAATATGCGGGCGAAATTGCGGCGGCGGATAACCTTGGCGGGCTGGATGCTGTGCGGGTTGCGGCGCTTGGTAAAAAGGGCGAAGTGAGTTTGCAAATGCGCACGCTGGGCCAAATGAGTGCGGACGAGAAAAAGGTGATGGGGCCGGCGCTGAACAGTCTCAAGAACGAGCTGGCCGCTTTGGTGGAAGCTCGCAAAACCGTGCTAGAAGGTGCGGCTTTAAATGCGGCTTTGGCGTCCGAGACGCTTGATATGTCTTTGCCCGTCCGGGCGGATACGGGTACGTTGCACCCGGTCATGCAGGTGATGGAAGAAATGGCGGTGATCTTTGCCGACCAGGGCTTTGCCGTCGCCGAGGGGCCAGACATAGAGGACGATTTTCATAATTTCACGGCGCTCAATTTCCCGCCCGGACATCCGGCACGCGATATGCACGACACGTTTTTCTTGAAGCCTGATGCTGACGGAAACAAAATGGTGCTTCGCACCCATACTTCGCCCGTGCAAATCCGAACTATGATGAGCCAGAAACCACCGATCCGCATTATTATTCCGGGGCGGACTTATCGGTGTGACAGTGACCAAACCCACACACCTATGTTTCATCAAGTCGAAGGGTTGGTGATCGACAAGACCACTCATATGGGGCATCTGAAAGGCTGTCTGATGGATTTCATGTCGGCGTTTTTCGAGACCGATGTGGAAACCCGTTTCCGCCCGCATCATTTCCCGTTCACCGAACCCAGCGCCGAAATGGATGTGCGCTACGAACGGGTTGGTGATGAAATCCGGATTGGGCAGGGTGACAAATGGATGGAAATCCTCGGCTGCGGCATGGTGCACCCAAATGTGCTGAAAAACTGCGGCCTCGACCCGGATGAATATCAAGGCTTCGCATTCGGCATGGGCGTAGACCGCCTGGCCATGCTTAAATACGGCATGCCGGATTTAAGGGACATGTTCGCGGGCGACGGGCGCTGGTTAGAGCATTACGGGTTCTCGCCGCTGTTGCAAGCCAATTTGGCTACGGGGTTGAGTTGATGGTTAGCGTTAATGAAAAATTCACGTCCCACATTCCCGCTCACTCCCGCGTAGGCGGGAGTCCAGTGAGATATTCGTGCCAACCGCAAACCTGGAAACTGGATACCCGCCTACGCGGGTATGAGCGGAGTAAAAAAATATTGAGCCAAGGGCTGATACAATGAAATTTACATTATCTTGGCTCAAAGAGCATCTGAAAACTGACGCCTCTACCTCTGAAGTTGTTGAGGCTATGACTTTAGCTGGGTTGGAAGTTGAGGGGGTTGAGAACCCGGCTGAGAAGTTGTCCGCGTTTTCTATTGCCAAAGTTGTTTCTGCTGAGAAGCATCCTGATGCGGATCGGCTCAAGGTTTGTCAGGTGGAAACCAGAGACGGGTTGAAGCAAATCGTCTGCGGTGCGCCCAATGCGCGGGCCGGGATGACCGTGGCTTTTGCGCCGCTTGGTGCGTTTATTCCGGGGCTGGATTTCTCGCTGGATAAAAAGCCGCGTAAAATTCGAGGCGTCGAAAGCTCCGGCATGATGTGTTCTTCCAAAGAACTTGAGATGGGTGATGACCATGATGGTATCATGGATTTGGACGATAGTTTTGAGATGGGCATGTCTTTGGCTGATGCGCTCGGGCTTAACGATCCTGTGATTGATTTTGAGGTGACGCCGAACCGTCCCGACTGGCTCGGTGTTGATAATATTGCGCGGGATTTGTCCGCCACCGGGCTTGGCACATGGGTGACGCCCGCCGTAAAACCCGTTAAAGGCTCTTTCCCCTGCCCGGTAACAATCGAAACCGATGCGCCGGATGCTTGTCCTGTCTTTGCGGGCCGGGTTATTCGCGGCATTAAAAATGGCCCGTCGCCTGAATGGCTACAAACGCGCTTGAAAGCCATAGGCTTGCGGCCAATATCCGCGCTTGTCGATATTACCAATCTTATTTCCTATGACCGGGCGCGGCCTTTGCATGTTTATGATGTGACCAAACTTAGCGGCACCATCCGGGCGCGGCTTGGTAATGGGGAAACTTTTGAAGCGCTGGACGACAAACAATACACATGTTCGACTGATATGTGCGTTATCGCCGATGATGCGCGGGTGCTTGGTCTTGGCGGGGTCATGGGCGGCACGTATTCCGGTGTTACCGCAGACACGACGGACGTGTTTATCGAGAGCGCCTATTTCGACCCCATGCGGACACGGCGCACGGGCCGGGCTACGGGCATTACGTCAGATGCCAAATACCGGTTTGAGCGCGGTGTTGATACGGGGTTTGTGCTGGGCGGTCTGGAGATGGCGACTGGGTTGGTGCTGGATTTGTGCGGCGGTGAGGCATCGGATGTTTGTGTGGCGGGCGAAGTTCCTGCCGCGCCTGCACCGATTGAATTTGACCCGGCACTTAACAAACGTCTGACCGGGTTTGATTTGTCTGACAAAGATATGATCAAAACCCTTGAGGATTTGGGCTTTGGCGTCAAGACCGGGGAAACCTGGATGGTCACAGTCCCCAGCCACCGCCGTGATTGTACCATGGGTGCGGATCTGGTCGAGGAAATTGCCCGCATTCACGGCCTGCACAATATGGTGGCTGAGAGCCTGCCTGTTCTGCAAGAGGCGAAGAGGGAGCAAAGCGACCGACCGGGAAATAATAATGCACGCCGCGAACCTCTGGCGACGGATTTGCAAAATAAAAATCGCCGCGCCCGCCGGGCTTTGGCGGGGCAAGGCTTGAGCGAAGCGGTGACCTGGTCATTTGTGGCCCAGGCCCATGCGGAATTGTTCGGCGGCGGGGATGTAAGCTTGCAGCTCGACAACCCCATATCGCCAGAGCTTTCCACCATGCGCCCAACTGCGCTCATACATTTGTTGCTCGCGGGGCAAAGAAGTGCCGACAAAGGGTATCCGGGCGCGGCTTTGTTCGAAGCTGGCCCGACTTACCAAACCCCAAAACCTGACGGGCAAAGCCCAACCATAGCCGGGATGCGCCGCGTGGAAACCGTGCGCCACTGGCAAGGAAATTCTGCGCCCGATGCATTAAGCGCCAAAGCAGACGCAGTGAGCGCCTTAAAAGCCATGGGCGCAAAGGTGGATAATTTACAAATCGCCCAACCGTCTGGCAGCTACTGGCATCCGGGCCGTTCAGGCCGTTTGCAAATGGGGCCAAAGAATATTTTGGCGGATTTTGGCGAGCTGCACCCGGCCGTGCTCAAAGCAATGGGTATTGAAGGCCGAGTTTGCGCTTTTGAAATTTGGCCAGGAAATATTCCGCCTGCACGTAAAAAAGGCAAGAGTAAGGGTGCACTCGTACTTTCGGATTTGATGCCCGTGCATCGGGATTTCGCTTTTATCGTCCCCGAAGCCACTCCAGCTGATAAACTTATACGTGCCGTAAAAGGGGCAGATAAAGCCCTGATCAGCGATGTCACTCTGTTTGATGTTTACCAAGGTAAAGGGGTCGAGCCAGGTTATAAATCCCTAGCCCTTGATGTCACCCTGTCCCCCAAAGCCGAAACCTTGACCGACAAAGACATAGAATCCGTAAGCACAAAAATCATTGCCCAAGCTGGTAAAATGGGCGCGGTTCTGCGGGGGTAGTCAAACAACCATTACAGCTTAAAACGGCCAAATGCCTTTTTTGCGCTTGTAGGACAGATAGCCTATATTGGCGCCTAGTCTGGCACCTACGCCCGTGCGGATTGGGGCCAGGGTTATGCCTTCGGCCCTTTGGTAATTTACGCCCATCCCGCCAACAATATAAGCCGAACCTTCAACGCCGGGGAAACGACGATAGATATAATTGGGATCGTCAAGGCCGTAAACCAATGTGAAAACCTTGGAGGCGTTGCCGCCCCAGTCCCAGCCAACACTTGGCCCGCGCCAGTAGACTTTTTGACTGCTGCCGTCTTTCATCCACAAAGTACCGTCACCGTAACGAAGCCCGGCAACAAATGCGCCGCCGCCTTCTTGTCCGGTAATATATCCGACTGGGCGGCCTTGTTTACGAAACAGACGCTCAACCATGGAGCCGGCACTTTCTGCCGTGACACCCAAATGGGTGGACAAGGCTGAAGCCAGTTCGTTCTCGCTATAGGTCTTGCCTGGCTGCGTGTTTTGCCGTTGCGCCTCGCGGCTATCCCTGTTTGCGGTCGGGTCGCTTTGGGTTGTCGCACAACCCGAAAGCCCTAGCCCTACGGCCAGTAATAGAGCCAATAGCATGTGTGGTAGATAGCGTGTGTATGTCTTCTTATTTGTTTGCGTCAACATTTGATCCTCCATAATCCCCATACTTGCGCGGGCCTACGTTAAACTATGGTTAATAAAAGGCAAAAATATGGCAAAGAACAAGTTAATTTCCTCTATGAAAATGCAGCAAATTATGTGTAAATATACGCAGCCAGCATTTATATATTAGTGAGCAGGAGGACGGCATGTCAGATCAATCTGATAACATAGACAGTGCTGTTACATCTTCCGTAGATATAGACAAGCAACATGTAGACGCCTTGCGCCTGGCCATTGCGGCAGAGGATGGTGCGGTTTTGCGACAATTGCTGTCCAAGGAACATCCGGCGGAGCTTGCGGATAGGTTCGAGCAATTGTCCGGGGATGATCAGGCTTTACTGGTTGAACTGGCGCCGGATGTAATCAGCCCGGCTTTGTTGGCGGAGCTTGAAGACGAAGTGGTGGAAGACATTTTACCGCTCTTGGAGCCTGGGCAAATTTCCAAAGCCATGAAAGAGCTAGACTCGGATGATGCGATTCAGATTTTTGAAGAACTGCCCAAAGACCGCCGCGCCCAGGTGTTGGCCGATCTACCGGAGCAAGACCGCAAAGAAATAGAAGACGGGTTTGCTTGTGACGAGGAGACCGCCGGGCGCTTGATGCAAAGAGAGTTTGTTGCCGCACCGGAATTTTGGAGCGTCGGACAAACCATTGACCATATGCGTATGCAGCACAGACAAGGTGAAGGCAGGCAAGGCGGGGACAATTTACCGGATAAATTTTTTGATATCTATGTGATTGACGCCCATTTTCACCCGCTTGGCTATATCCCGCTTTCGACCTTGATGCGCTGTGAGAGTGATCAGGTTCTAAAAAATATTATGGATACCAATCTCACCGTAATCGAGCCTGATCTGGACCAGGAAGATGTGGCCTATCTGTTTGAAAAATTTCATTTGATTTCAGCACCAGTATTGGACGCGGACGGACGTTTATCGGGCATGATCACGGTGGACGACATTGTCGAAATTATTCAAGACGAACACACCGAAGACATGTTGGCTTTGGCCGGGGTCAATGAAGCCGGGCTGGTGGATACCGTGTGGTCTACCGTTAAAGCGAGAGCACCGTGGTTGTTTATCAATTTGCTGACGGCAATTGGCGCGTCTTTGATTATTGCACAGTTCCAAAAGGAAATCGAACAATTGGTCGCGTTGGCGGTTTTGCTGCCAATCGTAGCCTCCATGGGCGGTAACACCGGAACCCAGGCCTTGGCCGTGGCCATACGGGCTTTGGCTACGCGGGATTTAACCTCTGCCAATGCCGTGCGGGTCATCCGCCGGGAAGCCCTTGCGGCCACCGCCAATGGTTTGATTTTTGCCGTGGTTTTAGGCGGTATAACTTATGCGTGGTTTGGGCGGCCAAAGCTGGCGCTGGTGATTGCCGCCGCTTTGGTGTTTAATCTGTTTTGCGCGGGACTTGCAGGCATTTTGGTGCCGCTTGGTCTTAAAAAAGTCGGGGCTGACCCCGCCGTGGCTTCGACGGTATTTGTAACGACTGTTACCGATGTAATAGGGTTTTTAGCGTTTTTAGGACTGGCTTCCCTGTTTTTGTTGTAATCTGGCCCTGGTTTTGCACATATGTTCGTTCAGTAAAGTTTATGTCTTGTTTTGGAACAGACTGGAGCCCTTATGGCACACACATATAGCATCTCAGAGTTCGGCCTGCGGCTAATCAAGGCTTATGAGGGTTTTCGCCCTGTGGAGACAAAGCTGGTGTCCGGCCAAAGAGTGATTGGCTATGGGCATCTCTATGAGCCAGGCGAAATAGTTATGCTTACAAGGAAACGCGCCGAGGCTTTGTTGCTTACAGACCTTGCGCCTTATGAGGCTCTTATCAATGATAATGTATATGCGCCTTTATCCCAAAGCCAATTTGATGCGCTGGTATCTCTCAGTTTTAATATCGGGGAGGACGCATTTTTAAACTCCAGCGTACTTTATCACCTCAACACAGGCCAACCATTGGCTGCCGCCGCCGGGTTTGATGAATGGCGAAAAAGCGTGATTGGCGGCAAGGCTTATATTGTTGATGCTTTGGTGCGCCGCCGGACTGCGGAAAAAGCACTGTTTTTACGCCCGCCAACGGGTATCGTTGCTACACCGCGCCATGAATTACCGCCAACACGGGTTTTAGATACTCGGGACGATGATGGTGCTACAGAAGTGTTTGAAAAACCGGATACCAGTGGTTTCGTTGAGCAAGCACCATATGGTGCCAGCGCCAGCCAAGCCAGTATATTGACTTTAAACCAGACGGTTGAGGATAATGCCGCGTTACCAGAAGATATACATACGCAAGACGGTGTTGTTTCTGAAGACGTTGCCCCTGAGGAAACTACTTTTAGGGAAACTGCTTCTATTGAAGACGCTACAATTGATGAAGCCCTTTCCCCGATTGCGGTGGCGGCTGCACAGGTCAGTGAGCGGCTCGACCGGCTGATTGATGAAGAACAAGGTGAAGATGTTGATCACACAATAGTCGGCGAACATGGTTTGCAAACCTCGGCGCCGATAGAGGTTGTAAATGAAGATGTTCCCAATGAAGATGCGCCTAATAAAGAAGTTGGCAAAGAAGAAATTGGGCAAGTTTTCCCGACCATGACATTGGTTGAGATGGATATACCCACAAGCATTGATTATAATTTGCAAGCACCGAACTCTGAAGAGATCGAAAATGAAAAGGTTGAAAAACTGGAAAGCACACAAGAGGGGCCTGTACTAACATTGGTGGAAAGGGACAATGATTTTCTCGTTGATCAACCGATCCACACTCTTGATAATGATGAGCTGAAAACGGCTTCTGAGTTTTCCCACCCTGCCCATAATGTTCATAATGGTGAACCCGAGGCGGAAGACGCAAAAGGGATCGATGATTGGGCGGCGCATGAAGCCGATACTCAAAGCACTGATATTCAAAGCGCTACGGATGCCCAGAACACCATTGATGAATACGGAACAACAGCCCCACAAGATAACGCACCCATAGCGGCATTGCAAAACGCGTCACCAAACCTGGTTGCAGAAGACACTTCTAAAGGGATAGGGCCTTATCTGGCAGCGCCTGTTATCGGTTTGCTTTTGCTGGGTGCCGGTTTGTGGAAAACGAGATTTGCCCCCGCAGTCAATACCAATGATTGGAGTGCCTTTATGGCGCCAGTAGCTCTGTTGATCGGCGGTTTGATGCTGCTTGGTGGCTTATACTATATGTTCAAAGCTCACTTCAGCCAGAGCGCGGTTAATTAAGTGCAAAATTAAGGTTTTGTTCAGCATAGATATTGGCACAATACTCACGGATTGCGGGTAAAATTGCTATCATCGGAGGAGGGAAAATGAGCGTTTTTACAAATTGGACAGATGAACATACCCGTAAGTTCCATAATGACATTATATATGTCAATCATAACCTGGAATCCACGGGCTTGTTTACGGACGTTGCACTGGCCGAAATGCTGGATAATCATCCTGATAACATGCTTGATGTTTGTACTATGGGCACAGACTCGATGTACCCGAACCAATTTCGCACCGGAGATTTTCGTGGTTGTGACGGAAAGTCCCTGATTGAAATGGTCAAGGCGGGCAAGCTTTACATCAATGCCAGGCGGGCTATGAATCTCCATCCAGAGTATAACGAAGTTTTAAAGAAAATGTACGGTGAGTTGTCCGAGAAAACCGGCAATAAAGGATTTAACGCGAACGGCGGTATTCTCATATCTTCACCGATCGCCAAAGTACCTTATCATACCGACCGCCAGCATGTGGTATTGTGGCACATACGTGGCACCAAGCGGGTTTATGTTTACCCTATGACCGATAAATTTATATCCGATGCTTCTTATGAGGCGGTGGTAACAAGCACTTTGCTGGATGATTTACCTTATGAAGTGGCATTTGACGAACATGCTTCAGTTTTGACTTTAAATGGCGGGGAAATGGCGTGCTGGCAGCTTAATCAACCGCACAGGGTCGTCAACGAGACATTTTGCGTGTCCATAGCCAGTGAATATTCAAACCGTGAGAGTGCGTTGAAAAACTCTGCAATGTTCGCACAAGCCGCCATGCGCAGTAAATTTGGATCCACGCCCGTGTGGCAAGACACGGTGCCGTCCATTCGTTTGGCAAAGGCGGTTGCGGGGAAAGTTTTGAAAAAATCTGGACTTTACAAGGGTAGAACTACACCGGATTTTGTTACCTTCAAAGTCGATAAATCTGTACCTGGATATATTGTGGATATAGATCCGGTCCCTCGCGACTTTTAGAGGCTTCCTTCACTGACCTCTCCCTGCTAATAGGCAGGTATGACGGTTCACATGATCAAATTATCGGTTGGGTCTAAATCCATTGAAACGCTTGCGGCGTGGCAAAAAGAGCTGGCCGAAAGGCGCGGACGTGAAGGCTTGCCAGCTTTTGCAGACCACATCACCCGCATGTCCCCAAAAAGACGCGACGAAATTTTGGAGGACGGTTCTATTTACTGGGTGATCAAAGGTACTATCCAGTGCCGTAATGGAATTGTGGATTTGTCCGAAACCCATACTCAGGACGGACGCAAGGCGTGCCGTATCGTATTAGCACCTGAACTTATTCCCGTCGTGCCAACGCCCAAGCGAGCTTTTCAAGGTTGGCGTTATCTCAAACCCGAAGACGCGCCCGCAGATTTATCCAGTCTGGGCGACGCGGAAAATCTGCCAGCCCATATCCGCACTAAATTGGTCGAATTGGGTGCGTGGTAATCAAGTGTCTCGTTTAAAATATAGGTCGTGGTGGATGTTATGAAACGCGGTATAGCCGCGTTTAGCCAGCCAGGTTTCGATCTGTTCCCTATTTTTTTTCCATAATTCAATTTGTAAAATACATTCATTATTGGTCAAGTAACTTTCCATACCTTTGAGAGCTTCCGCCTCATGTCCCTCGACGTCCAGCTTTATAAATGTGCGTTGATTTTTATCCGGGAATTGGCTGTCAAATTTGCGGATTTCGACCTGCTGGCGCTGGTTGAAATGCCGTTTCGGATTATTTTTCTCGTCCATATCCAACGTTGCAGTACCAGAGGAGCTTGCATCAAAGGCTATGTTTAACATTGCCGCCTTAGCTCCCAGACCGTAATTGTAAGTTGTGGCTTTTCTGGATAACTTGTTAAGTTCAAGATTTGTAACAAGCCTTGAATATGTCCGTGCTACGGGTTCAAATGCATGAATAGCTGCCAGGTTGGGTGCATTTACGCCCAACAGTACACTGTACAAACCAAAATTGGCACCGCAGTCAAAAAACACAGATATTTGTTCATTCTTGATACACTCTTTGGCAAAGTCCAGTTGCTCGCGTTCAAACGGACGGCCTATCAACAAGCGGTTGTCAATCCAGTCATTTGGATAAAGCTTCCATGTCGCGCCAAGTCTTTTTGCGATAATAGGTTTTTTGCGCAAGCGAAGCAGACGTTTGGCAATACTGAAATAAGGATTAAATCCAGCCATTTTTCTCTTTATATAATAGTGTTGGTAAGAGTGCCAATACCGTCAATGCTGATGCTGAGTGCGTCGGTTTTTTTGCGCACAGGCTTCCAGGTCTTATTCTCTCAAATCTGTAAGCCGTATTTTCCGGCTTTCAGATGCTTTCTAAACTTCATGCTTCTTCAATCCCCAGCCATTTCTGCGGCAAAATGGGCATGGACGCTCTGGTAAAACTCCTGCTTCATCAAGCCTTCGCGCCATTTGGCAATTGCGGTATATTTGGCCAGATCAACGCCGCACATATCCGCAGGTTCCAGAGCCGCCAACAAATTGATGTCCGCGAGCGTAATCTTGTCGCCAGCCAGATATTCGTTGTCTTGTAGTTGGGCATCTATAAAGGGCAGGTCTCGCTCCAACATGCTTTCCCCGGTCTTGATCGAGGCTTCGTCTGGCTCCTGGCCGAGGAGTTTAGCGATAATTTTGTTGAAAAATATCCGCGCCATAGCTGGCAATACATGATGGCTCCCCATATCAGCCCATTGGTTGATAATGGCTTGCTCTTGAGGTTCTTGGGGGTAGAAAGCTGAGGGGCCGGACAGGGCGCACAGATATTTATTGATGGCGTCTGATTGGCTCAATTTGAAACCGCTATCGTCTATGGCTGGCACCCGCCCGGCCGGGTTAACCTCCAAATACTCTGGTTTCAATTGTTCCCCGCCTTGTAAATCCACATGTATATATTCATGGGGCAGACCTAGATAGCTGACACACAGCCGGACTTTGTTAGTCGGCATAGACATAAAATGACCATAAATTTTTAACATGTTTTTCTCCAATTTCTATGTGCGGTTATTATATGTGTTTATAGAGTGTTTTACCCTAATCACCAGATATTTTCGGTAAATCTGCAAAATTACCGGGGCGTTTCTGGGCTCTCGCTTGCATGGCCTCCATCATTTCGGCCGGGTTTAAGAAACTGGCGTTCCAGGTGGCGATTTGCTCAAGAGCGTCCTTTGTGGTGTGGTCGCGGCCATAGGTTATGGTTTTTTTGCAGCCCATAACGGCCAGTGGGGATTTGCTGGCAATCATTTTGGCAATGTCCATAACCCCGACCAACATGTTGTCCTGGTCTTTATAAACTGCATTAACCAGGCCGTAGGCTTTCGCCTCATTTGCACCCATTTTGCGGCCCGTATAGGCCAGTTCCCTGACGATACCTTCGGGCAAATGGTTGCGAATACGCGGGAAAGTGCCGACATCTGCCGTCATACCCACATCAATTTCCGTGATGGTGAAAAACGCGTCTTCGGTAGCATAGCGCATATCGCACGCGGTGATCATATCCACGCCCGCTCCGTAACATCCGCCTTGCACGGCGACCAATACCGGAATGCGGCACTGCTCCAGGCTAGAGAATGTGTTTTGCAGATGTTTGACCTTGGCCAAAAATGCTGCCCCGTAAGCTGGGTGGTTTTTGTCAAGACCATCCGCAACACCGCCCGCTAGCATTGAAATATCAATGCCTGCGCAAAATATAGGCCCGGTCGATGAAATCACAATGACGCGGGCTTTGGCATCCTCGTCAATGTCGCGCACTGTTTTTGGCAGTTCAGCCCAAAAATCCGCCGCCAGAGCATTGCGCTTTTCGGGACGGTTGAGGGTGATATGGGCGATATGCCCGTCAATGCTTAGATCAAATCCGCTCATATCAATACCCCTTCATGACTTTGGTCGGTGAGCGCTCAAACACTTCGTCGGGGACGAAAAAATCTCCGGCTAGAGGGCCGTCATATCCCGGTGCGTATTTAGAGAAATCCGTCACCCCTTCGGCGCGGAGCAGTTCTTCGTCGATGACAAAATTTCCGGTGAAGCTTTCCGGGTCTTTGCACATCATAATATGGGCCGCGTCCGAGAGAATATCCGGCGTGCGGCTTAATTTAGCCATTTGGTCACCGCCCAAAACATTGCGCACGGCGGCGGTATCAATGGCGGTCAGCGGCCATAGAGAATTAACCCCAATGTTAAAAGTCTTAAACTCCTCGGCCATGCCAAGTGTACACATGGACATGCCATATTTGGCCATAGTGTAGGCGGTGTGGTTTTTGAACCATTTTGGCGACATGTCCAGGGGCGGTGACAGATTGATGATATGGGCGTGGTGAGACAGCTTCAAATAAGGTAAACACAGCTTGGACATTAAAAACGTGCCGCGTGCATTGACCTCGTTCATCAAATCATAGCGCTTCATGCTGGTGGCTTCGGTGCCGGTCAGGGAAATGGCACTGGCATTGTTGACGCATATATCAATACCGCCAAATGTATCGACGGTTTTATCAATGGCGGCGGCGACCATGTCTTCGCTGCGCACATCACAAATCAGGGGCAGAGCTTTACCGCCCGCCGCCTCGATTTCTTCGGCGGCCGTATAAATCGTACCGGGCAATTTTGGGTGGGGCTCTGCCGTTTTGGCAGCTATGGCCACATTGGCGCCATCCCGCGCCGCCCGTAAGGCTATGGCGAGCCCAATCCCCCGTGAACCGCCCGACATGAAGATGGTTTTGCCTTTAAGATTTTTTATATCCGCCATTTGCGCTCTCCGGTAAAATTGCTATGGTAAGCACTATAACTAATATGCACATTAGTGCATAATACATTTTGGGGAAATTATGGCATTAGCTGAAGCAATCCTTGTCTGTCTAACTGACCGCCCCATGAGCGGCTATGATCTGGCCAAAACCTTTGACGCCAGTATCGGGTTTTTCTGGCGTGCGTCCCACCAACAGGTTTACCGCGAACTGGCGCGGTTGCGGGACAAAGGGCTGGTGGAAAGCAAAGAGATCGAGCAAAGCGGGCGGCCAAACCGTATCGTCCACACCATCACCGAAGCGGGTGAGAAAATTGTCCATGCCTGGTCGCTCAAGCCGTGCCGTATGCCTTCGGTCAAAGACGAGTTGTTGGTCAAGCTATATGCTCTGGATCATGTGGACATCGCGGTCTTGCGCGAACAATTGGAGCTGCGCACCGATCAACACCGGGCCAAGCTTACCGCATATCAACGCATCAAGGAAAAATTTTACGACGGCAAAACCCTGTCCCGCGCTCAAAAGGGCAAGCTTATTGCCCTAACCATGGGCATAAGCAATGAACGCGAAGTCATTCGGGCGCTGGAGCAAGCCGTTATATCTTTAGGAGAAATAGATGGGTGATGGTGAATAGCGATATAAATACTTTCATACTCTCCAATTTATCACTTTAAAAACGGGCCGGGAAAGGTCTATGACATTGTAGTATGAAAACGGGTTGGAAATTTTGGATTGATCGGGGTGGGACATTTACCGATATTGTTGCCCTGGAGCCGAGCGGGGCTATCCAGACAAAAAAACTGTTGTCGGAAAACCCGGAGAATTACGCGGATGCGGCACTTGAGGGTATCAGGCAGTTTTTGGATATACCCAAAGATGAGCCATTGCCGGGCGGAAAAATCGCCAGCGTCAAAATGGGTACAACCGTTGCCACCAATGCCCTCTTGGAGCGGGCCGGGGAGCCGACGGCGTTGGCCATTACGGCGGGTCTGTCGGATGCTCTCGAAATTGGCTATCAGGCAAGGCCCGATATTTTTGCGCTCAATATTTTAAAGCCTGCGCCGCTCTACGGTGCTTTGGTCGAGATAGACGAAAGGCTAGACGCAGGCGGCCAGGTATTAACCGCGCCGGATATAGACAAAGTACGCACGGATTTACAGGCGCTCTACGATAAAGGCTACCGGGCTTTGGCCGTCGTGTTCCTGCACGCTTACCGCAACCCGGAGCATGAAACCCAAGTGGCGGCAGTGGCCCGCGAAATAGGGTTTACCCAGATTTCGACCAGTCATGAAGCCAGCCCTCTGGTCAAGATGATTGCACGCGGACGTACGGCGGTGGTCGATGCTTATCTGTCGCCAATCTTGCGCGGTTATATTGACCGCGTAGCGGGCGAGCTTGGGGATGTGGGCGAATTGTTGTTCATGCAATCTTCTGGCGGGTTGGCCGACGCGAGCAATTTTTACGGGCGTAATGCCGTGCTGTCCGGGCCGGCGGGCGGGGTTGTCGGGGCGGTGTGCACGGCAAAACAAGCGGGGTTTGATAAAATTATTGGCTTTGATATGGGCGGCACATCTACGGATGTTTGCCATTATGCGGGCCGTTATGAACGCAGCCAAGAGGCCGAGATTGCGGGTGTGCGTATGCGTGCACCCATGCTGGAAATCCATACGGTGGCGGCGGGCGGCGGCTCAATTCTTGCCTATGATGGCCACAGGTTTTTGGCAGGCCCGGCATCTGCGGGGGCCAATCCGGGCCCGGCGGCGTACAGGCGCGGCGGGCCATTGACCGTAACCGATATAAATGTTGCGCTGGGTAAATTAAGGCCCGAGCATTTCCCGGCTATTTTTGGTGCTGGCCAAGACGCGGTTTTGGATGTGAGAGCCGCCCGCGAGGGCTTTGGCATAATCGCGGACGAAACTGGCAAAACCCTTGAGGACACATGCGAAGGTTTTTTGCAAATAGCCGTGGGCCATATGGCCCGCGCCATCAAGAAAATATCGGTAGAACGCGGCTATGATTTGCAGGACTATACGCTTGTGTGTTTTGGCGGTGCGGGCGGGCAACATGCTTGCCTGGTGGCTGAACAGCTCGGCATCAAACGCATATTCATTCACCCGCTGGCCGGGGTGTTGTCAGCTTACGGCATGGGGCTTGCGGATATTTCGGTGTTGGAACAAGCCAGTGTCGGCTTGCCCGTCTCGCACATTGACGCGGCTATGGAAGCGGCGCAAAAACTGGGTGAAACCGGGCGAGAAAAATTATTTGCTCAAAATGTTGATAAGGCAAGCATTCAACAAAAACACAGAGCTTTTGTCCGTTACGCTGATTCCGATACGGCTTTGGAAATACCGCTCACGTCAAACTTGAAACAAGATTTTGAACAAGCACACCTGGCCCGGTTCAGCTTCATAGATAAAGACGCAGATATTATTATCGAATCCATAAATGTTGGGAGTGCGGGGGGCGGCGAAAAACCGCGTGCATTTACACCCCAAGCACAACAAGGCCGCGCCGTAGCCCCCGTCACATTTTACTCAAAAGGCGCGTGGCACGGGGCGCAGGTTTTTCACCGTGCGGGTTTAAAACCCGGTGAAATAATTACAGGCCCGGCGATTATACTGGACGCAGGCGGGACAAATATCGTTGAGCCGGGATGGGTCGCGGAGTTAACCGGGGATCATAATTTAATAATGAACTTTTCCTCTCCCCTAAGATCTGACACCTCCCCCTCAACAGAAGACGGAAAGTTAGATCCCGTCCGCCTCGAAATTTTCAATAATTTGTTCATGGCGGTGGCCGAGCAAATGGGCGTGGTGTTGCAAAACACTGCACGCTCGGTCAACATCAAAGAAAGACTGGATTTCTCTTGCGCCGTGTTTGATGCAAGTGGTGGTTTGGTGGCCAATGCGCCCCACATGCCCGTACATATCGGTTCCATGGACGCCAGTGTCAAAGCACTGATGGATAGCGGCCTGCCTATGCGAAACGGTGATAGCTTCGTCCACAACAACCCCTATGCGGGCGGCACGCATTTGCCGGATATCAATGTGATAACGCCGGTGTTTGACGAGCGTGGCGACAAGCTATTATTTTATGTGGCATCACGAGGCCACCACGCCGATATTGGCGGACTGGCACCGGGGAGCATGTCGCCTCTCGCCACAAATATCTTTGAAGAAGGTGTTGTGATTGATTGTATGGTATTGGTGAGCGGCGGCGTGTTTATAGACAAAGACATTCGCGCCGTGCTTGGGTCTGGCCAATACCCGGCCCGTAATCCTGCGAATAATATCGCTGATCTCAAGGCCCAAATTGCCGCCAATGCCAAAGGCGCATCGGAGCTTTTGAAGCTGTGTGAAACCCACGGACTTGAAACCGTAAGCGCTTATATGGGCTATTGTCAGGATAACGGCGAGGACAGTGTCCGGCGGGCTATTTCGTCACTTACGGACGGGGAATTTGTCTACGAGATTGATCAAGGCAGCAAGATATGTGTGCGTATCACGGTGAATAAAAAAGCGGGCAGTGTCGTAATTGATTTTGCCGGAACTGACCCCCAAAGGGACGATAACTTCAACGCGCCCGAAGCCGTTACCCATGCGGCGGTTCTGTATGTATTTAGATGTTTGGTCGGTACGGATATCCCCCTAAACGCCGGGTGTATGCGCCCGCTTGATATTCGCATTCCGAAAGGCTGCCTCCTGTCACCAAGCCATCCAGCGGCAATCGTCGCGGGTAATGTCGAAATTTCACAAGCCGTCACCAATGCTTTATTCGGTGCGCTTGGGGTGCTTGGTTCAAGCCAAGGCACAATGAACAATCTCACATTCGGAAACGACAAATACCAATATTACGAAACCATATGCTCAGGCGCACCTGCCGGGCCAGGTTTCGACGGCGCTTCCGCAATCCACACCCATATGACCAATTCCCACTTAACCGACCCGGAAGTTTTGGAGCTGCGTTTCCCCGTACGCCTCAAAACATTTGAAATTATGCGCGGTTCCGGCGGCAAGGGGCGGTGGCATTCAGGCGATGGTGTGCGCCGTGCTTTGGAGTTTTTGGAACCCATGCAGTGCGCAATATTGTCCGGTAACCGGGTGATACCGTGCGCAGGCGTTAAGGGCGGGGAGCCGGGGCAACTTGGGAAAAACAAGATTATACGCAAGGGCGGTAAAGTCGAAAAACTGGCAGGGTGCGACAGCACCGAAGTTCAGGCCGGAGACATATTCATACTGGAAACCCCGACGGGTGGGGGCTATGGTAAGTGTGAAAAGTGAAGCGTGGTTAGAGACAAAGTAGCATTTTGCTGGCACATTCGAAGACAAGCTCTACACAACTATAGCTAATCCACTTAGAAGTGATGTTGCGTCACAAGCCTTGTCCGGCTTATTCGCGTTTTTCAAGAGCGTTCACCAAATAAGTTAGGGCAATAAGTTTTGGTTTGCCCACTAATTTTTATCATTTAACATAATAACTAAACTAATTTAGTTATTATGTTAAACCCATCATTCCCAAGTGGATTGGCTATAGTTGTACGCCTGTCTTGGGTGTTGCCGGTTTTGCGATTGGTTTGAGGGAATCCGTCAAATTAAAATAGGCGGCGCACGTCTTTGTATTGGTGTTGCGTGTATAATTGATGTGTTGGTTTCTGCACGGTCTTTTAACGGGCTAAGCAAATCCTCAAGCACGTCAATTGAACGCAAACATATATGCGCGATGAAACAGTCCTCGCCCGTGACCTTGCTGCATTGGGTACATTCGGGCATGTCTTGTAAAATGCGTTCGACCAAATGCAATTGCCCCCGTAGGGGTTTGGCCCGGACGATTGCTTGCAAGCTATAACCAAGTTTTTTTAGATCAAGCTCTATGGTAAAACCACTGATCACCCCGCTATCCGTGAGCCGCCGCACCCGTTCCGTCACACTTGGTGGCGACATATCAACGATTTTGGCCAAATCACGCATAGAGATGCGGGCATCCTCGCTCAGGGCTGCAATCAGTTTTACATCAACCACGTCAAATTTGAAATTTTCGTTATAATGTTGCTTCATAGTTATCACCTATCTAAATAAGGTATTTTTATCATAACTCTTTATTTGGATACTGTAAATGCGGAATATTATCGGGTATTCTCTACACAAATGGAGACCATATGATTACCTGTTATTTACGTTATGTTATCGACCCAGATAAACTTGCTGAATTTAAACACTATGGCCAGTTGTGGATACCGCTGGTTGAAAAGTTTGGCGGCATACATCACGGTTATTTTTTACCCCATGAAGGGGCCAACACACTCGCTTACGCCCTGTTTTCGTTTGACAGTCTGGCCGCTTATGAAGACTACCGCGCTAAAGCGGCCCTTGATGCTGATTGCCAGGCAGCCATGGCCTATTATGAGAAAACGAAATGTTATCTGAGCTTTGAGCGCTCATTTATGAAACCCATATTTAAAGGACATTAGAATGGAGATTTTAAAAATAGCCGCATTTTCGGACGGTGATACTGGCGGCAACCCGGCGGGAGTTGTGATCGGGAACACACTACCGTCCGCACAGGACATGCAAAATATTGCAGCCGAAGTCGGATTTTCGGAGACCGCTTTTGCTGCACCAATTAAGGACAAATGGCGGGTACGGTATTTTTCGCCAGAATCCGAAGTGCCATTTTGCGGCCATGCTACGATTGCGCTGGGTGCTGCGCTGGCTATGAAATATGGGGATAATGAATTTGCTCTGACATTAAATGATGCAAATGTGACGGTGAGCGGCCAAAGGGACGCCCACCTGATCAAAGCCATTTTGCAATCTCCGCCCACCAGGAGCAAGCCAGCAAATCGGGAGATGGTAACCGGGGCGCTGAAACTGCTGGGTTATACCCAAGATGATCTGGATCCGCGTATTCCGCCCGCCCGCGCTCACGGTGGTGCCGATCATTTGATTTTGGCGCTAAAAGAGCGCCGTAAATTATCCGCCATGAATTACGGCTTAAACGCAGGTCGGAGCTTTATGAAAACTCACGACCTCGTTACTATCGCGCTTGTTGTTACACAGACCGACACCCTGTTTCACGCCCGCAACGCTTTTGCATCCGGCGGTGTTTTGGAAGACCCTGCCACGGGTGCGGCTGCTGCGGCCCTTGCCGGATACCTGCGCGACATAAACTGGCCCCACGCCAATGCTATAAACATCATCCAGGGCGAAGATATGGGTATGCGCTCCCTGCTCCGCGCCGAATTTACGGACGAAATCGGAAGCTCGGTGAGGTTGTCGGGAACGGCTAGAATTATGCAGTAGGGGTTGTCCAGAGACATATTCATGCTGGAAACTCCGACCGGGGGCGGCTATGGTGGCCGTGAAAGTTGAAACGAATTATGGCAAGAGACAAGATTACATTCACGGGCGCGTTTGGGGATAGCTTGGCCGCACGGCTAAATTGGCCGGACGATATGGACAAGGAGGATGTGCGGGCCTGGGTATTGTTTGCCCACGGGTTTTCTATCGGCAAGGATTTAAAACCGGTGCGGACGATTGCCAAGACTTTGGTCAGCGTCGGGTTTGGGATGATGCGGTTTGATTTTACCGGGCTGGGCGAGAGCGGCGGTGATTTCTCCGACACCAATTTCAGCTCCAATGTTAAAGATATTTTGGGGGCCGCCGCATATCTGCGCGAGCATAAAAAGGCGCCGGCTATTCTTATTGGCCACAGTTTTGGCGGCACCGCCGCTTTGATGGCGGCGCAGGATTTGCCGGAATGCAAGGCGGTCGCTACGATTGGTTCGCCGTGTGATACCCGCCATATCGTACATCAATTCGCCGATCAGCTTGAGGAAATAGAACGCGACGGCGAAGCGCAGGTTTTTCTGGCCGGGCGACCTTTCGTGATCAAGGAACAGTTTTTGGACGACATCAACAACCAAGATATGGGCAAGGCAATCGCCAATTTGCGCCGCGCCCTTATGGTGTTTCATTCGCCCCAGGACAAGGTCGTCGATATTGAAAACGCCAGCCATATTTATTCCAAAGCCCGCCACCCCAAAAGCTTTGTCAGCCTTGACAAGGCGGATCATCTGCTGCTCCGCAACCCAAGAGACGCCGCCTATATAGCCAGGGTTTTGGCCGCATGGTCACGACGTTATATTGAGGCGGTATGAGCGATAGTATGAGCAATTTTGAAGACATGTTACCGCATATTCTGAAACGGGAAAATATTGCCAGATATGAGGACGGCAAGGTTTTGATCGGCAACCGCAAAGACTATCCGTTTGAGAAAAGCTTTGTTGCCTGCGACAGTGTGGAAGAGGTGGCCGTGGCCATCGAGACTATGGTGACGCAAGGCGTTGGCCCGTGGGTGGCGGCGGTTTATGCTATGGCTATGCGGGCTGATCAGTTAAAAGGTGACAAGAATATTATGGCCGGGTTAGCGGATGCGAAAGACCGTCTTATAAGCACACGCCCGACCAACACGCTCATCCGTTACCGCTTGGAAGATGTGCTGAAATCTGCGCAAATTGCTCTGGATACAGACCGTGACCCGGCTGAATTTATCCTAAAACGCATCACATCCATCATGGACGGCATGTATAAATATTATGCCCGCCGCGCCGCACACGGGGCCAAGTTGATCGAAGATGGTGACGGTATTTTGACCATGTGTTTCGCCGAAACCTCTTTCGTGCTGGCTATGATCATGGCCAAAGATGCGGGCAAAGACATCACCGTCTATGTACCCGAAACCCGGCCATTTCTACAAGGTGCCCGGCTGACCGCCCCGAGTTTGGTTGAGTGCGGCATTAAGGTGAAATTGATCACTGATGGTATGGGCGCGGCGCTCATGGCGGAGGGGAAAATCCAGAAATACATGACGGCAGCAGACCTGATCACCCTGGACGGGCATGTGGTCAACAAGGTCGGAACCCTGCCAAATGCAATAGCCGCCCACGCCCACGGCATCCCCTATTTCGCCTTCGCCTGGGGTTGCGATAAAAACAAACCCGACCGCGCCAGCATCAACATAGAGAGCCGCGACCCGGCAGACATTCGCAAGGTCAGGGGTGTTGCAACAACGCTAGACATCATAGACGCTGCCTATCCAGCCTTCGACATCACCCCGCCGAAATATGTGGCGGGCATTATCACAAGGCATGGCGTGCTAAGTCCCTACACCTTGAAGAACGGATTTGAATGATGAATGAAATTACGGCTTTAATTGGCGGCACTGGGATTTATGCGCCAGGAACTATAAAGGAGGGCATGGTGGTGCGCCGCGAGACGGTGAACACGCCTTACGGCGATGTTACGGTTGAGCGTACGGACGATTTGATTTTCCTGAACCGCCATGCGCCCAATCATTCGGTGCCGCCCCACAAAGTCAACTACCGGGCCAATATCAAGGCGCTGCACATGTTGGGCGTCAAGCGGATTTGCGCGACCTTTGCGGTCGGTTCCATCAACGCGGATTTTGAGCTGGCCGTTCCGGTTATTTTGAGCGATTTTATTGATTACTCGTCCGGTCGCGAACATTCGTTTTTTGATAAAATTGAAGCCGCCAAAGGCCATGTGGATATGAGCGTGCCGTTCTGCCCGGTACTGTCGGATGCGCTGGAGCGCGAAGCGGCGGCGCGGAATTTAAAAGTCCGGCGCGGCGGCGTTTATGCGTCTACCAACGGGCCGCGTTTTGAAAGCCCGGCTGAAATCAAGGCTTACCGCAAAATGGGCGCGGATGTTGTCGGCATGACTTTATGCCCGGAACTGCCCCTCGCGTTGGAGCTTGGCATGTCCTATGCTGGTCTGGCGTTTTCCATAAACTGGGGCGCAGGCATGACACCAAATATCGAACTGGTGCACGAGGGTGTTGATATTATCAAAGACAAAATGCTGCATGTCATGATGGCAGCACTGGCCAATACCAAGGACGCGGACTGCACACCTGCGAGCATTTTATGACCAAGTTTTCCTATCAGAATGAGCTGGACGACTTTAAGGCCACCGCCCACTGGTTGGCTCTGCGCGGTTGGTCTGAGGCGGCGGGCGGCAATATGTCTATACGCCTGGATGCCCAAAATAATTTTCTGTCCAAATTACACGAGGACGACCATATAAAATTGCCTGTAGACGTGCCGTATCTGGCTGGCAAAGCGGTTTTGCTGACGGGGTCGGGGACGCGGGCGCGGGAAATCGGGGTTGATCCTTTGCCCCATATCGGCCTGTATAAAATCAGTGATGACGGGCGCTATTATGGCTGGATTGCGGGCAATGAAACCCCGTCTATGGAGCTTCCGGCTCATTTCGCCATTCACAATGCGCTGGAGCAGCACCGACCGGGCGACAAAGCGATTTTACACACCCACCCGGCCAGTCTGATTGCTCTGTGCCATGTTGATGGTTTTGATAACGCAAAAACTATTTCGGATAAAATCCTGTCTATGCAAAGTGAGGCCAGGCTGATTTTGCCCGAAGGTATCGGGTTTGTAGAACATGAATTGCCGGGGTCTTTGGAGTTGGGGCTAAAATCCGCGAAATTGCTGGAACGACATCATCTGGTATTGTGGCAATGTCACGGCCTGCTGGCCACGGGCGACAGCCTGGCGGGTGCATTTGACAAGCTGGAAGTGTTCGAGAAAAGCGCACGGGTCTATTGGCAATTACGCGCAGCAGGGATTGATCCGGCGGGCATTAGCGAAACCGAGATCAAGCACACACTCAAAGCTTTCGGGCGGTTGGAACGGTATTAAATATACCTACGAGGTTCGCGCCAATGGGCGTAGGCTAGCAATAAAACCGTATAAACGGCCAATGCTATCCAGCCTTTATTGCCGACAAAACCCCAGGACGCGTATATGCCGTAGCCGTATATAATGACCGCCAATACCGGTAAAACCCGCGTTGCCCAAACGGGGAGTTTGAATGGGGCGTCTCTATATGCCTGTGGTCTTTTGCTTACCAAGCCCCAAAGGGCAAATACCGGAAACAGGCCAAATATCGCCCCGACCGCATTGCCCAAAATGGCTACATAGCTCAAACTCATGCCTGTTAATATGGGGACGATACCAACGACAAAAAATAATGTCAGAAATATCCACGGCGTCCCGAAACGGTTTTCGGCGGCCAGGCTTTTAGGCAGCCAACCGTCCTTTGTGGCCATGGACAGACCGCGTGTGCTCCAGGCAAATATGGCGTTTAGGGACGTGACCAATGACAGCATCACCCCGCCTGCGATAAAAGCAATATAGACGCCCGGCGGAAAGATTACCTTGGCGGTGGCGGCCAGGTTTTTGCCTTGCACATCGGCCAGCGGTAACACGCCCGTAGCAACAATGCCGATACCGATATAGAGCAGTGTCACAACGGCTAACGATATGCCCATAACCAGCGGAATTGTGCGGCCGGGGTTTTTCATCTCGTCGCCAAATTCGCCGATAAATTCCGAACCGATTAGGCTTAGCCGGAGCAAGAACGCGGCAGCAAAAAACCCGCCAATCCCGCTAGGGAATATGTTGGCCGGTTTTGTATAAACCCGCATATCTTCCACATGGCCAAGGCCCGCAAATATATAAACCAGCAAAGACGCAATCAGCACCAAAACCATCAGGCTTTGAAACCGCGCCGCCGTTTTTATCCCGAGAAGATTGGCGATAAAACAGGCTGTCATAATCAATGCGGCGACCAACATCATGTTAATTTCGGGGATTAACGCTTGGGCATACTGTGCAAAACCGATAGCAAAACTGGCCAGTATTATTTGCCCGGCAATCAGCAAACCCAAATAAACAATGGCAGTTTTCGGGCCAAGCAAGTCCCGCACATAGGTATAATTTCCGCCGCGTGCAGGCACGGCTGAACCAAGCGCGGCAATACACAAGGTCGGGATAGCAACAATAAACAGCGCCAGAACGAAGGCCCACGGCACACCGTGGCCCGTCATGCTAATGCTGATCCCGGTCAGCACCACCACACCAGTACCAATGATTTGCCCGAGAGAAATGCTGAGAAGATCCCAAAAGCCAAGGTGTTTTTTAGACATCTTTCCTTCCTCCGCTTGCGGGGGAAGTGCCGGAGCTCTTGCGTAGGCGATGGGGGGCGCGCATCTTGTGCGCTACTGAACGTGCGTAATTATCTAAACCATCGTACCAACGCAAGAGCGTTGGCCCCCATCCCCCCTTCGGGGTACTTCCCCCGCAAGCGGAGGAAGGAAAGTATGGAAATATTGCTCCGATTCTAAAACTCTCGTTCGAATTCTGCAAATTTTTCGTCGAGTTTTTTGATCAATTCGGCTTTGGTTTGCTCGTCAACGAAAGCATAGCGCAGGGCGTTATAGCTCATGGCTTTAAGTTCGGCGTAGGAGAAATTATGTTCTTGGACGCCGCGCACATATTCATGGGTCAAATCAATGCGGGCTACGCCTTCATCGTCCGTGGACAAGGACAGGGGCACGCCCGCCGCCTGGTATATTTTCAAAGGGTGTTTGTCGCCTGTGATGCCGAGGATTGCGTCTGAAGATGTCAAATTGATCTCGACCAAAATTTTGTTGTCGGCCATGTATTTCAGCAAGTCTTTATAACCCGCTTCGAAAATAATATCCGAACCGTGGCCAATGCGTTTGGCGCGAGCAATATGTACGGCTTGGTGGATATGGTCACGAAGTTCGTCTGGATGCACAAGGCCAAGCCATAATTCTCCGGCGTGCAGGGAAATATTACGCGGCCCCAGGGTTTCATAGAGATAACCAAGCTGTTCCATATGATCGTCATAATCACGCAAGGCAATGAAGTCGTCCTCGGGGGCGACAAGGTTTGTGCCGACAAAGCGTTCGTCCTGAGCCATAAGCTCCCAGCCAAAAATCGTATGGGCATAGACGGCGGCCAAGGGCAGGGTGCGCACGGGTTGATTTTGGAAGCGCACTTCTACATCACACCCCGGCTTAGCGTTGTCTGTACCGCATCCCAAAAGCTCGTCCTTACGGGCCATAGCGGTGTCAATATCGCGCCTTGCGCGGGTAACAAGATCGGGCAGGGCCGCGCCAAATTTTCCGCTCATCAGGGTCTCGTAATCCTTGGCCGCATCGCCCGTCATGGGCGCATTTGCCACCATGGGCAATATGGTCTCGAACAATTCCATTGTGTGCATAAGTTCAAGATAAAGAATGTTTTGTTCCCCGGCCAGATTGGCGGTCTCGGCCACCATGTCGCCAAAGCGCGACGGCAAGGCGGCCATAGAGCCAAAGGTTCTGAAAAACTGATCATGGCCAGACCAGCCAGCGTAAGGCACGAAATCCCGAAGCGAGAAACGCTCGATCAAATCATTGCGTAAATCCTGATTGCCCGCCAATGCGGTCTTGACATCCGGCATATTCCCGCAGCCATTTTCGCCGGGAAACCGGATCGACAAATTTGGCTTATCCAGACACATCCCGTCCGCCTCGGCCCATTTGATCCAGCTTTCCGCATAGACGGCCCCGAACAAATGATTGTGCAAATCTCCGCCTTTGGGCATGTCTTGCAAGAAAGCTCTCAGCTCTATTTCGCTGTCTTTGATGCTGTCAAATTTCGCGGATACGCCAGTAGGCGCAGTGTTTTGGGTGCAGGCTGCAAACAGCGCACCAAATGCTATGACCAATAGTTTTCTCACGATATTCTCCAAGTTATTTCAAGAATGTTTTAAGGGCAACCGCCTCGTCTGCCAATGCTTTTTTATCAATGGTCTTGTTTAAGGGTATCAGCCGTTTGCCGAGCATAAATTCCCCAGGCCGGTTAACAGCATCCACGGCCAGTAATTGGTCACCTTTGAAATAAAACGCGGCAAAGCTGCGTCCCTTGTCAGGATTGCCGCGCAGGACAATGTCGTCATAGCCAGCGGATAGCCCGGCGATTTGCAATTTCAAATCAAATTGATCCGACCAAAACCAGGGCAGGGCATTATAGGGTTTGGGTTTTTCGCAAATGCTCAGCGCCGCCGTCTTGGCTTGCTCGGTCGCATTTGGCACGGATTCGAGGCGTAAAAATGTATCGTAAATCGGATTGTGGTGCCAGGTTACATCACCGATAGCGTAAATATCAGGGTCACTGGTCTGGCAAAATTCATTGACGATTATGCCGTTACCCACCTCTAGCCCGCAATTTTTAGCAAGTAGCGTATTTGGAAGTACGCCGATTCCGGCAATAAGTAACTTGCCTTCGAAATCATGACCAGTGTTGGTCAGCGCCACCATCTCGTTTTTGTTTCCGAATATGTGCGTGACAGTACAATTTTCAACAATCTCCACACCCTCTTCAGTGTGAATACGCCTATAGAAGTCCGACATGACGGGCGCGGTCACCCGCTTCAATATCCGGTCTTCCATTTCCAACACGGTCACTTTCATGCCTTGCTTGGTCAGGGAGGCTGCGGCTTCCAAACCGATATAGCCGCCGCCAATAATGACGGCGCCTTTGCCGCTCTCGACTTTGTCCTTAATAGCCAACACATCCTGAGCAGTGCGCAAATAATGGACGCCGGGAATATCCCCACCAGGAATAGACAGCTCTCTGGGCCGGGCACCTGTTGCCAAAACCAGTTTGTCATAGTGCAAGGTTTCGCCGTCCTCTAAAACCACCAATCGATCTTCCCGGTTGATAGCACGAGCTTTGTAACCCGTGAGCACAGTTATATCGGCGGCCGTGTAGGTCTCTATGGGGCGGATAAAAATATCTTCTATGTCTTTCCCGCCAGATAAAAAGTCCTTCGATAAAGGTGGGCGGTGATAGGGCGGATAAGGTTCCGCGCCGATCAAAATGATATGCCCGTCCCAACCAGATTGTCGCAGGCTAATAGCCGCTTGCCCGCCCCCGTGGCTGGCACCTATTATTATGCAGGTTTTGTTATGTGTGTTTGTCATGAGGATTTATATCTCGTATTTTGGGGCAATATCTACTACCCTAATATTTCTTGGCCCAAAAGGTCTTTGGGTAGCGGTTTCTTGTTCAACAGATTTTCACACAGACTGATCAGTGGCCCGTCTCCCATGATGGTTTCCAGTTCGCATTGATCCTGGGTGATAATAATGTCTGCATTTCGCCGGGAAGGGTCGACAAATTTATCGTGCATAGGTGCAACATCACGGGCAAATTGTTCCTGGATACAAGATAATGTGCGTCCCCGTTCTTCCACATCACGGCGAATTCGGCGGTCAAGACGCGTATCATGGTCGCATGCGACAAAGAAGCGATAATCGAATGCAGACAATAACCGTTCCTGGCTTAGGATTAAAATGCCTTCAATAAGAATAATGGGTTTTGGCTCCACCCGTTCGGTAATGTCCGTGCGCCTGTGGGTGGTGAAATCATAGGTCGGGATATCGACGGCAAGACCGGATTTCAGTTTTTGCAAATGGGTAAGAAACAAGCCCCAATCGAAAGCATCGGGGTGGTCAAAATTTGGCAGGGGCTGGCCTGGTTTTGCCCCGCCGAGATCAAGATAATAATGATCCTGGCGCAAAACCGTGCATTTATCCTGCCCTAAAGCCTCGCACGTATATTTTGCCAACCGAGTTTTCCCCGAACAACTGCCGCCGGCAATCGCGATGATGTGAATGTCTCCAGTGAAATGAGTTTTCAATGTCCGCTCCTGAATTCAGGACGGTATGGCTTGATTTTGCTCGTTAGGCAATAAAATTTGCAGGCACAAAAAAAGCCATGGCACTAATGCGCCATGGCTTGCTCTTCCCCGATATGTTTGGCCCGATATGTTTGGCCCGATATATTTTGTTTTTTTCTTATCCAGCTTTTCTAGCAGCAAGCTTTTCAGCTTTGGCGGCCAGTTGGCGGGCGCGGACACGCTCGAAACTGTCCAAAGTATCCATAGCCATACGTAGCTCGTAGGCTAAGTCTTTGTTTTGCAGCTCAATATCATTGATGGTGACTTGCAGGTTCTTTTTGCGCTCTATGACGGAATTGGCGTAGGAACCATAAGCCACATAACCATCCTTTTGCGCACCCGGCTCGACAGTCTCCTCAGGCACACTGTCATTAAGCTTACGCATTTGACGCTCAAGGTCTTCACGCGTTGCTTCAAGTACGGCCACGCGTTTTTGCAGATCTGAAATCGCGAAGCGTGTTGCACGCACACTTTTATCCATTGAAGTATTCATTGTTCACCTAACCCTAATATCTTTTTGGCGTTTTCGCCTTTGATTAGGTTTGTACGAAATCAGGCTTACAATCTGGTAAACAAATAAAAATAAATCCGCATTTATGCCGTCTTGTAGCATTATGGGGCAAAAAACCGCGAATTATCCCCAAAAATGAATTTTATCGTTAACTTTTGGTTTACGGGATTCACGTAAGGCTAACTATACGTTAACTTCTATTAACGATAAACAAAGTGATTCGCCCATTTGGATTTGTTTGGTGGGCATGTTCTGGAGGGAAATTATGCGCGTTCTTCTCATTGAAGACGATATGGCTACGGCACAAAGTATCGAACTTATGCTCAAGTCAGAGGGTTTTAACGTCTATACAACGGATTTAGGCGAAGAAGGGGTCGATCTGGGCAAGCTCTATGATTACGACATCATCCTGCTTGATCTGAATTTACCTGACATGCCGGGCTTTGATGTTTTGAAAACATTGCGCCTCGCCAAGATCAACACACCCATCTTTATTCTGTCCGGTACATCTGATGTGGAGACGAAAGTACGCGGTCTTGGAACCGGTGCTGATGATTATATGACCAAGCCGTTCCATAAGGACGAATTGGTAGCCCGCATCCATGCGGTTGTGCGCCGCTCCAAAGGTCATGCCCAGTCGATTATTCGTACAGGCGAAATCGCCGTTAACCTGGATGCAAAAACCGTTGAGGTTGGTGACCACCGTGTGCACTTGACTGGCAAAGAATACCAAATGCTTGAGTTGTTATCTCTACGCAAGGGCACGACCCTGACCAAGGAAATGTTCCTCAACCACCTTTACGGCGGTATGGACGAGCCGGAGCTTAAAATTATCGACGTATTTATCTGCAAGCTGCGCAAAAAATTGGCCGCAGCTTCCCAAGGCGAACATTATATAGAAACCGTCTGGGGCAGAGGATACGTACTGCGCGAACCCAACAAAGAACGCATCAGCGCTTAATAATTACTAAAGGCCGTTCCCACGACCCCATAAAAACCCCGCAAATCGCGGGGTTTTTTGGTTTAGCGGAACGAAATAAACAAAGCGCAAAAATCAATCCGGCAAAACATCCGGTTCGCCTGGCCAAATTGTTATGTGTTGGATATGGTCATCTTCGGTGACGGTTTTCTCGCACACGGTCGCGTCTTTGACGCTCATGCCAGCTTCATGGATAGTGTCGCGGGAGCCGCTGATCAGGTAATGCCAGTCCGGTAGGTCTTTGCCCTCGGCCAGCAGGCGGTAGGCACATGTGCGCGGGATCCAGGGGAGCTTGCGCACGTTTTTGGCCGTCAGTTGCACGCAATCGGGCACATATAGCTTGCGGGCTTTGTAGTTCTTGCAGCGGCATGTGGCCCCGTCCAAAAGTTTGCAGCGAATATCGGTAACATAGACGGCCTCGGTGTCCACATCTTCCATGCGTAGCAAACAGCATTTACCGCACCCATCGCACAGGCTTTCCCACTCCGGTTTGGTCATTTCGTCCAGGGTTTTGGTTTTCCAAAATGGTTTGGTCAAATTCATGCCATATTATTACACCATTCTCGTGAGAAATGAATTGGGAATTGTCGCAAAAAGGCGTTAAAGAGAGATATGGAGACGTACCGAGCAGATTTGGGGGCGGACAACGACAATAGCGGCAAGAAAAAACGCCGCTGGTTGTGGACAGTCCTGCTTGTGCTTCTGGTCGCGGGTTTAACGGGGTATTTCCAAGGCAAACGTTATTTATTGGACGGCTTGCCGGAACTGCCCAACAAACAGGTCATGTGGGAGTTGAATATAGAGCCCAATATCACCTTGTTGGATAAAACGGGCCGTATTATTGGGCACCGGGGGCCTTTTTACGGCAAGCCTTTGAAATTATCCGAGATGCCCGCCTGGGTGCCGGATGCGTTTCTGGCTATCGAAGATCAACGTTTTTGGGAGCATCCGGGCATTGACCGCAGGGCTATTTTTCGTGCTTTGATGGAGAACACCAAAGCTGGCAGAAAGGTACAAGGCGGCTCGACCCTGACCCAGCAATTGGTCAAGAACATGGTGCTAACGCGGGAAAAAACCTATAAGCGTAAATTCCAGGAAATGTGGCTCGCCTATCAAATGGAGCAAGTGCTGTCCAAGCAAGAAATTTTGGAGCTGTATTTAAATCGGGTTGATTTGGGCAATCGGGCGTTCGGGGTCGAAGCGGCGGCGCAGAGATTATTCGCCAAATCGGCCAGGGATTTGACCTTGATGGAGGCGGCGGTTCTGGCCGCTCTGCCCAAAGCCACGGGCACCTATGATCCCGTAAAAAACCCCAACGCGTCAATGGACAGGGCCAGGTTGGTGTTACAAAGCATGATGGTACAGGGCAAAATCTCGCCCCAGGAAATGCACGAAGCCGAGCAAGACGCCGCCGTGCTTCATCTGGGCCAGGACACATATCTGGACGAGCAAAACCTGGGTTATGTGTTTGATTTGGTGTCGGAGCGGGCCAGGCAATTGATCGGGACGGGGGCGCAAGATTTGGTTGTGCAAACGACCATTGACGCCGAGCTGCAAACTACGGCCCTCAAGTCCATTACAAAAGTGGTCACAAAATACAAAAAATCCCGAAGGGTCAGCGAAGCGGCCCTGGTCAGTATCGAGACCGAAACCGGGGCGGTGCGCGCCCTTGTGGGCGGACTTGATTACAACAAAAGCAAATTTAACCGCGCCACTCAGGCCCTGCGCCAACCTGGTTCGTCCTTCAAGGCCTTGGTCTATGCGGCGGCGCTGGAGGCCGGGTTTACACCGGGCACGGTGCGTATTGACCAACCGACCACTATCGGGAGCGGTGAACATGAATGGGCACCTCAAAACTATACCCGCCGCTTCAGAGGCCCCATGACAATTCGCGAGGCGCTCAAGCTGTCCATCAATACGGTCGCGGCGCAGGTGGGGGCGGAGGTCGGCCCCAATAAAATCGTCGAATTGTCCCGGCGCTTAGGCGTCACAACCAAGCTCGGCGCCCATTACTCCATAGCACTGGGGGCATCAGAAGTGCATCTTATCGACATGGCCGCCGTGTTTATGGTGTTTGCCAATGAAGGGGCGAAGCGCACACCATTTTTGATTGAGAGCATTCGCGACACGGCAGGCACCCAGCTTTATACCCGCAGAAACCACAGGCCCGAACGGGTCTATGCCCTGCCCTATGCCAGACAAATGACCAGCATGTTGCGCGATGTGGTGGAGAGCGGCACGGGTTATGCCGCCAAGCTTGGCAATCGGCAAGCGGCGGGCAAAACCGGCACGTCACAAGATTTTCGTGATGCCTGGTTTATCGGCTTTACCGCCGATTACACCACCGCCGTGTGGATGGGCAATGACGACAATTCCCCCATGCGCAAGGTCACAGGCGGCCTACTGCCGGTGGATGCATGGAAAGATTTCATGCTAAAAGCCCACAAAAACAAAAAACGCCGCCCCCTAAAAGCCCCAAAACCCATAATCACAGACGAAGAAACCAAAACCCTGATAGTTTTCTACGAGGGCCTAACAGCAAGCCTGACCAAGGAGCGTAATTTGGCTAATGGACAGGTAGCAAACGCGGCGGCTAGTGGGGCGAATTAGGGGGCGTGTGTGGTTCTCGTAAGGCTGCTTAATCCTCAATTGCAGCCGTTAGCAATATCGACATTTCTTAAAATTTATAGTTCTATGCTTTCAGACAACTCCAAGGCATCTTCGACTTCTGAGGTACTCCCCGATAATTGGACAGTGACTTAAGCTACTATTTTTGTTTTGATTGGTCTTCGACAAAGGAGGAGATCAGAATGTCGAAACGTAAGAACCATAAGCCCGCCTTTAAAGCCCGCGTTGTCGTGTCTCTTGCTCGGTGGCCCATTGCTGTACCTGCAAACCAACAAATACACCAAAAACGGCAATGAAAAAATCAAGCCCGACCGCGAACCAATTTTGGTCTTTTACATGCTTTGTTATGCTTCTGAGTAACGTTATACCGTCCCTATTTAGTCATGACGGCGACTTGTTGCTCTGTGTCCATATATTGCTGGAAGCCCGTTATTTTGCCGTCTGTGATTGTCAAAGAATGTACAAACGGCGCATCTAGAGTTTTGCCGGTCGCGTTATAGGTACCCGCATAGCGGCCAAATACGACAACGCGGTTGCCTTGCGTAACAAATTCAGAAGGCGTTGCAGTGAAGTTGGTCCAGTCACCACCGATCCGCGAAAATACGCCGGAGAGGATTTCGTCAGGCCCAACATAAGGATTTTTATCGGCGTAAGGATTGCCCTCGGCCTCGTTCCAAATGATGTCAGGCGACATGACGCTGGTGACCATATTCATATCACCTGCGGCGAAGCCATCATAGACGGTCTGCACTATATCAGCTGCGCTATTGTCGACCGTTACTGCTTCAACGGCGACTTTATCCTCAGTTGGTTTCGTATCCGTACAGGCCGTAAGACCAAGCACGAATGTCGCAGCTATTGCTGTACCAGCAAATGCGCGGCCCCATTTTTTGTTTGTATAATATTTTTTCATTTTCTTTTTTCCTTTCATAGAAATAAGCTTTGGTTTTGGTTTCTCTGGTTTTATTGTACGGCGCAGGATCATGGTGTGGCTCCAACGGGTTCTATCTTTTTGTAGACACCTTCCGAGTTTACCTGATCGGATGCAACTATCAGATCCACATAATCCTGAAATTCGGGAAAGAATATGGGTTTGCGCTGTTGCCAATACCGGAGAAACCCAGGCTGACCTTTAACGGCGGCGATGGCCGCTGTCAGCGAGTTGCGGATTTCGTGATCCAGTGTGCCTTCTGCGGCCAGATAATAACTGTTTTGAAAATTTAAAAACGCTGCGTGAAGACCCATGACAAATTGAACCCATTCTTCCTGCGGCAGCGCGTCAGGATTAGTTATACCTGTGTAGTAGTTGGCGCTAGCCTGTTCACTTAGACCAAGACCTGCATACCATGCACTCAGCGATGCAATTGACGAATTTGCGGTTGCTGACCGTGTAGCCTTGACATTATCACGCAGTTGAAAACCAACAAAAAACAGGGACAGCACAATGGCAAAGGCACTTATGATTTCAGCAATTTGCGCACTTTCAGATAGATTGAGTTCCATGATATTCTCCTGTTGTTACAGCGCAGCGAACCACTCTGGGTTTAGATTGTACGTTGAAGCGGCGTAGGGTCATTTTTCTTCCTCTTTCGATCCCCATAATTGATCCAGCGAATAACTGTCCTCGCCGCTTTTTAGCAAGTCCTCCACATAGGTGATGAAAGCCGGAGATAAGCCATGCACGGCGAAGTCGTCCCAAACCGCGCGGGCACCGGGCATAATCAGTACCGTCAGTATGTCTTTTTTGATCGGATGCCATTGGGTTTTGGATAATGTCTTGTTGCAATAAAGCTCATACATGGTGTTGTAGGTTGTAAAGTGCTGAGCGCAAAACCAAGTAAATTGCATTCTTTCATCGGGATCAAGAACGGAAATATCTTCTACTCCGCGCCGTACCACACTTGCCATTGCCTTATTGGCCATGGGAATTGCGTTGATACTTCCCGAAGCTTCTAAAAATTGGTAGGCGGCATTGGCACGAGCCTGTAAGGTGTTTTGGCGCACTTGTATCGCCAGATAAATCACAGAAGGCACCAGTGCCGCTACGGCAACAACCTGCGAGATTAGGTAGAGATCATTCAGGGTCATGGCATGACCTCGTTATTCTACCCGCTAACCTGTTTCCTGTACGCATATGCGTCCTCCTGTCTTGTGTTGTTTGTAATTCCATTGGCAAACGTGATCGCCGCAGTGCGCCTCATAGCGCCCCCTGCGGCGATCACGCCATCATTGCGCCCCGTATCGGTGACACTTCGCCCGCAGCGTCAAATTTTAAAAGTTCGGCTTCGAGGGTCCCAGAACGCAATTTAGTCAGCCATTCGTCAGGATCGTATTCGACGCCAACGGGGTTGTCGTCTTCTTTAAGATTATGAAAATAGGCACTGCCTTCGGCCTTGGTGGCAAAGACATCAGCGGTAAATTCCATCTGATTGCCGTCAGGGTCGGCGTAATATAGCGATACACTCATGCCGTGATTGATACACCAATAGGGGGTTATGCCTTGTGCTTTAAAGCCGTCATAATTTTCCAAAAGATCGCGAAGGCTAGCGTAGTCATAGGCCACATGGTCGACACCGACCATGCCGCGATCATCTTTATCGTCCTCTTCGGGCCTGATGACATCAAGGTCAGCAAAGGCAAAACGGTGGTGTTCATCATCAAAGGTCAGAAAGGCCAGCGCCGGGTTTTGGTATTGTAGTTTCGCGCCAAAAACTGCGGTGTACCAAGCCAACATTTCATCAAAACGCCGGGTTCTATACACAACATGGGCCAGGCTTGTTGGAGGTATGGGCATTGGTGTTTTCCTTTTTTTATAGTGTTTGCTTATCAGGTTATTTAGGCAGCGGTAAATCCGTGCTCCACGCATCGCGGGAAACCCGCCATTTGCCACAATTCTGTCAGGGTCGTTTGTATTGATGGCCTCCAGATAATCATGCAGGAGCTGTTTGCCTATCTTTTGGGTATAGCCGTACCGCCCTGCGTTACGGCTTCGCGCATGGCGGCAGTGTCGCCGTATTGCTGAAAACCCGTCAGTTTTCCGTCTGCCAAGGTCCACACATGTACTATTTGCGGGGTCATGGTTTTGCCCGTGGCTTTGTTCGTTGCGTCATAGCGCCCAAACATAGCGACCGTGTCGCCGTCCGAGACATAGCTTTGCGGCAAAACGGAGAATGTCGTCCAGTTCTTACCCAGCGGCGCGAACACGCCAGACATAACTGCATCAACACCCAGATAAGGACTTTCGGTCAAATATGGGTTGTTTTCGGCTTCGATCCAGACAATATCCGGTGCAAGCGCCGCCGTAAATCCTTCCATATTGCCTGCGGCAAAATCTGTGTAAATTTGTTTGACGATGGCTTCGTTATTTAGGTCAGGGTCTGGTGCTTGTAGTGTGGTGCAAGCCGTTAAACCAATTAGTCCTATGGATAAGAATATTTTACGCATAATTTCCCTCTTTGTTTTTTGCAGTAAGCTTTCCCTTTTGGGCTTCGGCCTGCCTGCTTTCTCTAGTGGGGAGAATGCCTGTATAGATGCGGCAAGGTCAAATGTGCCAACGCCCAAAAAACGTCAAAAAAGCGTCAATAATTGCGAAATCGTTGTGATTATGGCTCTGGGCACCAACCATCAGGCCGTGGCAATAGATCAGGCCAGCCATATTTTTCCCATGCGGCGGTCAAGCCAATGCGCGCGGCAAAGTTCATAAACTCAGGGTGGGCGCGTATTTTGTTGAGAGGCTCTCTATCCCCCCACAAGACCTTAAGACAAAAGAAATTAGCCGGGGTGATTTGCTCACCAATCGTCTTGAACACCATTTCGCTATGGCCCATCCAGATGGCGGGCATAACGATTGCTGCATCGTATTTGTCGGGCAGGGTGGCGTAGAGCATTTCCAGCATGTTACAATATTGGACGCGGTCTGCTTCCGCGCCGCTACAAACCCCCTTGGCCGCCAACAGCCAGAAAGCATCCAGAGCTTCAGGCGACATTGGCGCACTGCCTGCGGGCGGAAATATAACCGTGTTCAGCAAGAGACGAGTTTGTTTATACTGCTCCACCGCAAGCTCGTGCTGTCCCGATACGGCGGTTGCAACACCGAGCCACAAAGACGGAAACCCGAGATCAGCCACTCTTTGGCCGGCAATAATTGCTTTTTTAACGTCACCACTGTTCAAATAAGCCGTAGAAAGAAGTGCAAAATTACGGCCATGTACGGGGTCTTGATCTATGGCCGCCTCAATATAGGGCAATGCTTCTGCGGTGCGGCCACAATACAACAAAAACGAACCGAGGCGGATGACCACGTCCGGGTTGTGCGGCTCCAACCGGTAGGCTTCAAAGGCGAGATCAAGGGCACCAACAATATCGTTCTTTGTCCATTTATGTATCCCTAACATAGCGTGGGCATGTCCCTGTGTGGGTGCTAAGGCAATAGCTTTTCGCGCACACTGGGCCATGCGTTTGGATAAGGTCAATCTATCCAGGCACGGGGTGTAAACGGCCTTATAAACTATGGCTTCGGCCAGAGCCGTCCAGCACTCCGCAAATTTTGGGTCAAGCACCAGCGCTTGTTCCAGAAGATCAATAGCCGTTTCAAGAATGCCGGGGCCGATGGCCCGGGCCGTCAGTACGCGGCCTTGTAAATATAGATCATAGGCTTGCTTGTTGTGGGTCATTTGGCGCACATCAGGAGCTTGCATTTTCAGATCAAGCGCCGTGCCCAGTGCAAGGGTCACGGCGCGGGCAATTGTTTCTTGTAGAGCGAATAGATTATCAATTGTGCCGCCGTATCGCTGTGTCCAAATCTCAAGACCACTGCGCCCATCTATGAGCTGAATATGAATGCGGATCTCATCGCCTTGGCGCTGGATTGATCCTTCTACGAGATAGGTAACCCGCAAGACTTCTGCGATAGCCGGTGCTGTCAGATGGGAATTTTGAAATTGAAACGATGACCTGCGCCCCGCGACCTGTAATTGCGGCACCTGACCAAGCGCCGTAATAAGTTCACCGACAATGCCGTCAGTAAAGTAGTGTTGCCCATCGCCTGCCTGTGTTTCGGCGGTATGTGTGGATGTGAACGGCAGCACGGCCAGACGTGTCACATTTTCGCGCCGGGCATTCGTTCCTGCGGATATGAAAGCGGGGTCCCGAATTTTCCAAGCCTCCAGAAGTCTGTGATAATCGGTAAGTTTACCCGCCCGCTCCAAAACCGTCAGTGCATTTTTGACAGATGATTTTAGCATTTGTTCAACATGCTGCCTTTGCCGGGTTCGCCAGCCTTCGAATGCGGGGGCCAAGTGCAATTGATCGAGCAATGGCCGCGTGCCAATGGTGATGAGCATTTCGCTAGCGCTGGCAATTTGGTCATGAGCAAGCGCGTTTTCCAAATCGGCAAGATCGGTTTGTATAGAATTTGGGCTAAGGCTGACCCGGTTTCGGGTAACAACCAGAATATCATTTCCGAAAGGTGCCAGCACTTTACCCAAATCGAGCAAGCATTGACGCAAGCTGGCTCTAGCTTGGGTTTCAAATCTTCCCGGCCACAATAATTTACTTAAATGTATTCGGGACAGAGGCCGTTCTGGCGCTAAACACAGCATTGCCAATAAAGCCCGCGCCCGGCGGTTGGAAATAAGAATTTCACCGCTATAACGGTCTCTGAGCTGAAAACTACCAAAGAGAGATGCGCGCAATAATGTGCGGCGCGGTTTATCCCTATCCATATTGTCTTCATGATCCATGACTGCGCCCTGCTCCCGAACGGTGCAAGGTAATCTAAATAACCCAAAACACAATCCAAAACAAATGCTCAAGTAATAGCTTTGATTATGCACGCCAAATTCCTGTCGGCAACCACCCTATGCCCACTTAGCTCTACAAACAGACCAAGTTCCAATGTCCGCTCCTGCCCCCAAAGCGGGCATAAAATTTTGCGGCTCCCAATCCCCACACCCCGCTTGTATCTATGATTTGAGCATTGCTCTATCAGAAAACAAATCAATGCTCAAATCATAGATACAAGCGGAGACAGGCATGATCGGATTTTGGGTCGGGAGGTGGGCGTGTTGCCAAGTTGGTTCTTATTGTTTGCTTTTTTCGATTTTTTCCTTCCTTCGTTTTTCACGGGGGAAGTGGGCGCCTCTTGGCGCTCGATGGGGGGCAATCTTTCGCCTTGCGCCAGAGTGGAGTTGGGCCCTCCATCCCACCTCCCCAGGGCTATTGCATATGGAAATATTATTCGAAGAACGGTCATATCGGTGTATTATTATTTCCCCTCACCCGCAGTTCGCTACGCTCACGCGG
>JAESQN010000034.1 GCA_016765135.1 Robiginitomaculum sp.
AAACCAGCTTAAAGCGCAAGCTGGTATTAAGGGCGGGCGCAAATTGGAGAAGCCAGTTTATAGTTATTCGCTATCTTGGCACCCTTCCGAAAAGCCAACACAGCAAGATCAGATCGAAGCCGTCAATGAAACCTTGGCCGTCCTTGGGCTTGATAAGCACCAAGCGATCATTGTCGCCCATAGCGACATGGATCACCCGCATGTGCATGTTATTGCAAACCGTGTTGATCCTGAAACGGGCAGAGCAAAAAACCTTGGCAATGACCGCCTAAAGCTATCGACTTGGGCGCAGGAATATGAAGAAAAGCGAGGGCATGTATTTTGCGCCGAGCGTGTAAAAAACAATCATGGCCGTAAAAGCGAGTTTGTCAAAGATCAGTCCCCCGACCGTTATCAAACCTATGCTTGGAAAAAACAAGAATCTAGTAAAGTCTGGGAGCAGTACCGAGCAGATAAAGCCACAGCCAGCAAAAACCATAAAGGACAGTATGAGGCTCTATGGGAACAGCGCACAAATCGCCTGACAGCACGCAAGGGCGAGGTTAAACAATTATTCAAGCCCAAGTGGGCGAAGCTCTACAAATCGCAACGCATGGAGCTTAAACGCTACGACAACAAGTTTTTGGATCGATTGGCCTTTGCTCTTAAAACTAAGGGATCGGGCAAGGTTTTGGCTTTTGCTCGTGCAATGGTCAATGATAGCGGTAACAGGCGTTTATTTGTTGAGGATCAGAAGACGGCCAGAGGACAGTTAAGCAAAGAGCAAGCGCAAACGATCAGCGACAGCGCAAGAGAGATCACCAAGGCTTGGAAGTATGACAGAGATCAACTTAGAACCATGCACAAAGACCAACAGGCCGAACGGTTGGGACAAAGCAAATCTTTATCAGATGGGATCTGGAAAAAAGCGCAGAGATCCGCGCAGGTTAAAAACAAGTTGAGAAGCGATAGAAATAAGGCCAGAGGGCGAACGAGAAAGCCGCGCCATGATTAGGAGGGGTAATACATTTCATCTTTAATATCTGATTTTGCTATGGCAATGAGTTGACCGATACCTGTCTGATTTTTTTGTTGCTGGAAACCAAAACCTGTCTCGAAGGTCATACAGTATTTTGGGCTGATTAAGGTGCTGTTGTGGAACACACTCACACAAAATCCGTTTGTTTCCATCACGACCCTAACTTCAAATGTTTTACCGTTATGGGTGAATTTTTCAATTTTAGACATTTTTTCTCCTATTTTTTATATTAAAAATCATTTCATTGCTCGATAGAGTGTAGAGCGGTTTACACTTAAAGAGCGGGCAACGGCCGCAGGACGTTCGCCAGCACCAATCAGTTTAATAGCATGTTTAACTTGTGCCGCCGTGAGGGATTTTGGGCGACCTATATGCACCCCACGCTTGCGAGCGGCCTCTAGCCCTGCTCGTGTCCGTTCCACTATCAGCGAGCGTTCAAACTCGGCTAGTGCGCCCATTAAGTGGAATGTTAGGCGACCTTGTGCCGTTGTGGTGTCTATGCCTTCGGTTAGGCTTTGGAAATGCGCCCCCTTCCCTTCTATGTCCCGTATAACTTCAATCAAGTGAGGAAGTGATCTTCCCAAACGATCAAGCCGCCATACTGTGAGGGTGTCGCTTGCTTGCAGTTTGTTCAGTAGTTTTTCGAGTTTTGGCCGCTTTGTAGAAGCCCCCGAAATTTGTTCAGTAATGATTTTATCGCACCCGCCTTTTTTAAGTGCGTCTTTTTGCAAATCCGCGTTCTGGTCAGCAGTTGAGATGCGAGCATATCCAATTTTCATGCAATAGTTTTGCAACAAAGTTTTGCGACACGCAAGCCTTTGAAATCATTCACCTGTAAAAAGTGTTGCAGAAAGGATCAGTTTTGCGAATTATTCTCGGTCATCGAACGCCTGCGGCATAAAGTGGATCGAGCAACCATTCTATCAAATTACGCCTGTCCACAACAATATCGGCGTTCACCAACATACCAGAGCGAAGCGGTATGATTTCACCATAGGCCTCAATTTCTTCTTTCTCCAGGATTGCTATAACACGAAATACGGGTTCCTGGAATTGCACCCCTGGAATACGAACTTCATTGGGCGCAAGTACCGTCACAGAAACGGTTTTGATTTTGCTCTTACCCACGCCAAATCGTTGAAAGGGGAAAGCCTGATATTTGATTTTCACTTCCTGACCAGGCTTGATAAAACCAGCTGCGCGACTAGGCACATAAAGTTCTGCGATCAGCGCACTATTTTCGGGATGAATCGCTACAATAGTAGCATTAGGCACTACCTGCTCTCCGGTTCTTGCCAGTACGGCATCCACGCGGCCATTGACCGGGCTGATGATCAGATAGGAATTCGAAGCGTTGGTTTGTGTTGACTGCACACGCAAAGAAGCCGCTGCCGCTATGGACTCTGCCTCGGCTGTAGCTTTGTCAATTGGTATGATTTCTAATCGTGCTGTTACATCATCAATTTGCCCCTGCAAATTGATGATGGATCGTCGCTGATTAATAACAGCTTGCTGCAAATCTAAAAAAGCAGCTCTTCGGTTATCTAGGTCAACTTTAGATAAATGGCCTTTTTTAAATATATTCTCGGCCTTACCGAAGGACGACTTAGCCAATGCAACTCGGTCTTTTTGTAACTTAATTTGAGCATGTGCTTCCCGCAGTTCTTTTTTCAACGAGTTTTGCTGTCTGCGTAAACGGGTGTTTTCCGCATCCAATCGCAAAATGCGATTGTTGGCACTTCTCTTGGCCGCCTTGCTTTGTTCTTGCAATGCTTGTGCAAGGATTGCCCCTGTATTTCCCTGTGTGCTGACGGAAGCCAGCTGAACAGATGCAAGAACATCACCAGCCGTGACTTGATCGCCGACCTTAACCATCAAGTTTTGTATCAAACCACCATTTTGAGCAACAGGACGAACCAGACCCGCTTCTGGTACGATCCAACCGACCACAGCTTCTTTGCGAGCATAGCTTGCGGTAAGAGCAAAGGTTAGGGCAAAGCCAAGAATAGCAATTAGAAAACCACCCAAAAGCCAAATTGAAACCGGAGACAACAGCACAACTTTTCCGTCAAGGCGATTGGTTGCATGTGAAATGGATTGTTTACGAAAAAGTGGCGTGGTCATTTATCAAAATTAATATTAGATTGAAAAAGTTGTATTAACTTCTCGGGATTATTATTTTTCGGGTGAATAATGAATAAAGGCTTTTCTTTTGTTAGTTTAATTGTTGCGTATATTTAATATGCCTACATCCGTATCATTCAGCGATGATTATGTTAATTGGAATTGGGTACATGAAATATGCCGGGAGTGATGCAAAAAGCATGATCTTAAGGAAATCAGCCTTTTTTTGGTTTTAATTTCTTGTAGGGGTTGATCTCTCTTATTAAGTATCCTGTTGCCATTCCGACAAGAAGCAGGGCGAGCGGGGGTATTTTCAAAACACCTAAAAAAATTAAAATTATTGCAACAACTAAAATGCAACTCAAACCAAGAATGTATTTCATCACTATAATCCGTCCGGGCATGAAAACCAATTGAGCTAATGAAAACTTACGATATAAAGGTAGGTTAACATACTCAAGCTCAAGCGAGAGAAAGTAAATATTTTTATATTGATCGAATAATCGACCGTACTAAGATAGTCGAAATAAAACATTTTAGTTCAGTATAACAAGCAAAGATAGTGCGCCAATCCTAAGTGATGATACTTTGTATTACTTACACAAAAAAGGTGGTAAGCAGAGTCGTCACCTATGTATTACATTGGAGAGAACACCCATTGGGGCCACCAACTTGTGGATCAGCAGGCGGAGAACCCCACGCGTCACTGTCCAACAAACTTCTAAACCAAGTGACTGCACCGTATCCAGCATCGTATGCCGCGTCATATAACTCGGAAAACAGATCATCAGCGCCAGCGATAGTATCTATTTCTTTATCAGATAGTTCTCTCATAATTGTAATCTCCTTTTAACATTAATCTTTTGGGTTGCCCACTGCAGCATCATATATGCCGTGCGCGGCTCCGACTACAACAATAGCGGTAGCGGATCCGATTACTGCTTTAGCTACAAAAATAGCCACAGGTACCAAGAAAATAAGACCACCGCCAACTTCATTTGCTTCTTCAAAGGTTAGCTCTCGCATCCCCGTTTGGTTGATCACAGTTACTGACACATTTCATCTCCATGTTAACATAAAACTACATACTCAAATACAGGTTGTATCAAATCGTAGTGGCCTGTCAAGGGGGTGCGGATTACCTAAAAATCAACAATTCGTGATGTGTGTCATTTCTATTGCGAAGACACGACTTGATCACACTTTCCTTATGGCTGCACCTCTAACCTCAAACACCTTGTCAGCCCGCTCAATCAAGGCGGGGCGATGGGCGACAATGATACGAGTTATCGGCATTTGCGCGATCAGATCAGCTATCTGATTTTCGGTTTCAGGGTCAAGGTTAGCAGTCCCCTCATCGAGCATAAGGATTTTTGGTTGCCGGTATAATGCCCTAGCCAAAAGTACACGTTGTCTTTGACCACCAGAAAGGGTTGACCCCATGTCTCCTACCAGAGACAGGTACTGCATGGGCTTGGCGACAATATCATTGTGCACCTGTGCTGCCATGGCGGCAATTTGCACTTTTTTCATATCAAGATCAGGATCAAAAAAGGCAATATTATCGGCTATGGTTCCTGATAAAAGCTGGTCATCTTGTGAAACAACCCCGACATGCGACCGCCACTGCCTGAAAGCTTCTTTATTGGCAGTTCGACCATCTAGAAGGATCTCCCCTTCTTCCGGTTCATACAATCCGAGCATAAGTTTGAAGAGTGTGGTTTTACCGCCTCCAGAAAGCCCCGTAAAGGCAATAAATTCTCCAGCCTTTATCTCCAATGAAACATCTTTGAGCACCAATGGGTCAGCGGCTCCATAACGAAAAGACAAATTCCTGACAGTGATGTTACCTTGCACCTCAATTTGAGTCTGTCCTTCATCTTCGGCTCTGTCTGATTTGGCGTGAATGATATCCCCAATCCGCTCCAAATGTAGGGAAAGATATTTGAATTGGATAGCCTGGCTAATAAGAGCCAACACTCGGTTGGTAAGCGTTTGACGATAACTCATAAAGGCAAACAACATGCCTACCGAAAAGCCGTCTGCTTGTAATATCAATTTCACGGCCAGATAGACAATGACAATGCTCTGAATACCTGTGAGCAATGTTTGCACCGCAGTCATGCCTATACTGTATTTGCCAATGGAAAAGCTTGCATTGATCACATTGGCAAATAGATTGCGCCATGCGCTTTCTCGTTCACTTTCCCTTCCCATCAATTTAACAGTAGTAGAAGCACGTACGCTTTCGATTAAATGCGTTTGCTCTTTGGCGGCAGCAATGATCTGTTCTTCGGTACGTTTTCTTTGCCCTGGGTAAAAGGCAAAAGTCAGACCAAGAGTTAAAACAAGAGAGGCCAACACGACCAAAGCCAGTTGAGAAGAATAGACGAACAAAATACCAATTAGGATAATCGCCATAACTCCATCAATGATGGTAGAAATAAAGCCGGTGGTAATTAAATCTCGGATTGGTGCTGCCGACCCCAAGCGCGACATAATATCGCCCACATGCCGTTTTTCAAAAAAGCTTGTGGGCAGGCGCAACAAATGCCGAACTAAATTTCCCGTCATCTGAAAGCTCAATAGAAATCCAATGGACTGGATTGCCCAGCTTCGCAAAGCAGAAATGGCCACTTGAATAATCAGCAATCCACCAAACCCAAGTGCCAGCACCAAAGCCAGATTTTCATCAAAGCTCCCCACTGCTTCATCCACCATCAATTGCAGGTAGAAGGGTGCGGCAAACACGGCCACCTGGAAGGCAACGCTTAAGCCCAATATCTGAAACAAAGCAAGCCAGAACCCCTCCAGTTTTGACCATAAATCACGTATTCTAGTTTTTTGTTTGGCTTCAATTTTGGTAAAGGATTTGGATGGTGTTATTTCAAGAACCACGCCGGTAAAATGCTTGGATACTTCTTCATAGGAAAACTCCCTGCGTCCCAAAGCAGGATCATGAATAACTACCTTGTTGTTTCCTGCGCTTTTTAAAACTACAAAATGGTTTAAATTCCAATGCAAAATGGCAGGAGCAGTTACTTTGGATAAAGAGCCAAGTTCTACCCGCAGGGCGCGAGTAGAGAAGTCCATCTGATCAGCTAATTCCATAATAGACCGAAGGGTGGCACCCGACATGGAGAGAGTAAACTTTTGACGCATCCCTCCTAAATCAACATCATGTCCATGATATTTGGCAATCATAGACATGCAGGCCAGACCACATTCGGCGGCTTCCACACCATGAATTATTGGCAACCGCCTTTTTCTAGAAAAGTTTAACTCTGAAATCATATACTGAACTCTTCACATTTATTTATAGGTAGGTACTTATTGAAATGATTTTCATCAAATGTGAATGGTGGTTTATAATTTACTCACTTTCCACCCCTTTAGAACACCAATATGAAATAATTGCATTGCGCGACATACCGCGCCGTGTGGCCATATTGTCGATTGCTTCAAGCAACTCGGCATTGAAACGAAGCGCAACAGGCACTTTTTTTGCCTTTACGGCCTTGGGTGCTTTCTCGGTTGTTCCTGCGTTAGCAATGAACTGTTCCGCTTTATCTGATTGTATAGCATTTTTATGCTGTTTTGGTTTTCTTTGTACTGACATTGTATATCACCTTGATATTGTTTTGATTTATACCCAATCCTGCCAATAACGCTAAAAACTCCTCAATAGCTTTAACGTCTTTCCTTGGTGGATCGAGTAGGCAAAGCCCCTGCCCTGCCGCGTCTGACCATGCTTTTCGTTGCACAATCGGAGGATTGAGCATGTGAAGTGATGGAAAATCTTCTCGGATAATTTCTTCGGTCTGGCTGTTATCCTTGCCGCGTGGAAATGCTAGATTGATAACCGCCAGAGCTTCAAGCCGTTCATTGGTGATCTGGGCTTCGTTTATAAGCGAAACCATGTCCTCTAACGCCCATGTCTCAAAAGAACGAGGCGCAACAGGCACAAGCACTTTGTCGGACGCCACTAGGCCAGCACGGAGCGAAGGATTGTCCTGCCCCCCTGCATCAATGATTATATGGTCAAACTTATCGCGCATAGAGCGCACTTGATTTAAAACTTCTGATCCTTGCGCTCTTACGCAAGTAAAGCCAGCATTGCCCCTTGTTTCTGTCCTTGCTTGCTCGAACGTAGCCGCAGAGCCTTGCTTATCTCCATCAATGAGAAGGATAGAGTTTTCGCTATCAGCAAGCGAAAGAGCGGCGGCGATATTGCAAGCCAATGTGGACTTGCCGACACCCCCTTTTATGTTTCCTACTGTTAAAATCATAATTACCTACAAACAACCTTGTTTTTATATTGCATGTGAATCAAACGTATATCACTTCAATATCTATTGAAAGCACTTTATGCCCGCCCATTTTTTGCGTACCATTTTTTACAAAAGCCAATAAATGCTTTATCTGGGTTTTTGGGTAAATCTAGGCGTTTGTTCATGATCCAGGTTCGCCATTCGTCCTCTAGGAAATACACATCCCAGCCCGGCGCGGCATCTTTGGCTTGTTGGAAGGTCTCTGTATCCAGCATGATTGCTGATATATGGTCATTGGCTTGTTTGTTCATGGTGCCACGATTACGAAACACGACTTTTTCGCCATCAAAACGGATAGAATAATCGGGTAGGTGATTATGTTCTTCATCTTGCTTGATTATGTTCAGGACAAGCCGCTTAAACTCTTTGGCCGTTGAACTCGATCCGCATTTGTTTTGTAGTACCGCAAGAGAAACTCGCCATTGCTTTTGTTGCCCACAATGTTTGCGCGCCAGCTCATACAGGCGGCGTTCCATAGGTTTTCGTAAGCGAAAATAGTTTCTGTTCAGGGTCAAAACTTCACGGTGCTGGATCGCGTTAAAAACCCAATCAGACAATGAAATTTCAATTTCCTGCATACGTCCTTCGCGGGTTTCTCGAACGATGCGGAAGCGATCAATCAGGCCAAAGCCGTCAAAGGTTTCAATGTCTCCCGTGGTTATATTAGTGGTTATACGAGTGCCAGAGAGCCGCTCAAGAGCTTCTTTAAGCCGTTCGTAGGATTCGCCGCCAGTAGGGCGGTTTGTTGCTGTCAGCATGTCAAACGCCTTGAAACGAACCTTTTGCGACACTTTTTGGTCAGTATTGAGTGCGGCCATGATCTGGCTAATGCAGAAAATCAAAATATCTCGATCATGGACAGTTGCCAGCCCTTTGACCGAAGGTGTTATCTCGATAAAATTTTTACCGTTCTCATAGCGGCGTATGCGCCGATCTGGCTTGGTTGATATTGAAAATATCGGGTGAGCCATTGAAGCCATGTCGCCTTTGGGCGCGGCATCAAAAATATCGCACACAAAAAAGTCGCCTTGTGTAAGGCGATCGGGTAGGAGAGGGGACTTTTCTTTCGTAGTTTCACACACCATAGAATCAGCTTCGTAGTTTCACACACCAAAGTCAATAGTTTCGTAGTTTCACACACCGCTTTCTTTCGTAGGTTTACACACCATTCTT
>JAESQN010000035.1 GCA_016765135.1 Robiginitomaculum sp.
GAAAGCAAAAGGTAAGCCTCATAAGCAAGTCATGATTGCCGTAGCCAGGAAACTACTCCTAAGCGCAAATACAGTCCTGAAGAGAAATAAACCATGGGTAATTGAAATGAAATAATACAGTTGCTACAAGATTTTGGCAATCTACAAATCCAACAACATACGCTCCGGATCTTCTAGGCATTCTTTTACGCGCACCAGGAATGTAACCGCGCCTTTGCCGTCTATAACCCGGTGGTCGTATGAAAGCGCCAGATACATCATGGGACGGATAACTATTTCGTCGTCTATGACCACGGCGCGTTTTTCGATTTTGTGCATGCCGAGAATGCCGGACTGGGGCGGGTTCAATATGGGTGAAGACATTAGCGAGCCATAAACACCGCCGTTTGAAATGGTGAATGTGCCGCCGCTCATATCGTCCATGGACAAGTCGCCGTCTCGGGCTTTTTTGGCCAAAGCGCCAATGCCTTTTTCAATACCAGCCAAGGATAATTGATCCGCATCCCGTAAAACTGGCACCACCAAACCTTTGTCGGTGCCGACAGCCACGGAAATATCGTAGAAGTTTTTATATATAATGTCGGTGCCGTCTATTTCAGCATTGACGGTCGGCACGTCTTTCAGGGCCGTGCAACAAGCTTTGATGAAAAAACTCATAAAGCCTAATTTGACCCCGTGCTTATCAATAAACACCTGTTTGTATTTTTTACGCATTTCCATAATTTCGCTCATATCGGCTTCATTATAGGTGGTGAGCATGGCGGCGGTGTTTTGCGCATCCTTGAGACGTCGTGCGATGGTCTGACGCAAGCGCGACATGCGCACCCGTTCTTCACGCGGCCCAGTTTCGCGGGGCTTTAAAGGCGCAGCAGGTTTTGGCGCAAACTTGACAGATGTTTTGGCGGTAAGCGCATCACCCTTGGTGATACGCCCGTCTTTACCAGTGCCAGTGATGCTCGATGCGTCTAGGCCTTTTTCGGCAATAACGCGCTTGGCTGACGGCATTGGTTCTTTGGCTGATTTTGTAGCCACTGGTTTCGGAGCTTCTGTTTCTGCCTTTACAGCAGGTGCCGCGCCAGCCTCAATCTTACCCGGTTTTAGCCGCGCAATCAGCACACCGATTTCGGCGTTTTCGCCCTCGGCTACCAGGATTTCTGCCAGCACCCCGTCTTCGGGGGCAACCAGTTCCTGGGCCGCCTTATCGGTTTCCAGCTCAACTATGGGTTCGTCTTTTTTGACCGTATCCCCGACCTGTTTCATCCACACGGCGATGGTAACTTCGGCAACGCTCTCGCCTACATTTGGTACTTTAATATCAATCATAATTTCTCACCTATTTAAAAGCCCCGTCCAGTATGGCTTGCTGTTCGGCCTTGTGTTTACTGGCAATCCCTGTGGCCGTTGATGCACTGGCTTTGCGCCCTACATAACGCACCAGTTTGGTTTTTGTGCCAATTTTCTCGAATGTCTCTTCCAAAAACCCGCGAATATAGGCCCAGGCCCCCATATTTTGCGGCTCTTCCTGTACCCAGATAATTTCGGCCTGCTTGAAGCGTTTTAACTCCTCAATCAGTGCGTCTTCCGGATAGGGAAAGAGTTGCTCAATGCGCAAAATATACACATCATCACGCTTCAAATCTTCGCGGTGTTCAAACAAATCATAATACACCTTGCCAGAACATAAGATCACCCGCTTGATTTTGGCGTCCGCTTGCAAGCGTAGTTCGCCGTCTCGTGGTCGGTTCTGGGCATCATCCCATAATACCCGATGGAAAAATGTGTCGTGGCCCATCTCAATCAAATCCGAAACGCAACGCTTGTGGCGCAGTAATGATTTTGGTGTCATGACAATCAATGGCTTACGGAAATCCCGGTGGACTTGGCGGCGCAGGGCGTGGAAATAATTGGCCGGGGTGGTGATATTACACACCTGCATATTGTCCTCGGCGCACATCTGCAAATAGCGCTCAAGCCGGGCCGAAGAATGCTCCGGCCCTTGGCCCTCATAGCCGTGGGGCAAGAGCATAACCAGGCCAGACATACGCAGCCATTTTTGCTCGGCACTAGAGATAAACTGATCAACCATAACCTGGGCACCATTGGCAAAATCGCCAAATTGCGCTTCCCATATGGTCAGGGTGTTGGGCCGGGTTTGGGAAAACCCGTAATCAAAGCCGAGCACCGCATATTCCGAAAGCATGGAATCCAGCACTTGATAACAGGCTTGGCCTTCACGGATATTGTTCAGAGGCGTATAACGCTCCTCGGTATTTTGGTCGATAATATGCGAGTGGCGTTGGGAAAATGTACCGCGCCCACAGTCCTGCCCGGAAAGTCGCACCGGATGACCTTCAAACAATAATGACGCAAATGCCATATGCTCACCCAAGGCCCAGTCAATATTTTTGCCCGTCTCGACCCGCTCGCGCCGGGACGCAATCAGCCTTTTGAGGGTGCGGTGTATAGCAATATCTTCTGGATATTCTGTCAGTTTTTTACCAATGATTTTCAGCGTGCGCACCGCCAGCTGTTTATTGCCCCGGCGTTTGACATCATCGTCAGGGAGTTGCAACCCTGACCAAACCCCGTCGAGCCAGTCGGGGGCTTTGGCGGTATAGCTTTCTGCCGTTTCGAACTCGTTTTCAATAAAGGCGGCGAAATCGGCTTTCATAGTGGTAAATTCGGCTTCGGTTATAGTACCGTTCCCCACTAGGTGCTCGCCGTAAATATCGCGAGTGGATTTTTTACCTTTGATGATTTTGTACATAATTGGCTGGGTGAAGCTAGGATCATCACCCTCATTATGGCCGTAGCGGCGATAACAAATCAGATCAATCACCACATCTTTGCCAAATTTCTGGCGGTATTCCGTGGCCACACGGGCCGCAAATACCACCGCTTCGGGGTCGTCGCCGTTGACATGAAAAATCGGAGTTTCCACCATCATAGCAACGTCGGTCGGATAGGGGGTGGAACGCGAAAAATGCGGGGCGGTGGTAAAACCGATCTGGTTATTGACCACCACATGAATAGTCCCGCCAATGGTATAACCTTCAATGGCCGACATGCCGAGACATTCCGGCACAACGCCCTGACCGGCAAAGGCGGCATCGCCGTGCAAAAGCACAGCCGTGACAGCCTTATGGTCGGGGTTTTCATAACTGCCCGAGAAAAGCTGTTGCTTGGCCCGCGCCTTGCCGATAACCACAGGGTTGACGGCTTCCAGATGTGACGGGTTGGGGGCCAAAGACAGATGCACTTCATTACCGTCAAAGGCCCGGTCGCTGGACGCGCCCAAATGATATTTCACATCACCCGAGCCGAAATCAGCCGCGCCGGTACTGACCCCGCCCAGAAATTCAAAAAATATAGCGCGGTACGGTTTTTCCAGTACCGCCGCCAGCACATTAAGACGCCCTCGGTGGGGCATGCCAAAATTGATGTCCTTGAGACCGAGCGCCCCGCCGCGCTTTATAATCTGTTCAAGCGCCGGGATCAGGCTTTCCGCCCCGTCCAGACCAAAACGTTTAGTGCCGGGGTAGCGGCGCTGGATTATATCCTCAAAGGCTTGCGCTTCTATCAATTTTTGCAAAATTGATTTACGGCCCTGGGACGTGAAATCCTTGCGCTCTTCCGCGCTTTCAATCCGGTCTTGCAACCAGCGTTTTTCGGTTGGATCCGACACATGCATATATTGCACGCCAAATGTCGAGCAATATGTCCGGCGCAGGATTTCCAATATTTCGTTTAAGCTCGCGCTTTCCAAACCAAGCAAACCATTGATAAAAATGGGGTGGTCAAAATCACCGTCCTCAAAACCGTAAGTGGCCGGATCCAAATCCGTATGAAACACCCGTTCCATTTGCCCGAGCGGATCAAGGTCTGCAATGAGATGACCACGTATGCGGTAAGAACGGATGAGCATCAGCGCCGAAATACTGTCCTTGGCAGCTTGGCGGATATCATCAGCACTGGCTCCGGGGTGTGCTTTTTTAATTTTGGCTTTTATATCTTTTTCCAAAACATGTCCGGTGAGAGCCTGGGTTAAATCACTCCGGTCATCCTGTGGCCAATCAGCACGCCCCCAGCTTGGCCCGTTTGCTATTTTTTTTGCATTAACCGCGTCTTCGCCAAGCCCCTCGAAATAAGCCCGCCAGCTGGCGTCTACGGAATTGGGGTTTGTAACGTAGCGCGCTTGCATTTGCTCCAAATAGGCAGCATTGGCCCCGTCCAGATATCCACTATCCAGAAAGCCCTGATTTTGCGGTGATCTTGACTTATCGCTCATTAGCCTAGCACATCCATCAAGGTAACACCCAATTTGGCTGGAGACGGAGACACCCGTACCCCTGCTTTTTCCAATGCTTCGATTTTATCCTCCGCACCACCTTTGCCGCCCGACACGATAGCGCCCGCATGGCCCATAGTGCGTCCCGGTGGCGCGGTGAGTCCTGCGATGAAACCGACAACTGGTTTAGCACGGCCCTTCTTGGCCTGATGCGCCAGATATTCCGCCGCTTCTTCTTCGGCAGAGCCGCCAATTTCGCCGATCATGATGATAGATTTTGTGTCGTCGTCACCGAGGAATAAATCCAGCACGTCAATAAAATTGGTGCCGTTAACCGGGTCGCCGCCAATCCCCACCGCCGTGGTTTGGCCAAGCCCAACTTGGGTTGTCTGGTACACGGCTTCATAGGTCAAGGTGCCAGAGCGCGACACCACGCCAACCGAACCTTTTTTGAAAATCTTGCCGGGCATAATCCCGATTTTGCATTCTTCAGGCGTCAAGACACCCGGACAGTTTGGCCCGATCAGGCGCGATTTAGACCCGCACAAAGCCCGCTTGACCGCAACCATATCGCGCACCGGCACACCCTCTGTGATTGCAACGATCAATTCCATTTCCGCGTCGATAGCTTCCAAAATCCCGTCCGCTGCAAAGGGCGGCGGCACATATACCACGGTTGCCGTGGCCCCAGTGGCCGCCTTGGCTTCGGCCACCGTATCAAAATTAGGCAGACCAAGATGCGTTTGACCACCCTTGCCCGGCGTCACCCCCGCTACCATCTGGGTTCCGTATTCCAACGCCTGTTCAGTATGAAATGTCCCGGTCTTCCCGGTCATTCCCTGGGTGATAATTTTGGTGTGTTTGTTTATGAGTATGGACATAATTTTGCTTTCAAGTTTAACTGGATTGTGTAACCGGGCAAGGCTTGGAACGGTATTTTTTCTTCTGCATTTTAGCGGTGTCGGCGGTGATGCGGATGTGGGTTATGCTTTGGTTTTTGTGCGCGGCCCCATATTTGGTTTTGTAATCAATGACTGCATTTTCCTGTAACATACAATTCGTACACCAGGACGCATAATAGGCGACAAAAGTAAAATCAGCGGCAGGCAATGCGCTTGCCTTTAAGCCCGTATAGGGTTCGATCTCGGACAGGGTGGGCGCAAATTTGGTTGGCTGGTTTTGGTTGGCAACCGCTTGCCATAGCTCACCTGAATAACTGTTATACCCAAGCGCGTGGTAAATTGGTTTTTGGTCTTTATTATAAATGGTCAACCACGGCACGGTTGGCGCACTGGTCAAGCGGGCTTCGCCGCCCACTATTTCAAACCCGTTTTTCAACCTATCCGGTATCCAGGCCGGGTTCATGGTCGAGACGATGTTTTGAAAAGCGGACAGGCAGCTAAGCGGCCAGAATGCGGTTATGTCGGGTGCAGGTTTGGCGGCGGCGGGCACACTAAAAGCTAAAACGCTGAGTAAGAGGCATGCCATACTACTCCTTCCCCCATTTTTCATGGGGGAAGTGCCGGAGCCCTTGCGGAGGCGATGGGGGGCGCACATCTTGTGCGCTATCGGAGTCTCGGCAAACTCTGAACATCGCACCGACGCAAGAGCGTCGGCCCCCATCCCCCCTTCGGGGTACTTCCCCCGTGAAAAACAGGGGAAGGAGAGATTTTTTCTCCCTAATAAATTTCGCATTAACACGCTTACCTCGCCTGCTCATCCAGTATTTTTTTAATGTCTGTTAGCGTTTTTGCCATGCCCTCTTGAACCTTTAGAGATTTTTCTGCCAAGTCTATGCATTCTTGAGTTTTTTCTTTTTGCCAATCAAAACCACCCATCATTTTCTTTTCTAATGCGGCAGGAGAACCCCCACTCCCAAAAACAAAATAAATCATCACAAAAACAAAAACTGCCAAGCCAGCATATAAAACCATTTCGGTATTACCCATCAGCCAATCTCCGCACCGCAGCAACGATTTTCTGGGCCGCGTCGTCTAGATCATCCGCCGCAATGGCATCGACATCGCTTTCGTTAATAATGGCTTTGCCCTTGGCGACATTGGTACCTTCCAGGCGCACGACGAGAGGGACTGTCAGACCGACTTCATTGACCGCTGTGACCACGCCTTGGGCTATGACATCACACTTCATAATGCCGCCAAAAATATTGACCAATATGCCTTTGACTTGCGGGTCAGACGTGATGATCTTGAAAGCCTGGATGATATTTTCGGTGGTGGCACCGCCGCCAACGTCCAGGAAATTGGCCGGTTCTTCGCCGTATAATTTGATGATGTCCATAGTTGACATGGCCAGACCTGCGCCGTTGACCATACAGCCAATGGTGCCGTCCAGGGCGATATAAGAAAGCCCATATTTTGACGCCGCCAATTCTTTGTCGTCTTCTTCGGAGGTATCGCGCAAATCCTTGATGTCAGGATGGCGAAACAAGGCATTGCCGTCAAAGCTGATCTTGGCGTCCAGACAATGCAGTTTCCCGTCTTTGCTGACGATTAAAGGGTTAATCTCCAGCATAGCCATATCCTTGGCCAAAAACCCGTTATATAGTGTGCGACCAAGCTTGTTAGCTTGTTTGGCCAAATCGCCTTTAAGCTTGAGTGCCCGCGCCAAAGTACGACCATGATGGGGCATAAACCCGGTGGCCGGGTCTATAGAAAATGTGATGATTTTTTCTGGCGTGTCGTGGGCCACGGCTTCAATGTCCATGCCGCCCTCGGTCGAAGCCACAAAAGCCACCCGCGAGGTCTCGCGGTCTACTAATAATGAAAGATAAAACTCTTTTTCAATGTCCGAGCCGTGTTCAATATAGAGACGGTTGACCTGCTTGCCTTCCGGCCCGGTCTGCTCGGTGACCAAAGTTGCACCGAGCATTTGCTTGGCGTTCTCGATCACTTCATCAATGGACCAAGACAAACGCACCCCGCCCGCTTCACCTGCGGAGGTTTCCTTAAACTTGCCCTTGCCGCGCCCGCCCGCATGGATTTGCGACTTTACCACCCACAGCGGCCCACCAAGTTGCTTGGCTGCGGCCTCCGCCTCACCAGCGCTAAAAATCGCCACACCCTCGGACACAGGGGCACCGATGGATTTAAGCACTGCTTTGCCTTGGTATTCATGAATGTTCATAAGGTCTGTCCCATTTATGTAAGCTATATAAAATCTAAACATCTTATAGGCGGACTGGCAGGGAGGGGCAACAGCGGAAAAGAAATATACCTCAATTTTCTCCCGGAAATATATTGCATTTTCCGCCCAAAGCCCCACATGGTTTATATGAGTGCAGAACCAATTACTGAAGACGACATTGCGACTTTGACGCAAGTGTTTTATGCATGGGTGCGTAAAGACGATTTGCTGGGGCCAGTGTTTAACAAAAAAACAGGCACAGACGATGCCCAGTGGGAACCTCATATTGCTCATATCAATGATTTTTGGTCGGGGATATTTCTCAAGACCGGACGGTTTTCCGGCAATCCCCCCGGCGGCCTAATGGCCAAACACACGCCCCTGCCCGGCTTGACGCCCGCACATTTCATCCGCTGGCTTGAGCTGTTTGCCCGCGCCGCCAAACAAACATTGCCTCCGGCAAAACAGGCGCATTTCAACTCTATGGCCACCCGCATAGCCAAAAGCCTGCAAATGGGTCTGGCCGTTCATCATGCTGGCCAAGACACTAGCCCTAACCCGTTCGCCGAGTTTGGCCTGGTTAGACCTTCCAAAGCAAGCCCTCAAGGACAAGCCTGAAGCAAAAGGCTCCATAAACACAGTTTGCAAGCATGTGCAATTCTGTGAAATGTCGCTTGCATTCTTTTCCCCCCTCGCTATAAGCCCTATTCCTCTTAGAGGAACGCAACTACTCAGGCTAAAGGCATGCCTGGGGGTTCTAAAGTTCGGACGTGATTTTGCGTCCATTTCAACGGAGAACGAAATGCCAAAAATGAAGACCAAAAGCGGCGCCAAAAAGCGCTTCAAGCTGACCAAATCGGGTAAAGTGAAAGCCTCATCAGC
>JAESQN010000036.1 GCA_016765135.1 Robiginitomaculum sp.
CAAAATTTGACGCCACCGGCTGGTTTGGGTAGTGGTACTGGTATAGCGACTTCTGCATCTGGCGCAGCTAGCCACACTATTATGACGGGTTTACGTTACAGATTTGGTGCGAAAGCTCCGGCTCCGGCTGCGCCTCTACCGGTTCAAGAATACGTCAAATGTCACGATGGCTCCCAAGTTTTAACATTGGCCGATTGTCCTGTGGCGCGCACAACATATACATGTTGGGATGAGTCTATGGTGACAGATGCAAAAATGTGCCCACCAAAGATCGTTACACCACCACCGCCTCCTGTAGTGGTTCCACCAACAGTGACGCATTCAGTCTGTGATACTGGTGCCACTAATTTTGTAGTTTATTTCCCATGGGATAAATCTGCATTGACGGATCAGGCGAAGGCTGTGATTCTAAATGCGACCAATATTGCCAATCAGTGTAGTATTTCTGATATCGTCATTGAGGGGCATGCTGATAGTTCTGGCGCGGCTAGCTATAATGTTGGCTTGTCACACCGCAGGGCAGATAATGTTGAAGGCGAGTTGCGTCGCAATGGTTTGACGACGTCAAATGTTACCAAGACTGCAAGAGGCGAAACTGCTCTGGCAGTTGGTACGGGCGACGGTGTGCGCGAGCCTTTGAACCGCCGCACGGAAGTAATTATTCGGTTGATACCAACCAATAATTTCACCCAGTAGTTTCTGGAAATTGACCTATAAAGCGCTCCGCTTCGGCGGGGCGTTTTTTTATGAATAAACCTGTTATTCCTGTCCGTTTTTTCGTAGATTGTACTGATAATTACGGGAATCCGGAACTTACGAATGGCAAAAATTGAAACCAATATTACCAAACTGGCATTAAGCGCTTCTGAAAAATTTGCCCTAAAAGCATTAGGTGGACGCCAAGCGGCAATGCAAAAAAAAATGATCGCCTGGTCACACATCAATTCAGGTAGTCACAATAAAGATGGCCTAAACGTCATGCGCGCCCAGCTCTGCGAAGCATTCTCTGTACTACCTGGTGTAATTAGTGAGCCACAATTGTCGCCAGGCAAGCATGTAGAGCCAAATGGTGTCATACTAAATGTTCAGTACGAACCAGCCATGCTTTTGCAAGTGCGCCCAAAGGCGGATATACAAATTGTCCTTACGGGCCATTATGATACCGTGTTCCCAGTGGACAGCCATTTTCAAACAACGGCGGATTTGGGGGACGACATGCTTGGTGGCCCCGGTGTTGCTGATATGAAAGGCGGGATTTTGGTGATGTTGGAAGCCTTGAAAGCTTTCGAAGCCTCAGAACATGCGCAAAATGTCGGCTACTCGGTCCTGTTAAGCCCAGACGAAGAGATTGGCTCACCCGGCTCGGCACCGCTCTTGGCCAAACTTGGCAGCAAAGCCCATATTGGCTTGACTTACGAACCAGCACTGGCGGACGGTTCGCTAGCGGGCGCACGCAAAGGCAGTGGCAATTTCGCGCTGATTATAAAGGGGCGTGCCGCCCACGCCGGTCGCGAACATCATCTTGGCCGCAATGCTATAAATGCAATGGCACGGTTCAGTGTGGCTATGGATGCGCTTAATGGTGAGCGCGAAGGCGTCACCTTTAACATGGCAAAAATAGACGGCGGCGGGGCCGTTAATATTGTTCCCGATCTGGCGATTGGTCGTTTTAATGTGCGTATGCTGCACACCGAAGATCAGGTTTGGATCAAAGACAAGCTCGGCGAATTAGTGGAAGTCGCCAATAGGGAAGACGGTATAACCGCAGAGTTAACTGGCGGCTTTACCCGCCCGCCCAAGCCTATGGCACCGGCAAATGCAATGGTATTTGACTGGGTCAAACAAGCTGGTCTTGTGTTGGGTCTTGATATAAAATGGAAACCGAGCGGCGGGGTTTGCGAAGGGAATAATTTATGGGCCAGCGGGTGCCCAAATGTTGATACATTAGGTGTTCGCGGGGGAGAAATCCATTCCGACCGGGAGTTTGTTATGTTGTCCAGTTTAACTGAACGGGCCAGGTTATCGGCTCTGATTTTAATGAAAATCGCTTCTGGGGAGTTTGATGTCAAACAAGCCAAAGCATTAGCGAGAAAAGAGAAACCATATGCTGATAGTTAGACCAGCCCGAGCCGATGACCTCGACAGTTTTATTAACCTGGCACGCTCCGCCGGGCCAGGGTTTACCTCTCTGGCTGTGCCTGATAGTGATTTAAAGACCCGCCTGGACAAATCCGTCAAAAGCTTTGCCGCACAGATTGATGCACCGGGTGATCATATTTATTTATTGATGCTGGAAGACACTGAGAGTGGGGAAATTGTCGGAGTTAGCGCCGTCAAGGCTATGGTCGGCATCAATAAACCGTTCTTTAGTTTCAAGCTCCTGAAGATCGCGCAAAGTTCCAGTGTTGCTAATCGGCATTTTGATATGAGCGTGATATTGTTGGTCAATGAATATTCCGGCACCAGCGAGGTTGGGACATTGTTCGTAAAAAGCAAAATGCGCGGCACCGGTGCCGGGCGGTTGATTTCCCAAGCCCGCTATATGTTGATGGCTACAGCACCTGAACGTATTGCGGACACAATTATATCAGAGTTGCGCGGTCAGGTAGATGAACACGGACATTCCCCGTTTTGGGAATCCCTGGGGCGTAAATTTTTCAAAATGGACTTTAATGAAGCCGACGAAATTACCGCCCAGAGCGACAATCAGTTTATTACAGACCTCATGCCTAAATACCCGATTTATTTAGACCTTTTAACTGATGAAGCGCAAGCGGCGGTTGGCCGTGCTCACCCGGACGGTGTCGGTGCGCGGCGGTTGTTGGAGTCTGAGGGTTTTCGGTTTGACGGTTATGTGGATATATTTGATGCTGGCCCGACAATGGCGGCACCCCGTGACCAGATCAGAACTGTCAAGGACTCTCATGTTTTGCCAGTTCTTGCACCGAAGAATTTAAAGCCAACCCACCGCGCACTTATGAGTAATGAAAACATTCAGGATTTTCGCGCCGTCTTTGCCGAGGTGAGTTTTGAAAATAACACCGTGCACCTTGACCTCGATAGCATGAAAGCTTTGCGGCTTAAAGACGGCGAAAATGCTCGCGTTTTGGCAAAGAGAATAGGACGTTAGTATGAGCAAAGGTGTTTTTATCGGCGGCCTTTGGCAATCTGCGGACGGCCCGGAGTTCACCAGTCTTGACCCTGCAAGCGGTGAGACTGTCTGGCAAGGGGGTGAGGCAGCGGACGCGCAAGTTGATCAAGCTTACCGTGCTGCGCGAAAAGCCTTTGGCCCGTGGTCTGAGACCAGTTTTGAAGACAGGCGCGAGATTGTGTTGCGTTTCAAGGACATAGCTTTGGCGGCTAAAACCGAACTGGCCGAGTTGATTGCCCGCGAAACCGGCAAGGTGTTGTGGGATGCTAGCGGCGAGGCTGGCGCGGTCGCGGGCAAGGTTGATATTTCCCTGAAATCCTATCTTGATCGCACTGGTATTTCCAGCACCGAGACGGGGTTTGGCAGAGCTGATTTACAGCACCGTCCCCACGGGGTGATGGCGGTGCTTGGCCCATATAATTTTCCGGCTCATTTGCCTAATGGACAAATACTCCCGGCCTTGATTGCGGGCAATACGGTGGTGTTTAAACCCAGCGAGCAATGCCCGGCGGTGGGAGAGTTTTTAACCGACCTATATGCACAAGCGGGCTTTCCGCCGGGCGTTATCAATATGGTGCAAGGTGGGCGCAGCACGGGCGCGGCCTTGCTTGACCACGACGAGCTGGACGGTGTGTTGTTTACGGGTGCGGCTAGTACGGGGGCGTTTATTCACAAGAAATTCGGGGGGCGGCCTGAAATTGTTTTAGCACTAGAGCTTGGCGGCAACAATCCGCTGCTTTTGTGGGATGTTGCAGACAGCAACGCCGCCGCAAGTATGATTATCCAGTCCGCGTTCATCACATCTGGTCAGCGCTGTACCTGTGCGCGGCGGATTTTATTGCCTCAGGGCAAACCGGGTGATGTCATTCTGGACGCGGTTGTTGATATGGCTGGCACCATGAAAATTGGGGCCTGGAACGATAAAGACGAAGCTTTTATGGGCCCCGTAATCAGTTCCGGTATTGCGGCCCATGTGACCCAGCGCGCCGGGGAACTTGGCGGGCAGATCATAAAGCAGACGAAAATTATGGACCGCAGCCCGGCTTTTGTTCGCCCCGGTATTGTTGACGTTACGGGTGTTCAGGTTCCTGATGAAGAAATTTTCGGCCCGGTCATGCAAGTCGTCCGCGTGTCAAGCCTTGAGGCGGGTATAGCCGAAGCCAATAATACGCGGTTTGGGTTGTCCGCCGGATTGGTCAGTGATGACCCTAAAAAGTGGGATATTTTCAAGCGTAAAATCCGTGCCGGTGTGGTCAATTTCAACCGCCCGACCACTGGCGCGGCTGGTTTTTTGCCGTTTGGTGGTCCCGGTGCGTCTGGCAATCATAATCCGGGGGCTTATTACGCCGCAGATTTTTGTGCCTGGCCAATGGCTAGCCAAATCGCAGACAGGGTCGAGACCCAGCCTGCGAAAGGGCTTTCTACATGTTAGCCCGTGAAGCAAACTATGATGGCCTCATTGGCCCAACCCATAATTATGGCGGTTTGTCTGCAGGCAATCTGGCCAGCGCCAAAAACAAGGGGCTAATTGCTGCACCACGGGCAGCGGCTTTGCAAGGTTTGGAAAAGATGAAATTGATGGCGGACGCCGGGCTGGTGCAAGGTGTTTTACCGCCTCAGGCCCGGCCAAATCTGGAGGAAATCCGCCGGATGGGGTTTTCCGGTAGCGACGAGAATGTATTGGCATCTGCATGGCAGGCCAACCCGGTTTTGGTACGCAATATGTGTTCGGCGTCGAGCATGTGGGCGGCAAATGCGGCTACGGTCAGTCCGTCCGCCGATTGCGCCGATGGGCGCTTGCACCTGACCCCTGCCAATCTTTCGACCATGCTCCACCGCTCCATTGAACACGAACAAACGGGCAGGGCGCTACAGGCTGCCTTCCCGGACGAAAACCACGCGGTCGTACACGACGCACTGCCTATGCAGTCTACCTATGCGGACGAAGGTGCGGCCAACCATGTGCGCTTGTCTGCGAGCCAAGGGGCGCAAGGGGTCGAGCTGTTTGTCTATGGCCGTGATGCTTTATCGGGCCAACCTATAACAAAATTTCCGGCGCGCCAAACTTTGCAAGCTAGCCATATCATTGCCGCCCGGCACGGGCTGGGTGCAAGTCGCACTGTCTTTGCCAAACAATCCGCTAAAGCCATTGATGCGGGCGCGTTTCACAATGACGTTGTTTGCGTGGGGACGCTGCAATGCTTGTTTTATCATGAATATGCGTTCGCGGACACGGGGCAGACTTTGGCCCATATTAGCACAGCCGCCGAGGGTTTGTTTGAACCGCAATTTGTTGAGGTCTCCAACAAAGATGTGCCCATCAAGGACGCTATTTCAGCCTATTTGTTTAACTCAATGCTGGTGCAAATGCCGGGCGACAACCGCCTGACCTTGGTCGCTCCAACCGAAACGCACGACAACCCTTATACCAAAGCCTATTGCGATAAATTGGTGGCCAGTAATGGCCCCATTGGCACGGTAAAATATGTAGATGTGCGCCAAAGCATGCGCAATGGCGGCGGGCCTGCATGCTTACGTTTGCGGGTGGTGTTGAGCGAGGTGGAACAAGTCGCCGCAAACCAAAAAATGCTTCTGGATGAGCATTTATACGCAGAGTTGACCGCTTGGGTGAAAAAGCACTACCGCACGGAATTGGCGCCGGATGATTTGGGTGATCCAGCATTGATGGGCGAAAGTTTCACGGCTTTGGATGTGCTCACCCAAATCATGGGCTTGGGCGGAGATTTCTATCCGTTCCAAAGAGATTAGAAGTTTTTACACCTCTCTAGCTGCAATACCAATGAGTGTGCCCGTGTTTAATCTGGGCCGAATAAACCCTTCAGTGCCTTTTCCAGAGGGTCTGTTTCTTCTTTTTTTTCGTTTTCTTGCTTCGGTGCGTCTTCTTCCTTTGATTCTGGAGTGTTCTCTGGCTCAGCTTTTTTCTCACCGCCCAAAATGTTGCCCAGTAAACTACCGAGCGGGTCTTGTGGTGCCTGTGCCTTATCTGGCTCTTGCGTAGAGGCTTGCGGATTACCTAACAACCCACCAATGACGCCGCCAAGTTCGCCGCCCAATTGGTTGGTGATACGGCTTTGGACTTCTGCTTTGGCGCGGGCGGCTATGATTTTGCTGACCAGATCGGTATCAAGCCCGGCACGCACGCCGCCAAAATCACCGCTCAGTTTAATGGGGATACCAAATCCAGCTAGACCCTTGAATTGGCCTTGGCCGTCTTTCAGGCGGGGGCGCAGACTAAAATCGACTTTTTGGCGACCAATATCGAGAGTTCCAGCCCCCTCTGCCAATACGGAATTGGCCGTGAGGGAAAAATCCCCGACCGTCACCACACCATTTTTGATGCTAAACAAGCCGTTCAACTTTTTGAAAGGGGTATTGTAAGCGGGGCCGATACCCGCAGGCAGGTTCCGGGTTTGCAGTAGGCTATTTAAGTTGCTTAGATTATTGATAAATTGCTCAAGATCGACACCGGAAACCACACCTTCAGCCAGTTCGAAATTGCCGTCTCCGCGCAAGGAGCGCATAATCTCGGCCTGGGATTTGCCCGCGCCTTTGATGCTCATGGTGGTGCCGGTATTCCCGGTTAATTTGGTAAATCCGGCAACTGCCCCAAGCAGGCCTTGCCCGTTCACATTGTTCAAGGTGAAATCCAGGGCGACTTGCGGCACACTGCCTGCGGCGTTCAGTTCCATATCCAATTTGCCCTGTCCGCCGTAAAGGCTGACATCGGGAATAGTAGTTTTGAGGCGGCCATTATTCACTGTGGTATTGATAGTGCTTTGACCCATCTCCATTGTGGTTGTGATAATATTGGGCGTGGTCAGGGTGAAGTTCGCATCAAACAGGTTCAGAAATGCCAGATTGAGCGGTGCTTCGCTCCAGGGCTGAATACCCTTGGGACGGTTGGCATATATGGATGCCTGATAGGGGCGAATGTCCAGGCCCGGCATATCCAGCACGCCTTTGAGGTTGGGTTTGCCCGCAAGGCTGGCACTGAAATTCCCGCTAGCTTGCAGTGCATCGAAACCTATTTTGGCATTGGTGAATTTGACTTGGCTGGGGTTTGCGGCGGCTTGTCCTGATATAGAAAGCGGGCCATAAACGTCCCCGACTTCGGTGTTAGGGGGGAGCTTTGCCCCGGTTATTTCGGCCAATTTGCGTACGGACGGAATGTCGAGATTGACCAAGCCGGAATAACCAGGCGTCTTGCCCGTGGTGACATCTCCGGCAATATCCAGATTAAGTAGACCGTCTGTTAAGGCGGCTTTTAGTCCGGATATGTTCAGAGCATCAGCGCTACCGTTCACGGAACCACTGGCTTTTAGCGCCCCAAGTGCATCACTATAGGGCAGGGCGAAACCGCCAGTAGACGCCAAGGATTTCAAAGAGGGTGCGCTGACATCAAACATGCCGTTCAATGTCGTGGTCTTGCCCGTCTTGATGCCGCCAACATAGCTGGCCGTGAGATATTCACCTTTGGTTTTGAAGTTTAATTCTTCGAACGTCAGAGCATCAACCACACCATTGATTTTACTGTTGAGGGTCAAATCACCCAAAACTTGCGCGCCCGGCACATTGCCCATGCCAAGTTTTGACAATAGAGCCGTAAGGGATGGGCTATTGGCCTCAAAATGTCCGGCCAGACTTAAAGCATTATCAAAAACCGCAGCGCCCTTGTAATTGGCGGTAATATTGTCACCTTTGATATCAATGGCCAGGTTTTTCGCAGTTGTGACCTTTCCGTCCGAGTTTAAACTGGTCGTTAAATCTACCGTATCAAAGGCCGCCAGTTGCGGGATGGACATACCGAGCGCATTTTGCAAACCGGGCACATTGGCGATATTTATTTTCAAATCACCACTTGCGGACGGGACTGTACCAGCGGTGAAGTCTCCGGAGAAATCGGTACTGATGAGGTCGCTTTTGAGGAATAACTGCGTGCCTGTGCCAACTATGCTTTGGCCGTCAAACACCAAATTTCCTTTGAGTTTGGCGGTTTCCGTGAGGGCGCCATAAGGATTATTTTGATTTAGAAAGCTATCAAGCTTGGATGTGGAGGGGATGTCTGCGTCAAAATCCACATCAAATGTTATGCGTGTAGACGGGGTGAATTTACCCTTGGCCGAAATATTGCCCAAGCTGGACTTCAGTTTGAACATGACGGGCGCGGCTTCGCCGTTCAAGAACGCTTTTGGCGTGTCGAGGTCAAACTCTATATCCACGGGCACGTCGTTGACGACCAGATCACCTCTGGCGCTGACAGGCTTGTCTAGCCCCGGCATTGTCAATTTCATATTGACGGCGCCCAGGTCGTAATTGGTGTTGCTGCTGGCATCACTATAATTGATGGTGCCGTTTTCCAGGGAGAATGTACCCAGGGCGATTTGTAAATCCGTATAACGACCATCACGGGCAAACTCCGTGTCAGTGCTTTTTACGGGTTTAGCTTGCTTGTCCCCGAAAGCCCAATTGACACGACCGTCTTTGGTTTTCTCCAGTGAGATTATTGGGTTGACCAGTTTAAATTCGGTGATTTCTACTTGTTTTTTAAACAAGGGCCAGAGTTTAACCCGGGCTTGCAGGCTATCCATTGTCGCAAATGCCTGGTCGCTGAAACCATCTCCATTTGCGATTGTCACCGTGTCGGCCTTAGCCATAAGTGTTGGCAAGACGGATAATTTGACATCACCAGCAATCGTTACTTCACGGCCCAGGGCATTGCTGACTTGTTCTGTGATTTTATCTTTGTAAACCGATGCAGGGATGAGGCTCGGCAAGACAAGCAAACCCGCGATAAGCAGAACAAGCAAAATACCAAGACCAATAAAAAGCTTACGCATAAATTTCTCCAAGACACACATGGTAACACAAGTGATATCGTTTACAATCTGACAAAGTATCCATGAACACAAGATGAAAGGGTTTGCGGCAATACTGGCTGATTTTTGCTCTATATTTTTCGTAATACTCGGCTATACTAGACGTTCGGGGAGAATTGAACATCAGCGCGGAGAATTATTATGTGTAACCATGACCATCCAGAAGTGAGCGAAACTGCCGACAAAGAAACCCGCGAAATGCTGAACAGGCGCAAAATGATACAAGCGCTGGCGGCGGGGGGGAGCGTTGCAGTAGCGGGCGGGCTGGCAGGTTGTGCCACCAATGCCGAGACGGGGGCTAGCCAGTTATTACTTATTGGTGAAAATGCTTTGAGCCAAGCCGCCGCGCAAAGTTGGGCCGAAGCTAAACAGACGCAAAAATTATCAACAGATCCGCGCTATACAACACGCCTTAGCAACATTGGCGGGCGGATTGCCCGTGGTGCCAGACGCGACAAACAACCTTGGGATTATGCCGTATTCGAATCAGAGCAGAAAAATGCCTTTGTTTTGCCAGGTAACAGGGTCGGGTTTTATACGGGCATGATGGACTTTGCCGGTAATGATGACCAGATTGCAGCCATTATGGGCCATGAGGTCGGGCATGTTGCGGGCAAGCATGCGGCCGAACGGGTCAGCACCAACATGGCCGGGCAATTGGCCGTTGTTGGTGGTACGGTTCTTGCCGGTTCGCAAATGACAAAGCGGTGTAATCAATACCCGGATGCCAGGCAGCGCAATCAGTGCATGCGCGGGGCCAACCGCAACACCCAATTGCTCAACCAAGCTTTGGGTATAGGTTTTATGGTTGGTGTGACTTTGCCGTTCTCGCGTAAACATGAGAGCCAAAGCGATTTGCTTGGTGTGCGCTATATGCAACGCTCCGGCTATAAACCCTATGAGGCCGTCAAGCTTTGGGAAAAAATGGCCGAGGGCAATCAACGCAAACAGCCGGAATTTTTATCAACCCATCCCGATCCGGCCCGCCGTGCCCGTGATTTGCATAATTATATTAGCTGTCAGGAACGGATGGGATCTCAAGGCTGGGGCGATAATTCGCTGAAAGCCGCTTTGAGGGCCTGTAAGGCATAAATTTGCCCCAGATAAATTTGTCCTTGTCTTAAATCGAGGCTTGATGCGGTGGATTGCCTAGTATATGCAGGCCGCCTGACCGTAAGAGAGATGCCGCCTTAGCTCAGTTGGTTAGAGCGCTGGTTTGTGGAACCAGAGGTCCTCAGTTCAAACCTGAGAGGCGGTACCATTTTACGAAACCTCGGGAATTTTCAAACCATAAATGTTAAGTAGCCCTGTAGGGTGGATTAGCTTCTTAGCGTAATCCACCATGAGGCACACACCGCAAGGTGGATTACGCTAAGAAGCTAATCCACCCTACAAGATCGCTAGAAGTAAGTGTCACCCCGCCATGAGCTTCGGTAAAGTCGTGGCGATTTCGGGGAAGAAAGCTACCAGCAGGATTACGAAAATCTGGATGCCGATAAACGGGATTATGCCTTTGTAGAGGGCCGTTGTTGTGACTTCGGGTGGGGCTACGCCGCGCAAATAGAACAGGGCAAAGCCGAAAGGCGGGGTCAGGAAACTGGTCTGTAAGTTTAGCGCCATCAATATACCGAGCCAAATAGGATCCATGCCCATAGCCATCAGAGGCGGGGCGACTAACGGCACTATGACAAAGGTGATTTCAATAAAATCCAGGAAAAAACCTAGAAAAAACATAACGATCATGACGAGTATTAAAGCACCCGCCGGGCCGCCCGGTGCGCTGGCCAGCATATGCCCGACCAGTTCATCGCCGCCAAAGCCGCGAAATACCAGGCTAAACATAGTGGCCCCTATCAGGATGACAAACACCATGCTTGTGATATACATGGTTGAGCGCGACACATCGGCCAATTGGCCTTTGTTTTTCAGATAGGCCAAAGCCGCACCCGTCCCCAATATGGCCAGCCCACTAAAGGCCAGTGCCAATGTCACGGCGATGCGCTCGCTGATCACCCAACCGTCTTGATTAAACCGCATGTCAATGCCCGTGAGGTCAGTGATGATGAGGGCGCCAAGCCCTAATGTGGCTAAGACAATCAATCTTTGAACGCTCGGTTTGTCGTCAGCAAGTTTATAGCCCGCCAAAAAAATTGCGCCCAAAGCGCCCAGAGCTGCGCCGCGTGTCGGGGTGGCATAGCCAGACAGTATGGAGCCAAGCACGGCTATAATCAGGAGCAGTGGTGGTAGCATCGCACCGAATGTGCGGCGGATAAATTTGCCAATGTGTACATCTTTATCCCATCCGCTGGCCGGAGCCATATGTGGTTTCAGGGCCGCGACAATGGCGATATAGAGCGCGTAAAGTCCCACCAATATCAGGCCGGGCAGGAGTGCGCCTGCAAACAAATCACCCACGGATATAGTGCCGCCGCCCCCAACGACCTGTAAGCCGTGACTGCGCTGGGCTTCTTGGTAAGCGTTGGAGAGTTGGTCTCCCAAGATGACCAAGACGATAGACGGTGGAATGATTTGCCCGAGGGTTCCCGAAGCCGCTATTGAACCTGATGCCAAGGACGGTGCGTATCCGCGCTTCAGCATGGTCGGCAGGGAGAGAAGCCCCATAGTGACTACCGTGGCCCCGACAATGCCCGTAGATGCAGCCAGTAAAGCGCCGACCAATATCACTGATATGCCAAGCCCGCCGCGAAGACTGCCGAACAAATCCCCCATAGCCTCCAGCAAATCTTCGGCGATGCGGGATTTTTCCAACATCACCCCCATAAACACGAACAAAGGCACCGCCATGAGAATATCGCGGGTGATCAGCGGGAAAACCCGACCGGGCAGGGCCAGTAAAAAACTGGCTTCAAATTGTCCTGTAAACACACCAATAGCAGCGAAGATCAGAGACACGCCGCCCAACGTAAAAGCTACGCCATAGCCTGCCATAAGCGCCGCGCAGGCGATAGCAAACATCAACAATGCCAGATATTCATTGGGGCTCATAGACCCTCTCCCGCATGACTTTTCTCGAAAGGGTCGTCTATTTTAGAAGGTAGGGGCGGGAGCGGCGCACCGCGTATTAACAACACCGCCCGCCCGGCCAGTGATAGGCCTTGGGCCAGCATCATGAGGGTAAATATGGACACGAAGGTTTTGAGAATAAACAGGCCTTTGATACCGTCCGTCTCGGCCGAGCCTTCAAATGAAGCCCAGGCCAGCCCGACAAAGCTTTGGGCGTTCCACAAAAGCACCAGACAAAACGGCAGCATAAGTGCGTAAAAGCCGAGTAGGTCGACCAAAGCCTTGGACTTGGGCGGCATGCCTGCATGGAATATATCAACGCGCACATGCTTCCCGGCCAGTAAAGTGGCCGCGGAGCCCAGCAGGATGATGGTTGCGTGAAAATAAATCGCGCTTTCGTCAAATTTCGTCCAGGCTTGGCCAAATATCGATAAGGCGATAACGCCGAATGCGATACTAACGACCAAAACGGGCAAAAGCCATTTTACGGCCTCACCCACCCACATATTAAATCCGTCTATGATTTGGATGAGTGTGGTTAGAAAACTGCGGATGAATTTAGATTTCGGAAAAACCAGCGCTAGCAAAGGTGTAAGAGAAAACGGCAAAAACACCCAGCCTACGGCTTGCAAGCTGCGCCCGAATATGTCGAGGATTTCAGGGGTCATGCTATTGTCTTCCCCTGCCTCTTGCGGGGGAAGTACCCCGAAGGGGGGATGGGGGCGCGCA